>NZ_JAWJBL010000005.1:0-311317 GCF_032842965.1 Psychrobacter sp. CAM01
GCACAAAATAGGCTTAATCAAGTTGTTTAAAATCGTGGCTCATAGATATCGCAACCGTCGTCAGCGCTACGATCTTAGAATGAAGCTGTTTGCTGGTATCATTAATTCCGAGCTTAGACTATGACTTTTGCAAGAGGTCTATTAAATATACAGCGGTCAAATCAGCGGAATTATACCTCTTTATACAGCTGTCGCCCCTCGCTATGGTATTTTTCGGTCATCTCTTGCATGCCTTGTTCAATCTCAGCTGCACTCATCGCCTCTGTGCCTAAGCTTTCTGCCGCATCTAACCCTTTGGCGTACTCACGGACGTTTTGGGTGATTTTCATCGAACAAAATTTAGGGCCACACATTGAACAAAAATGCGCCGACTTGTGCGCGTCTTTTGGCAGCGTTTCATCATGATATTCGCGTGCGGTATCAGGATCGAGTGCCAGATTAAACTGATCATCCCAGCGGAACTCAAAACGCGCCTTAGATAAGGCATTATCGCGAGCTTGCGCGCCTGGGTGGCCCTTAGCCAGATCAGCGGCATGCGCGGCGATTTTATAGGTGATGATACCGTCTTTTACGTCCTTTTTATTTGGTAGTCCTAAATGTTCTTTTGGCGTCACATAACAGAGCATGGCGGTGCCAAACCAGCCAATCATCGCCGCGCCAATAGCACTGGTGATATGGTCATAACCGGGTGCGATATCAGTGGTCAGCGGCCCTAAAGTATAAAACGGCGCGTCGCTGCAAGTCTCTAGCTGCAAGTCCATATTTTCTTTGATGCGGTTCATCGCCACGTGCCCTGGACCTTCGATCATTACCTGCACATCGTGCTGCCAAGCGATTTTCGTCAGCTCGCCAAGCGTGCGCAGCTCACCGAACTGCGCTTCGTCATTAGCATCTTGTAAGCAGCCGGGACGCAGACCATCGCCTAAGCTAAAGGCCACATCGTACTGCTTCATAATCTCGCAAATCTCTTCAAAATGCGTGTATAAAAAGCTCTCTTTATGATGGGCAAGGCACCACTGCGCCATGATAGAGCCGCCACGCGAGACGATACCCGTCAAGCGATTGGCCGTCAGTGGTACATAGCGCAGCAGCACGCCTGCATGAATGGTGAAGTAATCAACGCCTTGTTCGGCTTGCTCGATCAATGTATCGCGGAATATCTCCCACGTTAGGTCTTCGGCGATGCCGTCGACTTTTTCTAATGCTTGATAAATTGGTACCGTACCGATGGGCACAGGCGAGTTACGAATCAACCACTCACGGGTCTCGTGGATATGATTGCCTGTCGACAAATCCATGATGGTATCCGCGCCCCATCGTGTTGCCCATGTCATCTTCGACACTTCTTCATCGATAGACGAGCCAAGTGCTGAATTACCGATATTGGCGTTAATCTTTACCAAAAAATTACGCCCGATAATCATCGGCTCAGACTCAGGGTGATTGATATTATTTGGGATGATGGCGCGACCGGCCGCGACCTCGCTACGCACAAACTCAGGGGTGATGATTTTTGGCGTATTGGCACCAAAGCTCTCGCCGTCATGTTGGCGCATATCGGTCAGTTCATGCTGCTTTTGCGTCTCACGAATGGCGATATATTCCATCTCAGGGGTGATGATACCGCGGCGCGCATAGTGCATCTGGGTGACATTGCCTGCTTTACCATTGACTTTTTTGGCGCGGCGCGGCTTATCGATATGGGCAAACCGTAGATTGGCTGTGGTGATATCACGCGCACGCGCTTGCCCGTATGAGCTGGACAAACCACTTAGTTGCTCTGTATCACCGCGCTCGGCTATCCAGCCCTCGCGCAGTTTGGGTAAGCCGTGGGTTAGGTCAATTTGGGCATCAGGGTCGGTATAGACGCCTGAGGTGTCGTAGACATAAAACGGCGGGTTTTGCTCCCAGTCGGACTCATCAACGCCTTGGATGGGGGTGGGGTCCAGCGTAATCTTGCGCATCGGCACTTGAATATCAGGTCTTGAGCCTTGGATATAGACTTTTTGCGAGGCGGGGAGAATGCGGTGTAGGTCGCGCGCTTCTTCTTCAAAGCGCGTGTCTTTGGCGCTACGGTGCGCAGGGGTTTTTAACGCGTCGGTTTTTTTGTCAGAAGCGTTTTTCTGGGTCTTTGGAGGTAAGGTTGAGGTTGTCATATGCTGTCCTAGCGTGTTGGTTTTTGAATAAAAGCAACACCGCCAGAAGCTGCGGGGGTAGCACTTATCATCTAGGCAGTTTTTGCTGCGTCGTCGTCACTGGCTGT
The DNA here is from genome assembly GCF_032842965.1 of Psychrobacter sp. CAM01. Taxonomy (NCBI): domain Bacteria; kingdom Pseudomonadati; phylum Pseudomonadota; class Gammaproteobacteria; order Moraxellales; family Moraxellaceae; genus Psychrobacter; species Psychrobacter sp. CAM01. Next base: position 2,264 of record NZ_JAWJBL010000005.1, read on the forward strand.
CAAAGCTATCATCGCGAAAACCTGCCTTCGCGGAGGATGTCATCAACCTGTAAGCGACGCTTGGTATCCCTCATCATTATTTGGCACTACTTAACCCTATAAAGCTTAGCACCACAAAGTGGGCATTTAGGCCAACAGTCATGAGGATAACAAGGCATTTCTGCCCGTTTTTGCCATACATAATAAAGTGCTGAAGACTTCCCTGCGTCGGTACTAACCGCATCAGGTTCGGCGGGTGATCTCTCAGCGAATGTACAAAGGCAGTCAGCCATTCATACACCGCACCCCGAGTCTGTCAGTGTTGTAAATCAGTCTCATACTAACAAACTTCTGCCATGAGGGCTACTGGTGTTTGACCACCGGTATGTCAGTCAACGTGCGCACGAGGCCATGAGTCATGACACGCAGGCTAATAGCGTTAGCCTCAAGCGCCGACTGATTTGACCCTATTTGTCACGCAGATAAAAGAGTTGGGCGGTTGTCATCAAACTGTCATAAAAACTTGTCAAGATGTCACACATGTCACCAATCATGCTTTTTTCAATCGTTGTTAAACTTTAGGAGTCCTACATGCGTTATTCGTTATTGGCAGTCGCCGTTAGTTGCACCTTAGTACTCACCGCTTGTAATAAATCCACCGACACCGCAGAGTCAGCAGCGCAGAGTGACACCAGCGCGGCGACAGTGGCCGAAACCACCAGCACAGCGACATCTTCTCCAGCAAGCGATTTTAAATCAGCTGAAAACATCGCCATGAACATCACTGGTGCTGGCGCGTCGTTCCCGCAGCCTATCTATGCCAAATGGTCCTATGACTATAATGCCGCGACTGGCGGTCAGGTCAACTATCAGTCTATCGGCTCCTCAGGTGGCATCAAACAAATCCAAGCAAAAACCGTTGACTTTGGCGCTTCTGATGCCCCCATGACCCCTGAAGAGCTGGATGCGGCAGGACTTATTCAGTTTCCAACCGTCATCGGCGGCGTGGTACCGATTGTCAATATCGATGGCGTGGGGCCAGGTGAGCTAAAGCTGGACGGCGCAACTCTAGCCGATATCTATCTGGGTAAGATTAGCAAATGGAATGACCCTGCTATCACCGCCATGAACCCAGATTTGACCTTGCCAGATGCTGCCATTACCACCGTGTTTCGCTCAGATGGCTCAGGCACAACCTTTAACTTTACCGATTATTTGGCGAAGGTTTCAACTGACTGGAAAGACAGCGTGGGTGTCGATAAAACCATCAAATGGCCAACCTCTGCCACAGGGGCAGGCGGCAAAGGCAACGAGGGCGTATCAAGCTACGTCAACCGCATGAAAAACGCTATCGGCTACGTCGAGTATGCCTATGCCAAGCAAAACAACATGGCGCATGCCGCCCTCAAAAACGCGGCGGGTAACTTCGTGCAGCCATCTGCTGAGACCTTTGCTGCGGCAGGTGATATCGATTGGTCACAGCAAGCAGGCTTTTATAAAGTCATCACCAACTCTGAGACCGAGCAAGCGTGGCCCATCGCCGCTGCCACCTTTATCTTGGTACACAAGCAGCCAGAAAACCCGAAGCAAGTGGCTGGCGTGCTGAACTTCTTTGATTGGGCGTATGCTGAAGGTGATGATAGTGCCATGGCGCTTGATTATGTGCCTTTCTCTGATACCGCAGTGGCACTGTTTAAAGACAAGTGGAATGAAGTCAAAGGTCGTGATGGTCAACCCGTCTACACACCGGCTCAGTAGTTTTTCTATATATGTATAGCAGTACTTGTAAGCCCCTTTGAGACACCTATTCTCCGGTGGTTGTCTCAAAGGTTTTATCACAACAAACTTAAAAATAGCGTTATTAATGACCGTTAATAGCACCCTTTATTAAGGTTTCGTTTGCTGTGATAAGACCTGATGAGTCTTTTCAAGATTTTGATTTAATATTATTTAATGCTGAGACACTTATGAATGATTTAAGGTCGCAACTGGCAAAACAAAAACGTTACGATGCACTATTTGTCAATGCCACCAAGGCATTTGCCATTCTCGTACTGCTATCTTTGGGCGGTATTTTGCTCTCTTTGATCATTGGCGCTTGGCCGAGCATTCAAGCATTTGGCCTTGGGTTTTATACCAGTAATAACTGGGATACGGTTGCCAATGAATACGGTGCACTAGCGCCTATTTATGGCACGCTGGTGACGTCCTTTATTGCCATCTTAATCGCTGTGCCAGTCAGCTTTGGTATTGCGATATTTTTGACTGAGATGTGTCCAAACTTCTTAAAAAAGCCTCTCGGTATCGCCATTGAGCTGCTGGCTGGTATTCCCTCTATCATCTACGGTATGTGGGGATTGTTTGTCTTTGCGCCGTTTTTTGGTGATCACATTCAGCCGTGGTTTATCGAACACGTCGGTCCACTGCCTATCATCGGCAAACTATTTACCGGTGCGCCAATGGGATTGGGCATGTTTACCGCCTCCTTGGTGCTTGCCATTATGATTATTCCTTTTATTGCCGCTACCATGCGCGATGTTTTCTCTGTGGTGCCAGACCTGCTCAAAGAGTCAGCTTACGGCATGGGTGCGACCACTTGGGAAGTGATGTTTAAGATTATCTTGCCCTATACCAAGGCAGGCGTGGTCGGCGGGGTTATCTTGGGGTTGGGTCGGGCGCTGGGTGAGACCATGGCCGTGACCTTCCTTATTGGTAACGCCTTTAATATCAGCCCAAGTCTGTTTACCTCGGGTGTCACCATTACTTCAGCGCTGGCCAATGAGTTTGCCGAAGCCTCCAGTGAGCTACATCTGGCCTCGCTGCTGCACCTTGGCCTCATACTATTTATCATCACCTTTATTGTGCTGTCGCTGGCTAAGCTCATGCTGATGCGTATGGATCAAAAAGCAGGCAACCGCTAACACATAACGATATACAGACGACAGCGATATACAGGCTGACAAAAAATCTTGAAAAATGGAAATGAGTTTTATGCCTACTAATGCGATGCACTCAGCGTTACCTGCGCAGACTGGCTTTGATAGCCGCTACGACAAGCGTCTTTATAACAAAAGACGCTGGGCCAATAAGCTGGGCTTGGGTTTTGCCATGTCGGCGATGGTATTTGGCTTGATTTGGCTATTTTGGATACTGGTGACGCTGTTTATCGAAGGTTTCCAAGGCATGGTACAAATGCCTATCTTTACCGCCGACACCCCGCCACCGATGAGCGAAGGTGGTCTACGCAACGCCATTGTCGGCTCGGTAATGTTAGCGTTTTCGGGGTTGTTTATCGGTGCGCCCATTGGCCTGATGACAGGGATTTATTTGTCTGAGTTTGCGCAAGGCAGCCTGCTTGGCAAAGTGACGCGCTTTTTAAATGATATTTTGCTCTCTGCGCCGTCGATTGTCATTGGTCTGTTTATTTATGCCTTGATGGTTAAAGGCCAAAGCTTTTCCGGGTGGGCGGGTGCCTTGGCATTGGCATTGATTGTGGTGCCTGTGGTGGTGCGCACGACTGAAAACATGCTCAATCTGGTGCCCAATAGCATTCGTGAAGCGGCCTATGCACTGGGCACGCCGAAGTGGAAGATGGTCACGCAAGTGACGATTAAGGCGGCTCGAGCGGGGCTGACCACTGGTGTGCTGTTGGCCTTTGCCAGAATCACCGGTGAGACGGCGCCATTGCTATTTACCGCCTTAAATAATCAATACTTTAGTACCGATATGAGTCAGCCGATTGCCAACTTGCCGAACACCATTTATCAGTTTGCCATGAGTCCTTATGACAATTGGCATGCCCTTGCTTGGGCGGCGGCACTGCTGATTACCGCTTCGGTATTGGTACTCAATATTTTGGCAAGGTTTATCGGTGGACGCAGCTCCAGCAAATAGTAGCCAGAGTCGATAACGCCTACCACCAAATCACCTTATATATAGCATTTACCTAAATTTATATTCATTAAGCTAGGTTGGATAACATTATGAATGACGTCATCAGCAAAACGCGTAGCACAGCAGATAGCAGCAACTTTGATACGACCACAGCCAGCTTACTACATAGATCGATGGCGACGACCACGCAACTGTCGCAGCCAGATTCGTCAAATTTAACTAAGCAAACACAGCATGATATTCCCAAAGACATGCCAGCAGCGAAGATGCAGATTCGTGATTTAAGCTTTTATTACGGGGATTTTCAGGCGCTAAAAAATATCAATATCGACATTCCTGACAAAAAAGTCACCGCCTTTATCGGCCCGTCAGGTTGCGGCAAGTCAACCCTGCTCCGTACCTTTAACCGTATGTATGACCTCTACCCCGGCATGCGTGCAGAAGGCAGTATCAACCTCGATGGCAAAAACATCTTGGGCAAAGACATCGATGTCAACCTGCTACGTGCGCAAGTCGGTATGGTCTTTCAAAAGCCGACGCCGTTTCCGATGTCCATCTATGACAATGTCGCCTTTGGTGTGCGTCTTTATGAAAGACTAAGCAAAGCTGAGCTGGACAATCGGGTGGAATGGGCGCTAAAAAAATCGGCACTATGGCCTGAGGTAAAAGACAAGCTCAAAGCCTCAGGTTTGTCGCTATCAGGCGGGCAGCAGCAGCGTCTGTGTATCGCTCGTAGTGTCGCTACCAAGCCTGAAGTGCTACTGCTCGATGAGCCAACTTCGGCACTTGACCCACTCTCGACAGGCGCCATCGAGGATTTGATTGAAGACTTAAAAAAAGATTATACCATCGCCATCGTCACTCACAACATGCAGCAGGCGGCGCGAGTGTCAGACTACACGGTCTATATGTATCTGGGCGATATGGTTGAGATGGGCGAGACCGATCAGATATTTACCACGCCTACGCAAAAAGCCACGGAAGACTACATTACGGGTCGTTATGGCTAACGCTGTACAGATTAAAACTATCGTTAATTTTTAATAACAACAATACAGCTATGCCAGCAGCACGCCATTAATATACAGATACTTAGGGAATACCTCTCATGCAAAGTGACAAGCACATCTCCAAAAGTTTTGATCAAGATTTGGATGAAGCCATTCGTCTGTTTTTGGTGATGGGCGACCATGCAGCCAGCCAAGTTGCCAAAGCCATTCACGCGCTTATCGACAAGGATGACACACTGGCGCAAGAAGTCATCGAGATGGATTTTGATATCAATCGGCAGGAAGTCGAGCTGGATGAGCATATCTTGTTATTGGTCGCCAAACGCCAGCCAGCGGCCAGTGACTTGCGTTTGGTGATGTCCATCAGTAAAGGCGTGGTGGATTTGGAGCGCATCGGTGATGAAGCGGTCAAAATCGCCAAAATGGCCAATAAGCTCGCCGCTCAAGGTAAGTCAGCGTATGGCTATGCCGAAGTGCAGCATCTGAGCAATCAAGTACGTCTGATGCTGCACAATGCGCTAGAGGCTTTTAGTCAATCCAATGCTGAGCAGGCGTTTGAGGTGATGCGCAATGATGATGTGGTCAATGAAGAGTATCAATCAGCGATGCGTGCCTTGATGACTTATATCATGGAAGACGCGCGCCACGTCTCCAAGGTCATCAATATCGTGTGGGTGTTGCGCGCGCTCGAGCGTATTGGTGATCATGCGCAAAACATCGCCGAGCTGGTCATCAACTATATCAGCGGCCAAGATGTACGCCACTCAGACTATGCACTGGTCGAAAAAGCGGTGCAAGAAGCCAATGATCGGATGGCGGCGCGCCAAAATGATGATGTGATAGCGACAGATATCTCACCGCTAGCTAGCGATAAAAAACTGAGCAACGGCCTTTAAACATCCATTAAAAACGCGCTATTTAAAGATAGCGCGTTTCGATATTTAGCATACTGGTATAAGTATAAAAGTGATGTCGAGCTTTTATTTTTCTGGTGTCCAGCCCTGCGCGCGCTCATAGTCTTCGTTGTCCAAAAATTTCTCACGCTGCTCGGTCAAAAACTTTTTGGCCTCAGGGTCCATCATGCTTAGATGGTTTTCGTTGATTAGCATGGTTTGCTGCTCCAGCCACTCTTTCCACGCTTTGTCAGAGACTGTTTCTTGTAGCTCTTTGCCTTTTTGATTGGGGAAGGGTGGGTGCGGCATTTTTGGCAGCTCTTGCTTGTATTTGCGGCAAAACACGGTATTGGCTTGCGGGTTAAAAGTCTCAGTCATTAGAGGCTCCTTATAAACTATGAATATCACCCTATGATAACGATCTGAGTAAATTTAGCAAAGGCTATCGGGTGTATAGACGGTAACAGCCAAGCGGTTTAATGAAAGTTTTGGCGATGTGATGACAAAAAACACCCGCGCTAAGGCGTAAGTGCTAGGCGCGGGTGTTGGATAGTGAGTTCAGGATAAAAAAGATACAGCGGGACTGGGGTGAGTTTTACGCAGCATCTGTCTGTACAGGCACAGCACGCAAGGAAAATTTATACCCGTTCTGCGTCGAAATACCATACCTCTGTTTATGCAAATTAAGCAAAAGCTTTTAAGCGCGCGCGGCCATTAACCACCGCTTGCTTGACCTGATTGGGCGCGGTTCCACCCAAATGATCACGGGCGGCGAGTGAGCCCTCTAGCGTTAGGTAATCAAAGACGTCATCGCCGATCGCGTCGCTAAATTGCTGAAGCTGCGCCAATGACAAGTCACTTAAGTCAACGCCCTCTTTGATACCTAAAGCCACAGCGTTGCCGACGACCTCATGGGCATCACGGAATGCCACGCCTTGACGTACTAGGTAATCTGCCAAATCAGTCGCTGTCGCATAGCCTTTCATAGTCGCTTGACGCATACTGTCTTTATTGGGTGTGATGTTTGGTAGCATATCAGCGAATGCCAGTAGCGAACCTGTCAAGGTGTCGACACAGTCAAATAACGGCTCTTTGTCTTCTTGATTGTCTTTATTATACGCAAGCGGCTGGCTTTTCATCAGGCTTAACAATGTCATCAGCTGACCGAAGACCCGCGCCGCTTTACCGCGTACCAGCTCTGGCACGTCAGGGTTTTTCTTTTGCGGCATGATCGACGAGCCAGTACAGAAGCGATCGGGTATCTGTACAAAGTTAAACTGCGCCGACATCCATAGGATAATCTCTTCGCTCATACGTGACATATGCATCATAAGGATAGAGGCCGCTGAGGTAAACTCAATGGCAAAATCTCGGTCTGAGACCGCATCGAGTGAGTTTTGGCAAATGCCATCAAATCCTAGCAGTCTCGCGGTGATGGTACGGTCAATCGGAAAGGTCGTTCCAGCAAGCGCAGCACTACCAAGTGGCATCTGATTGATACGGCGACGGGCGTCGACGAGGCGCTCGGTATCGCGGTAGAGCATCTCAAACCATGCCATCACGTGATGGCCAAAGCTGACAGGCTGCGCGGTTTGTAGATGCGTAAAGCCTGGCATGATGGTGTCCGTATGCTGCTCGGCCAAATCCAGCAAGCCGTTTTGCAAACGTACCAACAGCGCGATGATGTTGTCGGTTTCTTCGCGTAGCCACAGGCGAATATCGGTGGCCACCTGATCGTTACGGCTACGGCCAGTGTGTAGTTTTTTGCCCACCGCGCCGACGATATCAGTCAGACGTGACTCGACGTTCATGTGTACGTCTTCTAGGGTGATAGACCAATTAAACTCGCCTGCTTCAATCTCAGCTAATACCTGCTGTAGACCATCGATGATGGTCGCCACTTCATCAGCGGTCAAAATCCCGCATTCTTTGAGCATGGTCGCATGAGCGATAGAGCCTTGGATATCATGTCGAGCAAAGCGTTGATCAAAGCCGACCGAAGCGGTGAAAGCGGCCACAAAGCTGTCCGTCGCTTCACTAAAGCGTCCGCCCCACATTTGCTGGCCTGGCGCGCTGGCAGGACTGTTTTGCGCCGCGTTATTTGTTGTAGAGTCATCTGTGCTAGAATCAGAAACTGACACGTTTTTATTTAATTCAGGATTACTAGGGTTTGAAGAGTTGGCGTTCATATCGATACAAGACAAGTCAAGAGAATAAGAACTCAAGTATAGCAAATGATGAGGTTGCCTTACTAGCGGAGCGCTTAGAGTTTTTTATCCCCAAGCTCATGGAGGTCATGAAGCCTTGGCAGTGGCTGATTTATATCTTTTTTTGGTCGCTGTTTGTGACGGTGATTGACCGCCATGACCTAGCTACTTGGTCTGACTTTATAATCAAGTTTGGCAGCCGAGTGATACAAAACACCGTAAGCATTATCCCTTCTTTGTATATCATCGATTATCTGCGCCCTGTCTTTAAGAGCATGAGCATACCCAAGGTCAGTATGTATGTGCTCGCCATCCTTATGCTGGCCTCTGCTGTCTCTATGGTGTTGGTCTTGCTGGTCATGATAAACATGGGCTGGCACGAATACAGCCTACAAAACTTCGTGTTAGAAGTGGTTTTTGACTTAATCCTTGCAGGCGGTTTTACCTTGGTATTTCTATTATACTTTTTGCGCCGTTATCGTGAGATGAATGCCCTTAATCAATCTTTTGAGCACAAGCTAAACGCCCAAAACGACTTAATCAAAGCCCGTATCACGCCGCACTTTTTCTTTAATACCATCAACACACTGGTGTCGTTGATTGAGTCCAATCCAGAACGCGCCTCCCAGTTGCTACAACACGTCTCCGCGCTGTTTCGCGCCAGCTTTAGTGGCGCGCGTGAGATTAGCTTTGAAGAAGAAATCGCTTTGTGTGAGCACTATTTGGCCATTGAGTCTAGCCGGCTATCTGACAAGCTTGATGTCACATGGCAGCTGCCAGATGAAGACATCATGTATGACATGGTCATCACCGCTTTGACGCTGCAAAGTGTGTTAGAAAAAATGCTCCTCAACGTGGTGGAGATGACCACAGAGACGATTTTTATTCATATCAAAGTCACTTGGTATGAGCACCGCGTCACCATCACCATCAGCGTCCAGCTCCCCAAAAAAACCTTGATGATCAATCATGATTTGCGCCAGCACATGAATTTTTATATCCAAGCAGAGCGTCTGCGCTCGTACTTTGGCCAAAGCGCCGATATCAGAAGCAAAGTGACCAACAGCCAGATCATTACCTTGATTGATTATCCGCTACAAGACGTCGGGATATAGCGGTCTGTCATCTAGCTATCTGCAAGCTAGCGAATATCAATAGACATCTATTACTAATACAAACTTTTGTTTAATGCGATTAATATAAAGTATGGCACAGTTATTGCACCATACTGTTTAAATTGGCACGATAATCGTCAATATCTAATATGTATTTGACCGATAAATAAGCGCTGCCAGACCTACATTAAATGTTTAAAACACCTGCAATAATCAAACATTTTTTATGCTAATTCCTTGGGCGTTAGTGTTATTATTGATAGTAGGTTGATGAATTATTTCACTAAATCGTATTAAGTATGTCCCAAAACAGGAGTTTGCATGCGGATCGTAGTCTGCGATGATGAGCCATTGGCGCGCGAGCGTTTGGTCAGAATTGTACAAGAGTCAGGCCATCAGGTGGTGGCACAAGCCACGACAGGGGCAGAAGCCATTGTCGCTGTCAAAACCCAGCAGCCAGATATCATATTATTAGACATTCGTATGCCCGAGATGGATGGGGTGCGCTGTGCGCAAGCGCTGAACGAGCTTGAGCATCCGCCAGCCATTATCTTTGTCACCGCCTACGATCACTATGCTATTGCTGCTCTCAAGGCTAACGCCATCGGCTATTTGCTCAAACCTGCCAACAAAGACGAGCTGCTGGAGGCGCTAAATAAAGCCAAAAATCTAAACGCCGCCCAGCTCAACGAAATCCGCAAGCTTGAGGACCCGGCAGCGCGGCCAATACGTGAGCATATCGCCGCTCGTACCCATCGCGGCGTCGAATTGATTAAGCTCACAGATATCTACTACTTTACTGCCGATCAAAAATACGTCAAAGTCCGTCACAAGGATGGTATCGTATTGATTGATGAGACACTAAAAGAGCTTGAGCAAGAGTTTGAAGACCGGTTGTTTCGCGTCCATCGCAATGCCATTATCAATCTGAGTTTTTTGGACTACTTAGAAACCTTGGATGCCGGCCAATATCAAGTACGCTTTAAAGGCATCGATGAGACATTGGCGGTGAGTCGTCGCCACCTGCCAGCGTTACGTGATAAAATCCAAAGCATGTAAAGCGCTATCTGTAACTGACTGTTTTCATAGAGAAATAATCATCCCATATCATCAAACCCTTATTTATGCTTAAATAGGGGTATTTTTTTTGCGTCAGCGTTTACTATCAACGAGTGATAGCGCCCATTTTTGTGGCAAATCGACCGTATCGTTTCATGCAGAGATGATTCGCACTGATATTGTATATCAAACTTATTGAGGCCTTTTATGAGCAATCTGCAGCAACCTGCTTTGACTACCTTAAACATCGCCACGCGCCAAAGCCCATTAGCCTTGTGGCAAGCTGAGCATATCCGCGATCGTCTGTTGGCGCTATATCCTGAGATGACGATTAATTTGCTAAAAATCGTCACTAAGGGTGACAAAATTTTGGACACGCCACTGGCAAAAATTGGTGGCAAAGGTTTGTTTGTCAAAGAGCTTGAGCAAGCGCTTTATAATAGAGATGCAGATATCGCCGTGCACTCGCTAAAAGATGTGCCCATGCAGCTGCCTGAAGGCTTGACGTTGGGGGTGTACTGCAAGCGCGCCGCCCCAACCGATGCGTTTGTATCCAATACATACGATAGTATCGATGCGTTGCCGCAAGGCGCTATCGTTGGCACCTCAAGCTTGCGCCGTCAGTGTCAAATCAAGGCTTATCGCCCAGATCTACAAATCAAAACCCTGCGCGGTAACGTTGGTACCCGTTTGAGCAAATTGGACGCAGGCGAGTATGACGCGATTATTTTGGCCACCAGTGGTTTGCAGCGTATTGAGCTGGACGAGCGTATTCGCGGTGAGCTGGATATCGATGCTTGTCTGCCCGCGGTTGGGCAAGGGGCGTTGGCGATTGAGTGCCGTGAGGGCGATGATGCAGTATTGCAGCTATTGGCACCACTAAATGATAATAAAGCGCGTATTCGCCTGATTGCTGAGCGTGCCCTCAACCGTCATTTAGAAGGCGGCTGTCAGGTACCGATCGCAGCCTATGCGGTCTTGCAAATGGCAGACGAGACCGAGGATGACCGTGCGAAAAATACCGAAAATGGCAACAATGACGACGGCAACATATTGTGGCTGCGCGGGCGCGTGGGGCAGGCCGATGGTAGCGAGCTGCTAAAAGCAGAAAAACGCATTACTTTAACTGGTAGCCAAGACGAGCAAGAAGCTCAGGCCAACCAGCTGGGTATCGATGTGGCTGATATGTTGCTTGCAGATGGTGCCGGCGCTATTTTATCAGCGATTTATGATACCAAATAATACGCAGATACCGACGTCTAAGCTGCAAGCCAGTAATTAAGACAGGTTTGCGACTTCTTTATTTCTTTCGATTTTTGTCATGGTACGTCTATGTCATCCACCTCATCTCATCCAACATCTACCGCTCGGCATAAGAGTGCGGCCCCATCAGCGCCTACGCGCATGGTCATCAATACCAGACCGGTAGAGCGTGCCGCTCCGCTGACGCAGCACCTACAAGCTGCGGGTCTAAGCGTGGTAGAGATTCCGATGCTGACGCTACAGCCGCGTCCTACCACAGATGCGGACATGGCGCTGATGCGTCAGTGGTTTGCAGGCGACTATCAGGCACTGGTCATCGTCAGTCCTACGGCAGCAGCAGCGGGACTAGCGGTTTGGCAAGCGCTTGCCCGCGAGCGCCATGCCCAGCACTCTGAGACGAATGGTGATAACCAAAATGATGAAAGCCAAAAAACCACCGAGCTACAAAGACTCAGCGCTCCCAGTCACTTGATTGCGGTAGGAGAGGCGACAGCTGCGGTCTTAAATGCAGCAAAAGTCAAGGCGGCAAGCTATCACGTGCTGCAGCCGCGCGTGGCCAATAACGAAGGCATGCTTGCGATGCCAGAGATTGATAGTTTGCAAGCAGGGGACAAGCTGTTGGTATGGCGCGGTCTTGGTGGCCGCCGTTTATTGGTCAACACGTTACAAGCGCGCGGTGTCCATATCGACAGCATCGCTTGGTACGAGCGTATCATGCCTCACGAGGCCTGTACGCAATACAACCAGTGGTTACAGCAGTTTTCTACAGCCGCTTCTTTGCCTAGCTCTCCATCATCAACATTAGTATCAGCATCAGAACTTGCAGCGCCAGCAGCGCCAAGCGCCGTTCAGCATCCAAAGCCTATACCCAAACAGTCAAAACCGGTCGTTATCGTTAGTAGTGCCACCGCCTTTGAGCATTGGCGGCAAGTGGTCAGTCAAGGTAAACGAAAAGTAAATGATGAAACGAGTGCTAAGGATACTGTAAAGCACCCATTGGCAGACAGTACAGGGACTGATGGATTGCCCAAGCTCAAGCTGTCAGACTTTGCTTATGTGGTGCTGGGTGAGCGCTTGGCTAATATGGTGGCCGATGAGCAGCTGAGCTACTGGCGGGTGGAGGATTTGGCACCAGCCACCATACTGGCTGCGATCAGTGCTTGATACGCCTAGGATATGGCTGTTTTGTCATCAGGATGCGTCTTCCTGTTTTATACGGCTTGCGATAACCATGACCCAATCTACCAGTAACGGTGCTGTACTATGTCTATGAACCCTGAGTCTTCACCCAAGGACCCTTCTGCTATTCAGCAGCGCCGGCAAGCAAATATGCTCCTCATACGCTTGCAATGGCTGACGATTTTATTGCTTATCGCCGCCTTACTCTGGTTATATATCAGTCAGCAGCGCTTTGAGCAGAGTGTCCATGAGCGTCTGCAAAGTAACGAGCAAGTCATCAGCCGTTTAAACGAGATGGATGATCGCTTGTTTGCCATGAGTCAGCAGACTCTACCTGAACCGCGCGTGGCAGCCAGTAGCCAAGCGCAAAATCAGCTGGATTTACTGCGTATTCAAATAAAAGCGGTGGATAGGCTGCTGATGGATAACAACGATAGCGCGGCGATTGATTTGCTGCGGGGGCTACACTGGCAGCTGTCGCAAAGCAGTAATGAGATTGCCCCTGCGCTGACGGTGGTGATTAAGCAAAGCCTGCTAAAAGACATTGAGCGCCTACAAGCACAAAGCTCGCAGCCAAGCCCGTGGCAGATGCACAATTTGGCCGTGCAAAATATCCAAACCTTTTTGCAGCACCATGAGCGTTACGATCATAAAGAGGGTAGCAAGGTTAATAAAAACCCAGCTGAAGACACAGCTAAAAATAAGGAGGCACTGACCCGTAGGCAGCTGGCCATCCACGAGACCATTATGACGCTCAATTTGGCCATGCAAGCCAGCAATATGCGCGACCGTGAGCAGCTCATCAGCTATCTATCGCAGGCACGCAAACAGCTCACAACCCTCACACCAAGCGCTGATGAGCGTCAGCAACAGACGGCCAACCCGCAAGCGTCAGATCAAACGGCCAATATTACGATGATGCAAGCCCCCAACGACGTGGCAGAGGTGATAAATTGGCTAGATCAATTGATTGTCGAAGCACCCAGGCCCACGGCGCTATTGACCACGCAAGTCTTAGCCAAACCGCAGCGCTAGTGCTGGGTGCTTGATGATAAGACACACCCAAATAATAAAAAACAGGATGATAAAAAAGGACACTTTATGAACCGCTCTCTACCAGCCGATTTACCGACAGTTAATGAGCCCCTGCCGACTGAGCTGGCTCACTATCCCGTTATCCATCATCAGCCGATACACTGGGGTGAGATGGACGCCTTTAACCATCTAAATAACGTGGTGTTTTATCGTTATGCTGAGTCAGCGCGTATTGCTTATCTGCAGGCATTAGGCATGTTTGATGGCAGCATGGTGACGGTATTGGCGCAGTCAAGCTGTCAGTATTTGCGTCCTGTGGTTTACCCTGATACTTTGTTATTAGGGGTGCGCTGCCAGCGCTTGGGTCGTACCAGTATTGTGATGGAGTATAGTTACTATAGTACGGCGCAAAGCCTGGTAGTGGCGACGGCTGAGGCGGTGGTGGTGCGATTGGACAGCGCTGGCAAAGACAAGTTGCCGTGGAGCAGTGCCGAGCGCGAGCGCCTATTGGCATTAGAAGCGACCGTTGGTCATACGCCTGAAGTTTGAGTGTTAACTTTTATAAAAATTACTCGCACATAAAAAAGCACGCTCAGTTTATAAGCGTGCTTTTTTATGATTGACTGACAGGGCTATTTAATCACTATCGAATAGTGATTAAATAACGATCACAGCGCCTAGCCTTGCTTGGGTGCATGCACAAAATCTACTACGTTTAGATCAAAGCCTGATAATGCATAAAACTTCATGGGTGATGACAATAAGCGCATATCACGCACGCCTAAATGACGCAAAATCTGCGCGCCAACCCCGATGCTACGATACGGCTGCTGGGTAATGGTTGATTGTGATTGATTGTCCGCCGCTTTATCCAGCGCATCGCCTAGATCAACGGGCTGATTGCTACCAATCCAAACCAGCACGCCGCGCTCCGAGGCGCTGATTTCTTCCAACGCTGACTGTACGCTCCAGCCACTACGACCCGTCATATCGTTTTTGGCGGCAAACAAATCACGCAGCGGATGGAAGCCATGGACACGGACAGTACTGACGCCTTCGCTGACATCGCCCTTCACCAACGCCAAATGCGTCTCTTCAGCGCCAAACTCACGGAAACGGTGCAAGGTAAAAGTCCCATGTTCGGTCTCAAAAGGACGGGTCTCTACTTCTTCTACCGTTTGCTCGTTGGCGATACGGTAATTGATCAGATCAGCGATTGTACCCATCTTGATGCCATGCTCTTTGGCAAAGATTTCAAGATCGTCACGACGTGCCATCGTACCATCAGCGTTGATGATCTCGACAATGACCGCTGCAGGCTCCAGTCCCGCTAGGCGAGCCAAGTCGCAGCCCGCTTCGGTGTGGCCGGCACGGTGCAGGACGCCGCCGTTTTGTGCCATGATAGGGAAGATATGGCCAGGTTGTACGATGTCTTCGGGTTTGGCTGATGCAGAGACCGCTGCCTGAATAGTGCGCGCACGGTCAGCCGCTGAGATACCTGTAGTGACGCCTTCAGCCGCTTCGATAGACACCGTAAAGTTGGTGCTAAACTTTGCTTCGTTGCGATCAGACATTAGCGGTAGTGCTAACTGTTGGCAGCGCGCTTGCGATAGGGTCAAACACACTAGGCCGCGAGCATGAGTGATCATAAAGTTGATGTCTTCAGGGCGCACATGGGTGGCGGCCATGATGATATCGCCTTCGTTTTCGCGGTCTTCATCATCCATCAAGATGACCATTTTTCCAGCACGGATGTCTTCGATAATCTCAGGAATGGTATTTAAACTCATAGTAAGTCTCAATATTTTATTATGTGTAGATAGGTGTGAGGTAACATATATAGCATGATCTGCCTATTGTAACAGCCGCTGACGCCATAGGCTGTTGCGATTAGGCAACGCGCCGCTGGCTACATTTATTCGATGATGAGCACGACTCGGCTATAGGTACGGACGCGAGGCACGATTGCCTCATTGCTTATATATCATTATGAGGACATTTTAACGCTTTTCATCCTATCGTGCTGCCCCATCTCCAAACTATATCCCGAAGTCTGTCAAAAACAGCGTTCAGTATTACTAATAAACGGGTAGGTTTTAAGAGTTACTGGCAGATTGGGATTTTAGCCAGTCCATAAACTGTTTGCTGTGCTGCTCGCGCTGATTATCAGCAAAATAATAAAAGCGCGTACCCAGCAGCGTATCTGGCAGATAATGCTGCGGATAATAATGATTGGGATAGTCGTGTGGATAGGCGTAGCCCTGCCCATAGTCTTGATGTCGCATCAATTTGGTCACGCCATTGCGCAGATGTAGTGGTACGGGAGAGGCGTCTTTTTCTGCCAAGGCCATCGCCGCATTTATCGCTTTATAAGTGCTGTTACTTTTGGCACTGGTCGCCAGATACACCACCACTTGTCCTAAGATAATGCGCGCCTCTGGCATACCGATGGACTGAACGCTACGCAGGGCGGCATCAGCGAGGAGTAGGGCATTGGGGTTAGCATTGCCGATATCTTCGCTCGCCAAGATGACCAAGCGCCGCGCGATAAACTCAGCTGGCTCTCCGCCCACCAGCATCCGCGCCATCCAGTAGAGCGCCGCATCAGGGTCGGAGCCGCGCACGGACTTTATCATGGCTGAGACAATATCGTAATGCTGTTCGCCGTCTTTGTCATAGCGTACCAGCGCCGTTTGCGCGACGCGAGCGACCAGCGCATCATCGATGATCAGCGGCGATTGTCTGGTATCCGCCGTTTGTATGGCCAGCTCTAGCAGGTTAAGCGCCTTTCTAGCATCGCCGTGCGCCAGTTGGCTAATGGTGTCTTGTGCCTGCAAATCCACGGTCAAGTCTTTGAAAATGCTATCTTCTGAAATGGCGCGCTGCAATACGGCGGCGATTTGCTCGGGTGTCAGTGGCTCCAAACGATAAACCTGACAACGCGATAGCAAAGCATTGTTGACGCTAAATGAGGGGTTTTCGGTAGTTGCCCCAATCAAGGTAATATCCCCAGACTCGACCGCGCCAAGTAAGGCATCTTGCTGCGCTTTGTTAAAGCGGTGGATCTCATCGATAAACACCACCGGCGACTCAAAGCTCAACGAGCCTTTAGTCTCCAGCACTTCGCGTAACTGCTTGACCCCCGTATTGAGTGCCGACAACGCGTGAAACGGCCGGCCCACGGCATCAGCCAATAGCATAGCAATGGTGGTTTTGCCGATGCCTGCCTCACCGTGCAAGATAATGGAGGGCAGATGGCCTTGCTCGACCAAGCGTCGTAGCGGTGCCCCAGCTGACAGCAGATGCTCTTGACCGATGATGGCATCGAGCGTCGCTGGGCGCATGCGCTGGGCAAGCGGGGTATCGGCATGAAAGTTTGGCGGCATAACACTCTCTATCGTTGATCAATGGGGCGGCAAAAGGATAGTCAATGTAAAAGCACAGGCTCAGTATCAAATTAAAATGTATCGACTATCTATCACAGGATATCAATTACGCATAGCACTATCCTAGCACTCCTTACCCTAATGTATAACTTCTGTCTTCGCGGCTTTTATTCTTATGTCAAAAGCCTTATTAAATAAATAAGACAGCACCAGTTATAAAAGCACTTATACTTCCTAGGTGTTTATCTAGGCACTTATATCTTATATAACGGCACTTATCCTATATAACGGTACTTATATTATGCACCTACATAACGGCATTGATTGTTTATGATACGTGAGACCATACAGCAGTTATTGAGCCAAGCGTGGCGTTTATCAAGTCCTCAGCGCTCAAAGAGACGGTCGCGCCATCTGAGCGCAGGTGAGGTTGCGCTGGCACGCTCGGTATTTGGCGACAGTATTCGGCTAGAGGATGTGCAATTAAAAACAGCATGGTGGGTGCTTAGACATTATGCTGTCAGCCCCAATGGTCATATTTACTTTCACCCAGCAGACTGGATCACAGATTTTAGCCAGTCCTCCTTAAGTCAGCAAAGTTGGCTAATACATGAGCTAACGCACGTTTGGCAGCTACAGCAGGGTATCAAGGTAGTACGCGGGGCGTTGGTTGATCGGCGTTATGACTATGTATTTACAGTAGGCAAGCCCTTTTTTAAGTATGGTATCGAGCAGCAGGCGCGTATGGTGCAGGACTATTTTGTCCGTCGCCAGCGTGGTCAGGACTGCCGTGATTTTGAGCGCTGTATACCGTTTTTGACAACCGCTTCTGGAGTCTGATGTTATATGTTTAATGCCATAAATCTACTGTCAACGTCGCCAGCTCGACACTCCGTTCACAATTGACGCTTCTTATTAGCATCAATAACCACTATGATAAAAGTATGCTAAATGGTGCTATGAGAGGTTTATGACCCAGACGCTAGCACAGTATCGCCAGCATCGGATAGCGGTGATATGCCTACCTTTTATTATTTTGCGTCAACTCATTGTTTTGCGTCTTTACGTCAACAAAGGATATGTACTCTGATGTATAAATTTTTACCAGATAAAGCAAAGGGTCATGATACCGCTCATGGTAGTCATATGAATAAAACACCCTCACATAATAGTAAGTATGCTGCCATGACTGTACTGGCTACGGCGTTGAGTGGTGCGCTATTACTCGGCGGCTGTCAGCAACAGACCGAGACCGCGCCTGTCGTCGATGATAGCGGGGCGACTGAGCAAGTAGCTAGCGAAGACAGCAAGCCTGTACCACAAAGTGAATCGGCGGCGGCGCGTATCAAGCAGTTTGAGCCAATTTTTGTCACGCAAGTGCAAAGGTTGCAGCGCCGGCTACAAGCCGAGTACGAGTCGCTGCAAGCGGCAGACTCGCCCCAAAGCGCAGAAGATTTATTGTTAAATAGTGCGGAGACAGCAGGCGATAATACGACAAATAGCGGTGACGCCACGCCTGCCGATAACGATAGCAACGTCGATGCTAATGCTAACTCTAATACTAATATCAGTGCTAATGCCAATGCCGCCGCGACGGCTCAAAATAGGGAAAGTGGCGATGAGGCAGCAGCAGACATCAATACCAGCACAGAAGTGGGCGAGCGCGATTTGACCGTCCTCAAACGTATTAGCCTCGAGCCGCGCAAGCCTGTCATGCTAACAGAAGATGAAATCATCGACAGCTACCAGCAGGCAACGGCGGCACTTTATCAGCCAGTGATCACACCGCTGAGCGCTGATGAGGTAGAGACCTTGATAAACATAGCGACTTTGGTGCCGCAGCTGTTTGAGCATGCCGAGATTGCAGGTAGGCTTAGTGCCAAGAGCCCGGCGCTGGCACGACTCATCATTCAGCATCAGGTTTGGGAGCAGATAGAGGCGCAGCAAGTCATCGATATGCAGCAGATGAAGCTCGATCAACAACAAGAGTTTGAAGCACTCATGGCCAAGTTTAACGAGACCATCAAGGGTTATGATGAGCAAATTGCCAAGTATGAAAAAAAGCTTGAAGCATTTGAATAAACAGCCACCGCTCAGGTTATAACGGCGACAGCCAGCATTACAGCCCTTATCTATCATCATAAAAAATCCCGCATATAGCGGGATTTTTTATGATGATTTTATACATATGCAGTATCTGAGCAGATTACTTGCGGTCTTCTACTTTGACAAAGTCACGATGCGTCTCGCCAGTGTATAGCTGACGTGGGCGACCGATTTTGAACGGTGCGCTGTGCATCTCTAACCAGTGGCTGATCCAACCTGAGGTACGCGCCAACGAGAAGATCACAGTAAACATAGACGTTGGGATACCGATGGCTTTTAGGATGATGCCAGAGTAGAAGTCAACGTTTGGATACAAGTTACGCTCAACGAAGAACGGATCTTCTAAAGCGATTTTTTCTAGTGCCATGGCCAGCTCAAGCTTAGGATCGTTGATGCCAAGTGCGCCGAGCACTTCATCACAGGTCTCTTTCATGACTTGGGCGCGTGGGTCGAAGTTTTTGTAAACACGGTGACCAAAGCCCATGAGCTTCACTTCACGGCTCTTCACTTTTTCCATAAATGCTGGCACGTTTTCGACAGTACCGATTTCATCTAGCATCTCAAGCACAGCTTCGTTGGCGCCGCCATGTGATGGACCCCAAAGGGCGGCGATACCAGCGGCGATACAGGCGTAAGGGTTGGCACCTGTTGAGCCAGCTAGGCGCACAGTAGAGGTCGAGGCGTTTTGCTCGTGGTCTGCGTGCAAGGTGAAGATTTTGTCCATCGCGCGGGTGACCACGTCGTTTGGCTCATAGTCCACATCAGCAGGCGTGGCAAACATCATGTACAAGAAGTTTTCCGCGTAGCTAAAGTCGTTACGTGGATACATAAACGGTTCGCCCTGCGAGTATTTATAACTCATCGCCGCAAGCGTTGGCATTTTTGCGATTAGACGAATGGCAGTGATTTCGCGGTGCTCTTCGTTGCTGACGTCTAGGTTGTCATGATAAAACGCTGACAAGGCACCCACAACGCCCACCATAATCGCCATTGGATGCGCGTCACGGCGGAAGCCTTCAAAGAATTTACGTAATTGGTCATGCACGCCTGTGTGCTTACGGATTTTTTCAAAAAAGTCCGCTTTTTGCTCGGCGTTTGGCAAGTCGCCATGAATCAAGGCATAGGCCACTTCTAGGTATTCAGCATTTTTTGCAAGCTGATCGATAGGGTAGCCACGGTGCAACAGCTCACCTTTACCACCGTCGATATAGGTAATTTTTGACTCAACAGGAGCGGTGACTTTGAAACCTGGGTCGTAAGACCAAAAGCCTGAGTCTTGTAGAGCAGCAATGTCGATAACTGGGCGCCCTAAAGTACCTTTGATGATAGGAAGTTCGTATTCTTCACCATTGACGGTTAGTTTGGCATTAGTGTCAGCCATAAATTGCTCTCCATTGATTTAACTTGTTAGAATAAAATTACTATAGACGCATACCCTCGCGCCAAGGATTACTACAGGCGCTTACCCTCGCGCCATGCTCAGTCAAACGGTCAAAATACATTTAACGCATTTAATATGCTGGGTATATTAGCAGCAATTCCCTGCGATTTGAAAAGACTTTTACCATCAATGCCGCCAATTGGCACGGTTTAGTCGTGTTTATTCACTGTAATTTTTGTATCAAAATATGTCTGATTGGTTATTTTGCCGCAAATTTTACTTTTTGTCGGTGGCAAAGACGCGCTGTGATTTCACCTGAACTTTATGAGTATAAGACTCGATATCCACGATTGGCGAGATGACTTGTCTATGCAAGCTGGTAGCATCGATATGGTAGACAAGGTACGTACGGCACGTGCTTTTAGGACTACTGGCCGTATCGCTATGTTTGATAAGACAAAACGCTGTTGTATTGTGAACTGATTGTTCCTTTTTTACCACATAATGGATAAATTTGTAATTATCGCCCAGTCATTTTATAATTGCAGCTACTTAACTGGCACGAGTTTTGTGCGAATTGATAAGTGGTCATGATATAGTGTTGTCTAGAGCTTCTCTATTCATACTGGTATTCATATTTGGTTACAGCTGGACAATGTCAATAGACCCAAATCCAACCGATGGTTTGAATGTTCTTGTTAACTGTTCTATTTTTAAACACTTAGCGTCAGGTTTGCACCCTTATAGATAACACAATCGCAAGATAACAAAACACGGTTATCTTGTGATAAGTGCGACCAGTAAAAATAGACTAGTTAATCGATCTTACTCATGTTTATTTTCTTTGTTGTATAATAGACAGGTTGTTTGACCGATCTGTTTGCCAAGCAGTTGTAACCCAAGCAGTCGTAGACAAAGTATCAATACCTTACCACATGATTCTTTCTTCACCTTTAGCACAAACTAAACGAAGTCAGCTAGCTCTTCCTTACTTTATTCGTCTCGTGTGTTGCTCTACGCTTAATTGACACAATCCCGATCTATGTCATGCGTTGATAGCAGATACAGGAGTATAACCGCAAAAAGGATGCCCGCTGTGAAAAGCAACCGACCTATTGATCTGCCTTTAAGCCAAGTGATTAGCGTTAATCGCTCACCGATTGCGATCGCTTCTATCTTGCATCGTATCTCTGGCATTATTTTATTTTTATTGATTCCTGTCATGCTGTGGTTACTACAGAACTCATTGGCGTCGCCTGAGAGTTTTGAGACCGTGTTTGACAATGTACTTGTGCGCTTTTTAGCATGGATATTTGTGGCTGCGATTGCTTATCACTTTGTGATGGGTATCAAGCACTTATTTGCTGATATGGGCATGAACGAAGAGCTAAAATCTGGCCGCGCCGCATCTAAGGTCAGTTTTGTGATTGCAGCGATTTTAATTGTCGCGTCATTTGTATGGGTGATGTTCTAATGATTAAAAATGATTCAGGAATCAAAAGCGCAACTGGTCTGACAGGTTCAGGCTCACGTGATTGGATTGTCCAGCGTATCAGCGCGGTCGTTTTGGCTGTTTATAGTGTGGTGTTGCTGGGTTTCTTTTTGACCCATGGCGATGTCACCTATCTTGAGTGGTCATCATTTATGACCAGCTTACCGATGCGTCTGTTTAGCTTGGTCGCTGTAGTAGCACTTGCAGGCCATGCTTGGGTAGGTATGTGGACCGTATTTACTGACTATATCACCTCAGGCAAGATGGGTGAGAGCGCGCCAAGATTGCGTTTGGTATTACAGACTTTGATGATTATCTCTATTTTAGTCTTTTTATTTTGGGGCATCATGATCTTTTGGGGTAATGGCTTTGGTGTCGTTGCTGTTTAATGATGAGGTGAGCACCCAGATTGGGTGGTGACGCCAAAATATCGATAAAAAAATGGATGGCTGTAAACGTGATTGATAGCTTGGTTATCAATGCCATTCATATATAGCCGAAAATAGTCATAGCATTGGGTTTGGCTACTTATTTATTTTATGTCTAATATTTTATGATTAAAAAGACAAAGGCGCTGATAGGGCGCTCGATAGATAAGTCGC
Organism: Psychrobacter sp. CAM01; assembly: GCF_032842965.1. NCBI lineage: Bacteria > Pseudomonadati > Pseudomonadota > Gammaproteobacteria > Moraxellales > Moraxellaceae > Psychrobacter > Psychrobacter sp. CAM01. The sequence goes on from NZ_JAWJBL010000005.1 coordinate 24,865, forward strand.
CGAGCATAATACCGCTCAGCCCAGTATAACGATAGATATGCAAATTAAGTGGTTAAAGGCCATATGTGTCATGTGCTTTAGGTAAGCTGCACTGAGAGAATAAATATTGGTGTACAGACACAGGACAGATAGCCTTTTTATTTACTTCTAAGCATTAACAGGCATTAGGAAAACCGTAATGGCAACTAGACAAGATAATACCATTAGTAATATTAAGACCCTAAACTACGATGCCGTCATCGTCGGTGGTGGTGGTTCAGGGATGCGTGCTTCACTGCATTTGGCTGAATCAGGCATGAAGGTTGCAGTTTTGACCAAAGTATTCCCAACTCGTTCGCACACCGTCGCAGCCCAAGGTGGCATCGGTGCAAGTTTGGGTAACATGAGCAATGATAACTGGCATTTTCACTTTTATGACACGGTAAAAGGCTCGGATTGGTTAGGTGACCAAGACGCGATCGAATACATGTGCCGTGAAGCGCCAAAAGTTGTCTATGAGCTTGAGCACATGGGCATGCCGTTTGACCGTAACGAAGATGGCACGATTTATCAGCGCCCATTTGGTGGTCATACCTCAAACTATGGCGAAAAAGCAGTACAACGCGCGTGTGCGGCAGCTGACCGTACAGGTCACGCCCTGCTACATACGCTGTATCAAAAAAACCTAGAGCAAGGCACCGAGTTCTTTATTGAGTGGATTGCGCTTGATTTGATCAAAGACGAAGATGGCAACATCAACGGTGTGGTGGCGATTGAGCAAGAAACTGGTACCATTGCTGTATTCCAAACACCAATCACCGTACTAGCGACAGGTGGTGCAGGCCGTATCTTCGCCGCGTCTACCAACGCCTATATCAACACAGGTGACGGTATTGGTATGGCTGTGCGTGCTGGTATCCCACTACAAGATATGGAGTTCTGGCAGTTCCACCCAACCGGCGTACATGGTGCAGGCGTACTATTGACCGAAGGGTGCCGCGGTGAAGGGGCTATCTTGCGTAACAAAGATGGCGAAGCGTTCATGGAGCGTTATGCGCCAACGGTCAAAGACCTAGCGCCTCGTGACCTTGTATCACGCTCGATGGACCAAGAAATCAAAGAAGGCCGCGGTTGTGGCCCGAACGCTGACCATATCGTAATGGACATGACGCACCTAGGTGTCGATACCATTATGAAGCGTCTGCCATCGGTATTTGAGATTGGTAAAAACTTTGCCAACGTCGACATCACCAAAGAGCCAATTCCAGTTATCCCGACCATTCACTATATGATGGGCGGTATTCCAACCACGATTCATGGTCAGGTCATCGTACCAGATCTAGAAGCGGGTACCGATGAGAACGGTCTCTATGCTAAAGGCAATGTGGTGAAAGGCCTCTATGCCATTGGTGAGTGTGCGTGCGTTAGTGTCCATGGTGCCAACCGCTTAGGTACCAACTCACTTCTTGACTTGGTGGTATTTGGCCGCGCAGCTGGTAAGCACATCGTTGATGAGTTCCATCATGCCGACCATAACTACAAGCCATTAGATCCACGTGTACTTGACTTCACCATGCGTCGCCTAGACAAGCTGCAGCAGTCTACTGAAGGCTACAATGCGCAAGACGTCGCTGATGAAATCCGCGCTACCATGCAAAAACATGCCAGCGTATTCCGTACCCAAGCTCTCATGGACGAAGGTGTCGAAAAAATCTTGGCATTAGGTGAAAAAATCGACAAAATTCACTTGGCCGATAAATCACAAGTCTTTAACACCGCTCGTATCGAAGCCTTTGAAGTTGCAAACTTATACGAAGTTGCGAAAGCCACGATGATTTCAGCGGCGCATCGTCACGAAAGCCGTGGCGCGCATAGTGTTTCTGACTACGATCGTCCAGAGGATGATGATTACGCACCAAATGGCCGTAACGATCATGAGTGGATGAAGCATACCTTGTGGTATTCTGAAGGCAACCGCATCATTTATAAGCCAGTTCGTAAAGTGCCGTTGACAGTCGACTATATCGAGCCAAAAGTTCGCGTCTACTAATGGTAGACGCCGCGCCTGATATATACTCGATATATAAACTGCGCAAACGTTTTATCCCTTATTCATTTATTAAAAAGGTGACCGCCAGCTACATGCACTTGCCTGCGCTGATGATAAATCAATCGTTAGCGTGGTGAGGTCGCAGTCTTTGTATGCCCGCCATCACCTATGTGTGGAGTTTAGCATTATGAGCCGAGGTACTCGCACCATCGAAATCTATCGCTACGATCCTGATGTGGACGCAGCGCCGCGCATGCAAACCTATACGATTGAGCTGTTAGAGTCAGATCGTATGTTGCTTGACGTGTTATTACGCCTAAAGAAAGAAGATGAGACCCTCACTTTCCGTCGCTCTTGCCGCGAAGGCATTTGTGGCTCTGATGGCATGAACATCAATGGCAAAAACGGTCTTGCATGTCTTATCAACATGAACACCTTGCCAGAAAAAGTCACCGTCCGTCCTCTACCAGGTCTGCCTGTGGTTCGTGATTTGGTCGTCGATATGAACCAATTCTATGAGCAATACGAAAAAGTACACCCGTACTTAATCAATGATCAACCAGCACCGCCGACAGAGCGTCTGCAATCACCTGAGCAGCGCGAACAACTAAACGGTCTGTACGAATGTATCTTATGTGCATGCTGTTCGACCAGCTGCCCATCATTCTGGTGGAACCCTGATAAGTTCTTAGGCCCATCAGCATTGCTACACGCCTATCGTTTTGTGGCTGATAGCCGTGACAGTGATACGCAAGCGCGTCTTGCTCGTTTGGACGATCCGTTTAGTTTGTTCCGTTGCCGCGGTATCATGAACTGTGTGTCAGTTTGTCCAAAAGGCTTGAATCCAACCAAAGCAATTGGTCATCTGCGTAATATGTTGATTGACCAAGCAGGTTAATCGTTTATAATTGCATGGTTTTTTACAGATACTGTAAAAAAAACACCACCTAGCCATTAGGTGGTGTTTTTTATTGATTAGGGTGCGGGGGCTTCTCAACTGCGTCACCTACCTTTAAAGGCAGCAGCGCAAGCGCGATGTGTTTTTAGCGTGCATCAATGACAGTATGATGGTAAAGCTATATTGACAGTACGTTGGTCATGTGTAAGAAGGTCTGTGATAAAGGCGCGCGGCCTATATAATTAGATACGCAATCCTATTAACTTAATATAGAAATCATAGGGGTAAGCGCACATCAGCTCAGGGTTTTAATGAGCTATCTGACTTTATTTAGGTAATTTTAGTGCTTGATTGAGCCGAATGCTTAGGAAGATTTTACCACTTTAGGTATAATAGCAAGCCAGAATCAGCCAATAATGATATCATTATATTGATAATAGATATTCATTATGTAAATACCTAGTATTGAACAAACAAACTATGTCGTAAAAAGTAGACATGCTACCCTATACAGCAATGTATATTTGGCTAAGAGTGTCACTTATCTCATTGATAGGATACCAGTTCAGCCAAAACAGCCGTGTGAAGGGCTGGCTGAAAGCAGGAAGACTGACGATTAATTGGTTGCTATTGCAATACCTGTATATACCTAGCCAGCCATATGTGTCAGGTGAATAGTTGTTATGATCTTGCCACAACCAGCATGGATAACCAATGGTTAATAAATGTTACTTAATAGATTTGTTATGGCTTTTTGCATTATATATAAATTAATGTTGTGAAACGAGTTGGTTCAGAAAACTGAGCGTTCACAAATAGTTATATTTTTACCAACGGTATTGTAATAACTGCGATTAGCGCTACTTAGCTATTGTCGACACTGTAAGTTAGCGGCAATGCAAAAATAGACGAGAGACAATCAGCGCTCAATTTACTTTGACTTTTGCTTGACGTAGGTTATTCAGACTTTTGACAAGCAGTAAACGTTCAGTCAATAAACGCTTAGCCGCTGATGTGACACAAGGTTTACATAGCAGATATACGACAGATTACACAATAATAAGCACGATTCCATTCATTTATCTATCAAATAGACGATTATTATGAATAGTATAACGAAAGACGCAGCAGAGCTAGGACATACTGAACTGGCCGCTGACAATGCCAATTATATCGAAGCGCTCTATGAGCAATACTTAACCGATCCTGATAGTGTGGATGCGGACTGGCAAACGTATTTTGAACAGTACAAGTCGCCAAATGACGCCAAACACAATGCTATTAAAGATCAGTTTTTATTGCTGGCCCGCAATCAAACCGCCAATAAAGTCAACACCGACACCAGTAGCGCGTCTGCTGGCAGTGCCGACTGTGCGGATCCTAAACAAATGGGTGTGCAGCAGCTGATCTCAGCTTACCGTCGCCGTGGTCATCGCCGCGCCAAGCTAGATCCATTAGACCTGCATCCGCGTGCCGAAGTAGAAGATCTGACGCTAGAGTATCACAAGCTATCAGAAGCGGATCTCGATACGGTATTCCCGACCAATGATTTAAACATCGGTAAAGACGAAGCGACACTTCGTGAGATCATCGAAATCATGGAGCGTGTGTACTGCCGTTATATCGGTGTTGAATACATGCACGTGACCACCAGCACCGAAAAACGCTGGATGGAAAAATACCTCGAGACCAACCTAGGCTATATCGAATTTGATAAAGAAAAACGCCTATCTATCTTAGAGCGTCTGACAGCAGCTGAAGGCCTAGAGAAATATCTGGCTCGTAAATACACCGGCGTCAAACGCTTCGGTCTAGAAGGCGGTGAGAGCTTTATCCCAGCCATCAATGAAATCATCCAACGTGCTGGCGGCTATGGCACCAAAGAGATGGTCATTGGTATGGCGCACCGTGGCCGTCTAAACCTATTGGTCAACATCTTAGGTAAAAACCCTGCTGACTTGTTTGATGAGTTCGATGGTAAGGTGCAGCCAGAAAAAGGCTCAGGCGACGTTAAGTATCATAACGGTTTTTCTTCTAACGTCATGACACCAGGCGGTGAGGCGCATTTGGCTCTAGCCTTTAACCCCTCGCATCTTGAAATCGTGGCGCCTGTCTTGCAAGGCTCGGTACGTGCACGTCAAGTTCGCCGTAACGATCAGCCATTTATGAACAACAAAGACGGTAACTCAGTGTTGCCAATCGTCATCCATGGTGATGCTGCCTTTGCCGGTCAGGGTGTGGTTCAAGAAACCTTCCAGATGTCACAGACGCGTGCTTATACCACGGGCGGTACGGTTCATATCGTGATCAACAACCAAGTCGGCTTTACGACCAGCCGTCAAGAAGACGCCCGCTCAACCGAGTACTGTACTGATGTGGCCAAGATGGTGCATGCACCTATCTTACACGTCAACGGTGATGACCCTGAGTCTGTGGTGTTTGCTGCGCAATTGGCATTAGATTACCGTCATGAGTTTGACAAAGACATCATCATTGATCTGTTCTGCTATCGCCGTAACGGCCACAACGAAGCCGACGAGCCATCAGCGACGCAGCCTTTGATGTATGCGGTCATCAAAAAACTGCCTACGACGCGTACTATCTATGCACAAAAGCTCATCGCCGATGGCATCCTTAGTGCAGAAGAAGAAAAACAGTATGAAGATGACTACCGTGAGTCGCTAGACCGTGGTGACTATGTCGCCAATGCCTTGGTCAGCAAGCCAAACGAAGCGTTATTTGTCGATTGGAAACCCTATCTAGGTCATGATTTGGTCGATGAGTGGGATACCAGCGTCGATATCGAAAAATTAAAAGAGTATGGCCGCCGTATGGCGCAGATGCCAGAAGGCTACAAGCTACAGCGCCAAGTACAAAAAGTGGTCGATCAGCGTCTAGCCATGCAAACAGGCGAAGAGCCATTGAACTGGGGCGCTGCTGAAACCTTGGCTTATGCGTCATTGGTCGATCATGACAATGTCTTGGTTCGTATCACTGGTGAAGACGTCGGCCGTGGTACTTTCTCGCATCGCCATAGTGAAATCTACAACGTCAATGACGGCAGCATGTATGTGCCTTTATCGCATATCAGCGAAAACCAAGCACGTTTTGCCACTTATAACTCGTTGTTGTCAGAAGAGGCGGTATTGGCCTTTGAATACGGCTATGCAACCACCGTACCCAACGCGCTCATTGTTTGGGAAGCGCAGTTTGGTGACTTCGTCAACGGTGCACAAGTGGTGATTGACCAGTTTATCTCAAGCGGTGAGACCAAATGGCAGCGCGTTTGTGGTCTGACCATGCTGTTGCCACATGGCTATGAAGGTCAAGGCCCTGAGCATTCATCAGCGCGTCTTGAGCGTTTCTTGCAGCTATGTGCCGAAGACAATATGCAAGTGATTACCCCAACGACGCCTGCACAGATTTATCATGCCTTACGTCGTCAAGCGGTACGCCCAATTCGTAAGCCGCTTATCGTTATGTCACCGAAGAGCCTGCTACGTCATAAGCTGGCTACCTCGCACTTAGAAGAGCTTGCCAACGGTAAGTTTGAGACGGTACTGCCAGAGATAGACGAGCAAAATGCAGACAACATCACTCGTATGGTGCTCTGTGGTGGTAAGGTCTACTATGATCTACTTGAGCAGCGCCGCGCGCTTGGCCTTGATCATGTGGCCATCGTCCGTATTGAACAGCTTTATCCGTTGCCAGAAAAACGTTTAATTGCTGAGATCGAAAAATACAGCAACCTAAAAGAAATCGTTTGGACGCAAGAAGAGCCATTGAATCAAGGTGCTTGGTACTATCTGGCGCCGCATATGTTCCGTATCGTTGTCCCACATCCAACCAAGGCAAAAGTCATGGAGCCAGTCGCACGTCCACCGAGCGCCGCTCCTGCGACAGGCTCGCCAAAACTGCATGCTCAGCAGCAGCAAGCACTGATCGCAGGCGGTCTTGGTATCAGTGTCGATGAGCTGGCAAAGTAAGATAAGTGACAGACATTACAAGTTATAGATTATAGAAGACACATGAAGCAGGCGATGACAGTCAGTACTGGCAATACCTATCAGTGACATTGTTGCATACAGTATTGACTGCCTATCACGACTTAATAATGCAGATAAATATCCAAATCTAAGGAGTATATCGATGGCTGATATCAAAGCCCCCGTTTTTCCAGAATCGGTTGCCGATGGCACGATCGTCGAATGGCATGTCAGTGAAGGTCAGCAAGTAAACCGTGATGACCTATTGGCTGAAATCGAAACTGACAAAGTTGTTTTAGAAGTTGTGGCACCTGATGATGGTGTTGTGACCAAAATCGTCAAGCAAGTAGATGACACAGTACTATCTGACGAGCTGATCGCTGAGTTTGAAGCGGGCGCAAGCGGTAGCACCGACTCAAACGATGAGCCAGCAGTCGACCCAGACCAGCCAGCGGCACCAGTGCAAGCCAAACAAGGTACAGATGGCGGTGAGCCAGTACAAGCCACTGACAAAAAAGCCGAAGCTGACCATAAAGATCAAAGCCCAGCCGTTCGTAAAGCAGCCAAAGAGTCTGGCGTAGATCCGAAAAATGTCGAAGGCAGTGGCCGCGGTGGCCGTGTGACCAAGAGCGATATGGCAAACCCAACGCTAAAAGCTGACAGCTCTATCAAGTCAGATAGTGGTCGTCCTGTGGCAGAGTCAACTGGCGAGCGCACCGAAAAACGCGTTCCAATGACGCGCCTACGTAAGCGTGTCGCTGAGCGTCTACTGTCGGCTACTCAAGAAACTGCTATGTTGACGACCTTTAACGAAGTCAATATGAAGCCGTTGATGGACATGCGTACTAAGTACAAAGAGAAGTTCGAAAAACGTCATGGCGTACGTCTAGGCTTTATGTCGCTATTTGTCAAAGCGGCGACCGAAGCCCTCAAACGCTTCCCAGCGGTAAACGCTTCGCTAGACGGTGATGACATCGTTTATCATGGTTTTTATGACATCGGTGTGGCGGTATCATCAGATCGCGGCCTCGTCGTTCCCGTACTGCGCGATACTGACCGTATGGGTATGGCGGACATCGAAGCCAAAATCCGTGAATACGGTAGCAAGGCGCAAGAAGGCAAGCTTGGTCTAGACGAGATGACGGGTGGTACATTCACTATCTCAAATGGCGGTGTATTTGGCTCACTGATGTCAACGCCTATCTTGAACCCACCGCAAACTGCTATCTTGGGTATGCACGCGATCAACGAGCGCCCAATGGCGGTCGACGGTAAAGTTGAGATTTTACCGATGATGTACCTAGCGCTGTCTTATGACCACCGTATGATTGATGGTAAAGAAGCGGTACAATTCTTAGTGACACTAAAAGAATTGGTTGAAGATCCTAATATGCTTCTTTTAGACCTGTAAGCTTCTAAGCTTGTATTGGCAATCGCTGATACAAGTTTTTTAACTTTGGTATCGGCCATTATTATTTGAGCAAAATCACGCTTAGCAATAATCAAGCCGTTTAATTATGACATTTAATTGTGACGTTTAATGAAGACGCAGTCCTATAGGGCGGCGTCTGACGGCGGGTCGTTAGTAAGCTTTATCGAGATGTCTGCATTTGAGGCAGCCTATTGGTTACTAAATACTTCATCAACTAGACAGATGATTGACTCTGTGGTTAAAGATGAGATCGGTCGTTATTGCACAAAAGTGACACCATCGTGCCGATATACCTCACACAACATGAGCAAAATCTAAAATAATCTAAAAAATAGGAACGTACTATGAAAGACAATTATGATTTGGTCGTCATCGGCGGCGGTCCTGGCGGTTATGAAGCAGCCATTCGCGCAGGTCAGCTTGGCATGAGCGTGGCCTGTATCGAAAAACGCGTTTATAAAGGCGAGCCTGCGCTTGGCGGTACTTGCCTAAACGTCGGTTGTATCCCATCAAAAGCCTTGCTGGATAGTTCGCATCGTTATGAAGCGACCAAGCATGACCTAGCTGAGCATGGTATCAGCACAGGTGATGTCTCTATCGATATCGAGCAGATGATCGCTCGCAAAGAAGGCATCGTCAAGCAGTTGACCGGCGGCGTGGCAGCATTGCTCAAGGGCAATGGCGTTGACTGGCTACAAGGCTGGGGTACACTCATCGATGGTAAAGGTAGCGAGAAAAAAGTTAAATTTACCGCGCTAGAAAATGACAGCGAAACGACCATCACCGCAAAAAATGTCATTCTTGCGGCAGGTTCTGTGCCTATCGAAATCCCTGTTGCCAAAACTGACGGTGACCGTATCGTTGATTCAACTGGCGCGCTTGACTTTACTGAAGTACCTAAACGCCTTGGTGTGATCGGTGCGGGCGTGATCGGTCTGGAGCTAGGCTCTGTATGGCGCCGCTTGGGTAGCGAGGTTGTGGTATATGAAGCACTTCCTAGTTTCCTAGCTGCTGCTGACAAAGACATCGCCAAAGAAGCCGGCAAACTGCTGAAAAAGCAGGGCCTTGATATCCGTGTCGATACCAAAGTTACCAACGCTGAAGTCAAAGGCGATCAAGTCGTTGTGACCAGCGAAGCCAAAGGCGAAGCCTCAGAGGAGAGCTTTGATAAGCTGATCGTCTGTGTCGGTCGCCGTGCCTACTCTGAAAAACTACTGGGCGAAGACAGCGGTATCACCTTGACCGAGCGCGGTCTAATCGATGTCGACGATCAGTGCAAAACCAATCTAGACGGCGTCTACGCCATCGGTGATTTGGTACGTGGTCCTATGCTTGCGCACAAAGCGATGGAAGAAGGCATGATGGCCGTCGAGCGTATCCATGGCGAAAAAGCTCAGGTCAACTACGATACTATCATCAACGTCATCTATACCCATCCAGAAATCGCATGGGTTGGCATGACTGAGCAAGAAGCCGAAGAAGCTGGTTATGAAGTCAAAACTGGCTCATTTAACCTAGCGGCCAACGGTCGTGCGCTCGCGCAAAGCGAAGGCCAAGGCTCTATCAAAGTCGTCGCAGATGCCAAAACAGATCGCTTGTTAGGTATGCATGCCATCTCTGCAGGTGCAGGCGATATCGTCCATCAAGGCATGATCGCGATGGAGTTTGTCTCTAGTATCGAAGACCTGCAGCTGATGACATTTGCTCACCCAACGATCTCAGAAGCAGTACACGAAGCGGCGCTATCTGCAGATGGCCGCGCCATTCACGCTATTCAGCGTAAAAAGCGTAAAAAATAAGTCGTTCGCTACCGTTGCAAAACAAGCAAACAAATAAGCAAGTATCGATTTATGACTTGACTATTTAGGCGTCAATGATAGTGCTGCTATCGGCGCTGCTGCTATGGTCATAAGTGCGCCAGACTCTGGTCTACGCGCACTTATTTTCACTTTTTATTAATTGTAAAAAACAAGGGATACAATCAATGAATTTACATGAGTATCAAGCAAAAGAGCTATTAAAAAGCTACGGATTGCCTATTCAAGAAGGCATTATCGCCCACAATGGCGACGAAGCTGCTGCTGCTTTTGACAAAACCCCAACCGATATCGCTGTCATCAAAGCCCAGGTACACGCTGGTGGCCGTGGTAAAGCGGGCGGTGTAAAGCTGGTTAAGACTCGTGAAGAAGCCAAACAAGTGGCAGAAGAGCTCATCGGTACCAACTTGGTCACCTTCCAGACTGATGCTGATGGCCAACCCGTCAACTTCGTCTTGGTTGCAGAAGATATGTATCCAGTACAGACTGAGCTATATCTTGGTGCTGTGGTCGACCGTGCAACCCGCCGTGTGACCTTTATGGCATCAACCGAAGGCGGCGTCGATATCGAAGAAGTCGCTAATGAGACACCAGAAAAAATCTTTAAGGTACATGTAGATCCGTTAGTGGGTCTTATGCCGTTCCAAGCGCGTGATGTGGCGTTTAAACTTGGCCTAGAAGGCAAGCAAATCAACCAGTTCGTAAAATTGATGACTGGCGCATACAAAGCCTTTGTCGAAAACGACTTTGCCCTAATGGAAATCAACCCATTAGCCGTACGCGAAAACGGCGAAATCGTCTGTGTCGATGGCAAAATCGGTATCGACTCAAACGCCCTATATCGCCTACCAAAGATCGCTGCGCTACAAGACAAAACGCAAGAAAACGAGCGTGAGCTTAAAGCTGCTGAGTTTGACCTAAACTACGTCGCCCTAGAAGGCAACATCGGCTGTATGGTCAACGGTGCGGGTCTTGCCATGGCGACCATGGACATCATCAAACTATACGGCGGCAAGCCTGCTAACTTCCTAGACGTGGGCGGCGGTGCAACCAAAGATCGCGTTGTAGAAGCGTTCAAAATCATCCTAGAAGACAGCAGCGTAGAAGGCGTTCTTATCAACATCTTCGGCGGTATCGTACGCTGTGACATGATCGCAGAAGCCATCATCGCTGCGGTCAAAGAAGTCGATGTACAAGTACCTGTGGTCGTCCGTCTAGAAGGTAACAACGCTGAAAAAGGCGCGCAAATCCTAGAAGAGTCTGGTCTAAAACTGATCTCAGCTCAGGGCCTCGCAGACGCTGCACAAAAAATTGTCGAAGCTGTACAAGCTTAATACCGATTGCGCCAGCGCCTTAGAGTAGGGCGATAAAACCAAACTCTAAGCATATAAGCGCTATCGCATAGTCGTCAAAGCGTGATGGCACTTGCTAGGCTCGGATCGTCATTGTCATATCATCATTGATAGTGGTCATCAGTCGTCAAGTCGCTGTCACAAGACAACCGAATACAAGGAAAAAATAATGAGTGTATTAATCGATAAAGATACCAAAGTATTGGTACAAGGTTTTACGGGTAAAAATGGTACGTTCCATTCAGAGCAAGCCATCGAATACGGTACAAAAGTCGTCGGCGGTGTCACGCCAGGTAAAGGCGGTCAAACGCACCTAGGCTTGCCAGTATTTAACACCATGGCGGAAGCGATGGAAGCGACTCAAGCTGACGCATCTGTGATCTATGTACCAGCACCATTTGTACTAGACTCAATCGTCGAAGCGATCGATGCGGGCGTGAAGCTGATCGTCGTGATCACTGAAGGTGTGCCGACTATCGATATGCTAAAAGCCAAGCGCTATCTAGAAGAAGCGGGCGATGTGCGTCTAGTGGGTCCTAACTGCCCAGGCGTCATCACCCCAGGTCAGTGCAAAATCGGTATCATGCCAGGCCACATCCATCAGCCAGGTAAAGTCGGTATCATCTCACGCTCTGGTACCTTGACTTATGAAGCTGTCGCGCAGACCACAAAGCTAGGCTTTGGTCAGTCAACCTGTATCGGTATCGGTGGTGACCCTATCCCTGGCATGAACCAGATCGACGCGCTAAAATTGTTTGAAGAAGATCCACAGACCGAAGCGATCATCTTGATCGGTGAGATCGGTGGTACTGCTGAAGAAGAAGCCGCCGCTTATATCAAAGACCATGTGACGAAGCCTGTGGTCGGCTACATCGCTGGTGTCACTGCTCCAGAAGGCAAGCGTATGGGCCATGCTGGCGCTATCATCTCTGGTGGTCAAGGTACTGCAGAAGAGAAGTTTAGAGCCTTTGAAGATGCGGGTATCGCGTATACACGTGACCCATCTAAATTGGGCGATAAGCTAAAAGAAGTTACTGGCTGGTAAGATAGGCGTCAGCATAAGTCTACAAAAAGCCACGAAAGCTGTGTTGAATTATCAAAAAGACATCTCTACAATGGGGTGTCTTTTTTTGTTTGAAAAATTATGAAGAATAAAATCCTCGTCACAGGCGGTGCAGGCTATATCGGCTCACATACTTGTATAGCCTTGCATCAGGCAGGCTATGAGATAGTTGTTTATGACAATCTATCTAACAGTAGCCGTGAAGCGATCAATCGTGTCTCTCACCTTATTGGTACTCCTATTGAGTTTGTTAAGGGCGATATCCGTGATGCCAAGGCATTGAGACAAGTGTTCGACGCTCATAAATTCTTTGGTGTCATACATTTTGCTGGATTAAAAGCCGTCGGTGAGTCCGTGGCCAAGCCCTTACTTTATTATAATAACAACGTCAGTGGCACCATCACCTTACTCGAAGTCATGGCAGAGTACGACGTTGAAAACCTCGTTTTTTCCTCCTCTGCCACGGTTTATGGCGATCCTGAGACTCTCCCTATCGATGAGACCGCCCCGCGCTCCTGTACCAATCCCTATGGTCAAAGCAAGCTGACCGTCGAGCATATCCTAGAAGATCTAGCAGTCTCCGATACTAGCTGGAGCCTAATCTCTCTGAGATATTTTAATCCAGTGGGCGCGCATCCATCAGGGCAGATAGGCGAAGACCCAAACGATATTCCAAACAATCTCATGCCCTATATCTCGCAAGTCGCCGTCGGTAAGCTGGAAAAACTTAGCATCTTTGGCAATGACTATCCGACCGTCGATGGCACGGGCGTGCGTGATTTTATCCATGTCACTGATCTGGCCGCAGGTCATGTCGCGGCATTGAATTATTTACAGCAGCAAGTCAATGTACAGCAAAGCTCAGTAGGGTTTTTGCCTATTAATTTAGGGACTGGCACAGGTACGTCTGTGTTAGAGTTGGTCAATGCCTTTACCGATATCACAGGGCAGCGCGTGCCGTATCAGTTTGTCGCGCGGCGTGCCGGAGATATCGCCAGCTGCTATGCCAGTGCCGATAAAGCCAAAGCGCTACTTGGCTGGCACGCTAAGCTGTCTATCACGGAGATGTGTCAAGATACCTGGCGCTGGCAAAGTCAAAATCCGAGTGGTTATAAGTAAATAAGCTTCTCCTGTCTATTATTATTGTTATTTATAAAGGAAATCCATATGAGTATTATCATCCAAGCTGGACATAAAACTTCTAAATCCAAGGAGGTAATGGAGAAGCTATATGAGAGAGGCTTAAGTAAGCCTAGCGATAGCTATACTCATAAAATGACTACTGAGCAAGTTTCAGAGACGCTATATAAGGTGCTTGCGCGAGAAAACATATCATCTGTCAATGAGAAGATGGCTGATAATGTCATGATAGATTTGCTTTTGGCTAATTTGGATTTTGGAAACTGGGGTTGGGAGTCTGATAAGAATCTAGCGAGTTTAGAGTATTGGCAGCAGATTGAACCTGAGGTAGGGTTTGTTTTGGTATTTGATCATCCTAAGAATATTCTGAAAGAGTTTACAAGTGAAACTTTGACAGCAGATACGATTGACCAAGTTATGTCTGAGTGGGTAGATTACCATCAAAAAATGCTAGAAACATTTGAGAGTTATGAAGGTCAAGCCATACTGATTGAGGGCAGCTGTGCAGCCGATAACATTAGCAAGCTAGGGGAGCAAGTTAAGTCCATTGCTAGTGGTTTGAACCTAAAGAAGCATTGGCAAGTCTTTAAAGATGCTACAGATTCAGTCCCAGATAATGATACTGACACTGTTAACCAAAGTAGTGCAGCGATAGATCATATCAATAATGAAATCCTAAAAAAATATCCAGAAGTGATTAAGCTGTTTAATACGCTACTGAATAAAGCGGCTATAAAAAGCAGTGAGCCAATTTATAGAACCAAACAGGTTGATTTAACAGAGTTAGTTACTGTCTTAAATGATCTGTATGATAAGCAAGAAAATCCTCAACACTCAGTAGAAAAAGAACTGCTTGTAGAGCAGTTATATGATGTTCAAAAGCAGTTAGAAAGTCAGTTGTCAGCACATAAAGTGTACAAACAGCAGAAAATAAAAGAGTATGGGCTACTTGAGAAAAAATTAGAAGAAGTAAAAGGTAGTCAGAACCCTGCAAATGCTATAGATGGGAATAGTTTAGCTAAGAGTCTAAAGCAAGAAAATGAGATGCTACTTAAGCAGCTGCATCATACTCAAGAAGAGCTAGAGAAGTACTACTTAAAAAGTCAATCGTTATCGTCTTCCAAAAAAAATGAGCAACCACAAGTAACTGCTCAGCGACCTTCTAAGGCACCAGTATATTATGGAGCAGCTGATAGGGTGAAGAATGATCTGCCATATAGGCTTGGAGCGAAGATGGTAAAGGCTAAAAAACCTAAAGATTTAGCGGTTTTACCTTTAGCTCTGTTTAAAGAATACCAAGAATTTCAGAGTTTTGATAGAAATCAAGTCGACTTACCAGACATAGAAGAATACAAAGACAATAGGGAAGCCGAAAAAGTAAAAAGTCATTTGTCTTATAAATTAGGTGATTTGTTTGTGAGCGGAATGACATCTCCTAAAGCTCTCATTAAAATGCCTTTTATGATGAGCCGAGAGATAAGAGAGTTCAAAAAGTAATTTTTTACGCTATGTGAATAGTAACGATATATAAACTAATAATGGTTCATTAAATTTAAATAGGCTTGATATGATTTCAAAAAATATACTAAAGAAAGCTAACAATCTAATGTTAAATCAGGACTATGATAAAGCGTTAGAACTGTATAAGAAAGCGATTGTAGAGTATCCAGAATTATCTGATACTATTCTTTTTAATATTAAACTAATTAATAATAGAACGAAAAGAGAGGTTGTTGATTTTGTCAAAGGTAAACTGTCAAATAACGTCTTTGTCGGTATTGCTGCAATACCCGAAAGAGAATTAGCACTGGAAAAAACCATTAGTTCTTTGTTACCACAAGTAGAAAAAATAGGCGTCTATTTAAATGGATGGAGTTATATTCCAGATTATCTAAAACATCCTAAAATAATAGTTGAAGGATTTAAAGGCAAAGATTTAGGAGATGTAGGTAAGTTTTTCTGGGTTGATGAGCACAATGGTATATACTTTTCTTGTGATGACGATCTAATTTATCCAAAGAACTATATATCTACTACCATCGAAAAATTGGAAAAATATGAATTCAAGGCTTGTGTTGGCTGGCATGGGTCATTAATTAAGAAGCCTTATGAAGATTTTTATGATCAAAAGTCTCGACGTGTATTTACTTTTAAAGCTCATAGACCATTTGATACTCCTGTTCATATTTTAGGAACAGGCTGCTGTGCGTTCCATACTAGTATTATGCCTGTTAAGTTGAAAGATTTTATAGCGCCTAACATGGCAGATATATTTTTTTCGCTAAAAGGTCAAGAGTATAATATTCCTTTTTACGTAATTGAACATGAAGCTAACCAAGTAGTTGCAGTTGAGGGTAGTGAAGCTAGTTCTATTTATAAAGACTCTAGTTCAAATGCACAAACAAGAAAGAACACAGTAGTTTTACAAAATAATTTTGTAAAATCGATTAATGAATGGACACTTAATAATAATCTACCTTTAAAGCTATTAATTATAGGAAGGTTTGGCACTTTTTCTAAAGGTGGTATTTATAAGTCTTGTAAACTTATTAAAGATGTATTAGTTAACCTAGGACATGAAGTAAAAACTCTCGATACAACTAATGATTTAGATGAAGATATTGTAAAAGATGTAGATTTATGTTGGATATATCCAGGAGATCCAGTTAGGCCAGATTTTGTAAGCGTAGATAATAAAGTTAACTTTTTACAGAGCCGAAATATACCAGTACTTGTTAACTTATCATATCTTTATGATGATGATAGAAGTAACTGGATAGTAGAAAAAATAAAGTTTTATAATAAGTCTTCTAAAACCCCTGTTTTTGCTACAGTTTTTACTGAAAGTGCAGCTCAGGATAGAATTTTTAATGAAATTAGAGAGTTTATATGTGTATTACCAAAAACAATTTTACCAACTGAAAGTAATGCCACTATTCCATTTCATCAGCGCGAAGGTATTTGTTTAGGTGATGCGACTAAGCTAAGCAATGAATATATCATTGGAGGTAACTCACATGCTTGGATTGAGGCGATCCATAAGCGACTACCTCATGTCAACCTATATGCGTATAAACAATATTCAGGAAAAAATCCACCACATCCTAAAGTACAGTTTGTACCTCATATGACAGACGAGTTTGGAGACTGGATGGCACATAGGAAGTTGTTTATTTGTCTAAATGTTCATCTTACTTTTGAGATGGTGGCTTGTGAAGCTCAGTTTTATGGTACTCCTGCTGTTTATAGACATATGCCACATTCTTTAAGTGAGTATATCTCTGCCACAGGAATGGCTGTTAGAACACCGGAGGAGATGGGTGAAATGGTCTCGTGGCTTTATAATAATGAAGTGGCATGGAATAACTTTAGTCAGTCTTCTTATTATAGAGCAAAGTCTAACCATGTTGATTATTTAGCATCTTCTTTAGAGGGTTATTTGAGATTAGCGATCATAAGAGCAAAAAAGTTAATCACTTCTAAATAGTGCCTTACTAAGGGGGAATAATGAGTAGAAATAGTCCACCGTTGATAGTATCAACTAATAATAAAGGCTGGTCAGTACTGGCTGAAAATAATGTGAGAGTTATTGAATGTGAGTTACAGGGAGATATTTGGATCGGTTACTATTCTTATATGAATCAAGGTATTATACGCTCTTATTCAGAAGTAGGACGCTATTGCTCGATCGGAAGAGGAGTATCTATTGGACTTGGTAAGCATAACTATGAAGGAGTTAGCACACATCCATCCTTGTACATCTCTAGTGATAATAATATTTCGATATTCCACACAAGTAAGAGAAGAAGAGTAATAATAGGTCATGACTGCTGGATAGGGGACCGAGTACTTATTAACAGTGGTGTTAAGCTTGGTCATGGATGTGTAGTAGCAGCTGGTTCAGTAGTATTGAAAGACGTTCCTCCTTACGCAATCGTAGGTGGAGTTCCCGCTAAAATAATTAAATATAGATTTGAAGAAAGTATAATATCACAACTTTTAAGAGTTGAATGGTGGAAGTATGATTACGAAAGTATACAAAGAAACCTGTCTAATGATGTAGAGGTATTTATACAAAATATTAAAAATGATAAGTCCAAAACTATAAATGTGATTGATTATAGTGTAATAAGGCCTGAGGTTCGAAAGCCTTAACTTATATCTTAATTATTTAGAAACTACATGTTTAATAATATAAGAACGACTATGTTCGTGTAGAAGTGGTTCGCAACATAAAGGTTAATAGAAGTGAAAAAAATAACTATCGTAGGCACAGGGTACGTCGGTCTCTCTAATGCCGTACTTTTTGCACAAAAATATAGCGTTACCGCATTAGATATTGATCAAGATAAAATCAATAAAATTAATCAGCGTCAGTCACCGATTGATGATAAAGAAATAGAAAACTTTCTAGCTCGTAAGGAGCTGGACTTGTTTGCGACAACGAATAAGATGCAAGCTTATACCGATGCAGACTATGTGCTGATAGCTACCCCGACCAACTATGATACAGATACTAATTCTTTTGATACCAGTAGTGTCGAGGCCGTCATCAAGGACGTACTGGCAGTCAATCCGAATGCCTTGATTATCATCAAATCCACCATTCCTGTAGGCTTTACGCAAAAAACGAAAAAGAAACTAGGCATTGATAACCTTGTCTTTGCTCCTGAGTTTCTACGTGAAGGCAAGGCGCTATACGATAATCTATACCCTTCACGCATCATCGTCGGTGAGCGGTCAGAGCGTGCACAGAAGTTTGCACAAATGGTGGCAGATTGCGCAGTTAAAGAAAACCCAACCATTCTATTGACCAATAGTGCTGAGGCAGAAGCCGTCAAGCTATTTGCTAATACCTATCTTGCATTGCGCGTTTCTTACTTTAACGAGCTGGATACTTATGCAGCGGTTCATGGTCTGGATACTGAGCAAATCATCAAAGGTGTTTGTTTAGATCCGCGGGTCGGGGATTTTTATAATAATCCATCTTTTGGCTATGGTGGTTATTGTCTCCCTAAAGACACTCAGCAGCTACTGGCCAATTATGAAAATATACCGCAGAACTTGATAGGAGCAGTAGTTTCTTCAAACAATACTCGTAAAGAGTTTATCGCCAATGATATCGTATCGAGTAATCCCAAGGTTGTGGGTATTTATCGTCTGATAATGAAAGCAGGGTCCGATAATTTCCGTGCGTCGGCTATTCAAGGTATTATCAAGCACTTAAAACGACTGGGTACGACGGTGATTATCTATGAGCCCAAGTCTAATGAACATAGTTTTTTAGACTGTGAAATTGTAAATGATTTAGAAGAGTTTAAGAGTAGGTCAGATATTATTGTAGCCAACCGACTCTCAGAAGATTTATCAGGTAGTTTGGATAAGGTATATACTCGAGACTTATCTGGTTCAGATTATTAATTAGGTCTCGATTTGAAATACTTTTCTTATGTTAAAAATAAGCAGTTCGCTCAGGCTTTAGCAGTGCTAAAGCCTAAGCAGCGCTATATCACTGCTAAGCGCCGTTGGTATGCGGTGCGTTTAGGCTTATATCGTAGTACTTTAGAGCGTCAATCATGGTTATCAGTAAAGACACCGCGGCATACATTGGTATCTACTATTGCCAATATTAAGCGTAAAAATTTAACGGATGAGAAGGCCAAAAGTCATATAGAGCAACTCTTGTATGATAAACGCTACTATCAATTTCATCATGAGTTGATCAAAGAGACGATATCACTTTACCCTGAAGTGGTATTTTATTTTTTGAAAGCACAGAAAGAAAAGTCAGGCACGTTAGATAGCTCTTATTATCTAGGTCTATATATTGCGCTTTTACAGCAGCATGATCCACTAAATACTCATATTGATCATTATTTAAGTGATTTTTTGGCATATCCAGTAGATGCCGAGTATGCAGATAAAAGCTGTCTTTACAGTAATATCGCCCTTCATACACCACTAGCGAAGCTGGCCAATTTAAATCAAATGTTTACTCATCATCAGCTTGATCAGATAGCGCTGTCCGATGAGCAGCAATTCACTGTAGCTAATCTAAGCACAGTAGAGAATCTGAATAAGCAAGAAAAGTCTCAAGGCCATCATCAGCGGCATAAAGTGACAGTTATCGTTACCACTTATAATGCCAGCGAGACAATTGAGAGCTGTATTCGTAGTTTGCTGATGCAGACGTGGCGCAACTTAGAAATAATAGTCGTTGATGATGCCAGCACTGATGATACACTACAGCGTTTACGGTCTTTGAACAGTCGCTATAAAGATTTAACGGTCATTGCTCTACCGAAAAATGTAGGGACATTTGCTGCCAAAAGCATTGGCGCACAGTATGCGACAGGTGAGTTTTTGACCTGTCAGGATTCTGACGATTGGGCGCATCCACAAAAAATAGCAGAGCAAGTGCAGCCATTGATAACAGACGCTAGTATCATTGCGACGACATCACATTGGTTGCGATTAGATCATGATGGTCAGTACTATGTCAGGCAAGTGTATCCCTTTATGCGCCAAAACCCCGCTTCTCCCATGTTTCGCCTGCAGACTGTCAAACAAGAGACAGGGTTGTTGCATATCGTGCGCACAGGGGCGGATAGTGAGTTTTTTGAGCGTTTAAAGCTAGTCTATGGCAGTGAGCGCATCGTAGTTATTAAAAAGCCGCTGACCATCGCCAGTCACCGTCCGAACTCTTTGATGACTTCAAAAGAATTCGGTATCTATAATAAAACAGCAGCGCTGGCTCGCTTAGACTATTGGGAAGCATGGCGACTATGGCACATAGAGACACTTCATCAGAAAGCCAGTTTGATTATGCCGAGTGTCGAAAAACAAGCCAATGCGACACAAGTTTTATTTGATGGAGTACCAGATAGCATTCAAGTAGATATGCTGAGCTTAAAAGAAAGTTTGGATACACATACAGTATTGAGTAAGCTTTGATGTGAGCTTTAGGCAAAGTACTTGATTAAATACTAACGATAAATACTAAGCTAATAGGATTGTTGAGGTATGAAAAACATCACCCACGCCGTCATCCCCGTCGCAGGCTTTGGCACCCGTATGCTGCCATTGTCCAAATCCGTGCCCAAGGAGTTACTGCCACTGGGCAATCGCCCCGCCATTCATTATGTGGTGGCAGAAGCCATCGCCGCTGGTATCAAGCACATCGTCCTCGTCGGCCATGCACAAAAGAGCGCAATCGAAAACTACTTCGATATCAATGCCGAGCTAGATACGCAGCTGCGTCATAAAGGCAAAGACGAGCTGGCCGATAGCCTCAACTGGCTACCAGAGGACGTGACGGTGTCGATGATCCGTCAGGGCAAGGCATTGGGGTTGGGTCATGCGGTATTGGCCGCCCGACCCATCATCGGCGAGCATGACTTTGCCGTGTTATTGCCTGATGTGGTGCTCGATCCATACACCACCGACATGAGCGTGGACAACTTAGCCTTTATGATCGATGCCTTTGCCAACGATGGTCATTCACAGATATTGGTCGAGAGCGTGGCAGATGAGGATGTGCATAAATACGGTATCGCGCAGTTGAGTCAAGCGTTTAGTGATGCGAGCGATATCGATGACAACAAAAACAGCAATAGCAGCTTTAAAGTGGCAGGGTTCGTCGAAAAGCCCAGCTTAGCAGACGCGCCATCCAATCTCGCCGTGGTCGGCCGCTATGTGTTTAGCAATCAAATCTTTGATTATCTGGCGCAGACTACCGCCTCGGTCGGCGGTGAGATTCAGCTGACCGACGCCATCGATGCGCTGATTAGTGAGTCGGGGGTCAATGTCACTACGATGTGCGGCGATAGCTATGATGCTGGCGATATGCGCTCATACATGCAGGCGTTTATCTACTTTGCCGAGCGGCAACTCGCGGATGATAAGTAACCAATGGACGATAGACAGCAAGATAGCGCTTATCGCAGCGCCCGCCACTCGGTATATTGGTCGCAGCTACAGAGTGTAGCGGCGCAGCGCTGGTCGGTGGCGGATTTGTTTGCGCAAGATGCCACGCGCGCCACGCGTTTTAGTACGCGGGCGGGGGCGCTATACATGGACTATAGCAAGCAGTGTATCGATGAGACGGTATTATCTAACCTTTTAAGCCTTGCTGATAGCTGTGATTTATCGGCTCGTATTAAAGCGCTGTTACAAGGCGCGACGGTCAATACCAGTGAAGAGCGTGCAGCCTTGCATACAGCGCTACGTCTGCCAGCGACCGCCGCGCTACAGGTCGGCGAGCAAGACGTGGTGGCTGATGTGCATCGCAGTCTGGCGCAGGTGGCGCGCCTATCAGCGCGGGTGCGCAATGGCACGTGGCGCGGGTTTTCGGGCAAGGCCATTACTGATGTGGTCAATATCGGCGTCGGCGGCTCAGATCTTGGGCCTTTGATGGCGACGACGGCGCTTGATGAATGGGCCGATACCGATATCGACGTGCATTTTGTCTCCAACATGGACGGCACCCAGCTGGACAACCTACTCAAGCACCTCAATCCTGAGACCACTTTATTTATTATCTCGTCCAAATCCTTTGGTACGGTAGACACCTTATCCAATGCCAAGACCGCCTTATCATGGCTGCTCGCTACCGCCAAACGCCTTGCGGGTACAGAGGACAGTGTGCTGCGTCGGCACTTTATAGGTATCTCTGCCAATAGCGAAAAGATGTGCGCGTGGGGGATCCATCCTAAGCATCAGCTACAGCTATGGGAGTGGGTCGGCGGGCGGTTTTCGATGTGGTCGGCGATCGGCCTTGCGCTGGCCATTCGGATTGGTATGGCGGGGTTTAAGGCGCTACTGTCAGGCGCGCACAGTATGGATGAGCACTTTGCTCAGGCTGATTTTGCAGAGAATTTACCGGTGTTATTGGGTTTGATTGCTGTTTGGAACAGTACTTTTTTACGCGTCAATGCTCACACGGTACTGCCGTATGATGGGCGTTTGAGCTATCTGCCAAGCTACTTAACCCAGCTGGAGATGGAGAGTAATGGCAAGTCAGTCACCCAGCACGGCGCGCGTCTCGACTATGATACCTGCCCGATACTGTGGGGTGAGATCGGCTCCAATGCGCAGCACGCGTTTTATCAGCTGCTGCATCAAGGCACGCAGCAGGTGTCATGTGATTTTATCGCCTGCGTGCGCCGTTATCACGATAAGCAAAAAAACGCGCCGTTGCAGCAGCAGCATGAGCTGTCGCTCGCCAACTGTCTGGCTCAGAGCCGAGTGCTGGCCTTTGGAAATGCCGCCGTGGCGACAGCTGGCAGTGATGGCACAGCCGATAGCGCTGCTGATAAATACAAATACTACCGCGGTAATCAGCCGTCAACCACCATCTTACTCGATGAGCTGACCCCGCATAGCCTAGGCGCGCTGATTGCGCTTTATGAGCACAAGGTCTATGTCATGGCCAGCATCTGGGATATCAACCCCTTCGACCAATGGGGGGTTGAGATGGGTAAGCAGATGGCGGAGTCCGTGTATCATGCCATGCAAGACGAGCGTGAAAGGCAGTTTGATAGCTCCACCGATCAGCTACTACGCCACATCAATCAGCTGTCTTAAAGCCTATAATCATCAGTTTACAAGGTAACCTCATGAGCACGGATAATAGTGATAAGCGTTCATCTGACCCGCGGGGCTGGCAAGCAAAGCCAGTAAAGGAGACTGATGTCTGTGTGCTGGTTGGTCATAGTATCGAGGCCATCACCAGTGCGGTGGTGCTGGCAAGCCTCGGTCAGTGCGTGCATCTGTATGCCGATAAAGTCCTACTGGCCCAGCAGTTAGAGCAGTATGGTTTTGAGCATCATCTGCAGGCACTGTGGCAGATGTATAAGCAGCAGCAGCTGATCAGTCACCATCCGTTACCCAATAGTGCAGACCAGCTGTTGCAGCACTATGATAAAACAGGCGGTGGCACTCATAACGACGCTGATAACCCGCCCAAACCAGCCAGCGTGGCGCTATATTGGCTATTTTTAGACAGTATTGATGCGGTATGGCTAGAGGACGGCTGGATTACCGCCTTTAATCACAGTCACCAGCAGTCGCTACCGCTGATTATGAGCGGTATTCAGGCATTAGGGCAGGTGGCTGCACTGGCGCAGCGGCTGCAGCGGGCGTGGGTATATTATGTGCCCTTTGTGTTTTTAAAAGACGGTGATGCTTATAGCTCGATGTTAAACCCTTCATTGTGGCTGCTGGGCGAAAAAACGCCAGAGAGTAGTCAGCATTTGGCGGTATTAAAGCCATTGATGCAGCATGCAAGCGCGTCCTATCATGCCGATATCGCGACCATTGAGTTTGCTCGTAGTAGCATCATGGCGATGCTGGCGACGCGGGTGAGCTTTATGAATGAGATGTCGCGCTTGGCAGATAGTCAAAACGTCGATATTGGTCAAGTCAGCCGTATCATGGGTTTAGATCAGCGGGTGGGCAGTAGTTACTTACAAGCAGGGTGGGGCTTTGGTGGCAACACTCTGCCAAGTGAGCTGCAGCAGCTGCAGCAGTCGAGCCAAGCACGTAGCCTAGATATGCCGCTCTTAGAGTCGGTCATACATATCAATGAAGATCAAAAAGAGCTGATATTTCGTAAGTTTTGGCAGTATTTTGATGGGTTTATCGACAATAAGACCGTGATGATCTGGGGCGGTAGTTATAAGGCTGGTTCGGGGCTTACAATTGAATCAGCTATTCATCCATTACTCGCTTTGCTATGGTCGTACAATATCCGCACACTGGTCTATAGCGATAAGGCGCAACATGAGCTGACTGTGCTGTATGGGCAGCAGCCGCTGCTGGAGCTGGTTACCCAGCCTTATCAGCACCTTGCAGAGGCGCAGGCTATTTTTATCATCAGTTGGTCGCCGCGCGATCAGTTAGATATTGGCAAAATCAATCAGTACGCCATGCCGATATTTGATGCGCAAAATGCCATGAGCCGCTCACAAATTGCAGCCTTGGTAGGGAGCTATATGGGCATCGGTCGTGCGAAATAAAGGCGCGCTCATATTCACTAGCGAGCCTTTATTGTCTGACCATTAGCACTCTTTGTACCAAGGTAAAGGCTTTACGCTGGCATCGCCCCTTGTGCCGCCAGCCACTGCTCGATCTCTTGTATCTTATCCGCTAAAAGTGGCTGATCGCCGCGCGTTTCGATATTGAGCCGAATGAGCGGCTCGGTATTAGAAGCGCGCAAATTAAAGCGCCAGTCGCCAAAGTCGAGGCTTAGGCCGTCAAGCGTGGTTTTGCTGGGGTTTTGGCTGCGATACTTGTCTTCAATGGCTTTAATAATAGCAGGCGCGTCATTTGTGGTTAGGCGAAAGTTCATCTCCCCCGAGCTGGGGTAGGCATTGATATAGCCGGTGACCAGCTCCGATAGCGTCTTACCGGTGACGGATAGCAGCTCAATGGTCAGTAGCCACGGAATCATGCCGCTGTCGCAATAGAAGAAGTCGCGAAAGTAGTGATGGGCAGACATCTCGCCGCCATAGACCGCGCCTGATTCGCGCATGACTTGCTTGATAAAGGAGTGCCCAGACTTACTGATGACCGCCTCACCCTGATGCGCATCAATCACCGCTTCGGTGTTGTATATCACTCGTGGGTCATAGACGATTGACTCGTTTGGATATTTATTTAAAAAGGCTTGCGCCAGCATACCCACCACATAGCTACCATCGATAAACTCGCCTGTCTCGTCGAACAAAAAACACCGATCAAAGTCGCCATCAAAGGCAATACCCAGATCAGCTTTGTGAGTCAAAACCGCTTGCTGCGTCGCGGCTCGGTTGGCGGTAATCATCGGGTTGGGGATGCCGTTGGGGAAGCTACCATCAGGGGTATGATGCAGCTTGATTACCTCGATCGGCGCGCCTGCTTGCGTCAATTTGTCTATTAATAAATCAACGACAGGGCCGGCGCTACCATTACCAGAGTTGATCACCAGCTTTAGCGGTTTGAGCTTGTCGGTGTCGATAAAGGTCATCAAGTGATTGATATAGGCGCTTTTATCTGTCAACAGCTGCAATGCCCCTGATTTATCACTGCTGGTAAATTGCCCAGACTCTGCCAATGCCTGAATCTCGGCCAGACCATCATCAGCGCTGATGGGTTTTGACTGCTCTTTGACCAGCTTTAGGCCATTGTAGTTGATTGGATTGTGACTGGCGGTGACTTCGATACCGCCTAAAGCCGCATAGTGGCTGGTGGCAAAATACACCTCCTCAGTACCGGTCATACCAAGGTCGATGACATCGACGCCTGCATCGACTATCCCTTTGATAGCCGCTTGTTTCAGCTCCTCACTTGAGTGGCGAATGTCGCTGCCGATGACGATAGCGGGCTTTAGCGTCGCCAGCTCACTGTCTTGAGTAGCGGCTACTTGCTGATACCGCTGAAACAATATCTGCGCAAAGGCGCGACCAATACGATAAGCGATGTCTTCATCGAGGCTAACGCCGAGCTCACCGCGAATATCATAGGCCTTAAATGAGCCAATCGTCATCGGTGGAAACTCAGGCGCTGGTTGATAGCTGGGGATGGTAGAGGTGGGCATAATGATATGTTCCTTTAATAAACAATAAACAATAAACAATAAACAGTGAATGGCGGTATTTATCATCCAGCGCCGTAAAACCACGTCCTTCTAGGGCGTGGATATCAGGCGTCAGTCATTGTCGCCCAGTATGGCGAATACCTTGATAACCAACTGCATTGAGATCATAATTATTCCATGAAAACGCTCAAGCTACGCATCAAAGACAAACATGCCACTCAGCTCAATATCTTGGCTGGGGCGGTTAACTTTGTCTGGAATTACGTCAATGAGCTAAGTTTTAAACATTTAC
This sequence comes from Psychrobacter sp. CAM01, assembly GCF_032842965.1. NCBI lineage: Bacteria > Pseudomonadati > Pseudomonadota > Gammaproteobacteria > Moraxellales > Moraxellaceae > Psychrobacter > Psychrobacter sp. CAM01. Next base: position 51,451 of record NZ_JAWJBL010000005.1, read on the forward strand.
AGCGTACAGGTCAATTCTTTTCAGCCTATGACTTGGCTGCTTATACCAAAGGCAGTGGCGAGTATTTAAACTTGCACAGCCAAACCCTGCAAGCGATTAGTGAGGTTTACGCTAAATCCCGTAAACAGTTTAACAAAGCCAAACTCAACTGGCGCACCAACAACCCAAACGCCAAGAGAAGAAGTTTGGGCTGGATTCCCTTTAAAAAGACCGCGATTAAGCATATCAGTACGCACCAAAGCGGTAAAAAATCTCTAAAAAGCACCCTGCAATTTAGCTTAGCTAACCGTCAAAAGCTGATTATTGATCTATGGGATAGCTATAATCTCTCGCTCTACAACATCAACACCTGTGAGCTGGTACAAGATGCACGAGGCAGATGGTATGCCTGTATCACCGTCAAAGAATTTCCAAAGATTAAGTGCGGCACTGGTCAAGTCGGTATTGATCTAGGCTGCAAAGATGCCGCAGTCAGTAGTGAGGGTGACAAGCTACAAATCAAAATCACTCATCAATACGCAGAAAAACTGGCCACTGCCCAAAGAGCCAAGAATAAAAAGCGGGTCAAAACCATTCACGCCAAGATTAAAAACACCCGCCAGGATTTAATTCATAAATTCACATCAAAGCTTGTCAAAGCCAACAGCCTAATCGTTGTTGGTAAAATTAAACCAACATCATTCACTTCATCCAAACTGGCCAAATCCGTCTATGATGCTGGTTGGTTTGAGATTAAGCGGCAACTGGATTACAAATGCGCGAACGCAGGTTGCCACTATCTTGAAGTCAATGAAGCGTACAGCACCCAAACCTGCTCGTGTTGCGGCTCCCGCCAAGACAGTCCGAAAGGTAGATCAGGTCTTGGTATAAGAGTATGGTTTTGTCGTTCTTGTAAAACGACCCATCAACGTGACGTTAATGGAGCAAAAAACATTCTCGCGGTCGGGCTTGGCCGTCTTTAGTAGGAATCCCCTCACTTTAGGGAGGGGAGGAAGTCAAAAGCCAGTTGCTATTCAATGATACACTAGCTGTCATAGGAACCAACCCGCAAAAACAAGAGCATCTTTTATGAAACCGTTAGAGCAAACCACGTTGCCACCCAAGCCTGTACAGGGCACCCCTGAGGCCACCGGCCAGATCGATGATTTACTTGCCTTGATGGCGCGGCTGCGTGCCGACTGTCCGTGGGACAAAAAACAGACCAATCATAGCCTGATTTCTTATGCGATTGAGGAAGCCTATGAGCTTGGCGAAGCAGTACAAGCGGATGATGACGAAGACATCAAGGACGAGCTGGGTGACGTACTGCTGCAAGTGGTGTTTCATTGTCAGCTCTACGCTGAGCAAGGGCGTTTTGATATGAGTGATGTGATCACTACCTTGCAAGAGAAGCTCGTTCGCCGTCACCCGCATGTGTTTGAAGCCGAGACACTGACAGACGACGCGGCGGTCAAAGCGCGCTGGGATGAGATCAAGCTTGAGGAGCAGCAAGCTCGCGCGGCGCGCGGCAAACCCAAGCGCCGACTGGATAGTACCAAAGCGGGTAGCGCGCTGATGCAAGCACAAGATGTACAAAAACAAGCGTCAAAACTGGGCTTTGATTGGGACGGTATCAGCGGCGCTTTTGAGAAGTTAGAAGAAGAGATCGAGGAGTTAAAGGCTGAGGTTAGGGGTAAATCCAAGGCGGAGATCAAAGCCAATATTAGCGATATCGAAAAAGAGCTGGGTGATTGTATGTTTGCGCTGGTCAATGTGGCGCGCAAGCTCAGCCTCGATGCCGAAGCGGCGACGCTGACCTGTGTGCATAAATTCAAATCACGCTTTGGCTATATCGAAGCGCAACTGGCGGCGGCAGGCAAGCGTCTAGAGGATAGCGATATTGAGGAGATGGATGCCTTGTGGGAGGTGGCAAAAAGACATGAACGCTCATCATAAGCCTGGCTTGATCGGTGCGGCTGCCGCTGGGGCAGTGCTTATCATGACGCTCATGCTAAGCGAGGCTTTGGCAGCGACTTGTTTTACCAGTCCGCAGCAAGCATACGCGTCTTTATTGGCGCAAGAGACCGCGCAGTTGCAAGCACGCACGCAAACGGTGATCAATATCAATCGTGCCGGTGAGGGCGAGCTGGTTTCGCTGCACGGTATTGGCAGTAGTAAGGCGCAGGCGATTATTTTATACCGCGAGATGTTTGGCGGTTTTCAGACGGTCGAGGACTTAGCAAAGGTCAAAGGCATCGGTCAGAAGACCGTTGAGAAAAACCGAGCGCGCATCAGCGTACAAGATGAATAAAGGCGTTTGGCAATAATCAAGGCGAATATTGACAAAATAGCACGTAAGTAACGGTCATAACACACCCAGCAGGCGCAAAATTTGTTAAACTAGTCGTTACATCCGCCTGATAAACACTGTGTCTGTTAGGGGTGATCAAAGAATACCGGCGAGGAGTAGATGCATGGCCGAGCGTGCCGCCAAGCAGTTAGAACTGAATAAATCTGAATTACCCAATTCCATTACTGAAGTCATTGCCACATTGACCCGAGCTGGGTTTGATGCCTATATCGTCGGGGGCGGGGTGCGTGACACGTTATTGGGTCTGCGTCCAAAAGACTTTGACGCAGTGACGGATGCCAAGCCGCATGAGATCAAAGACGTCTTTGGAAAGCGCTGCCGTATCATCGGTCGCCGTTTTCAATTGGCGCATGTGTATTCTGGCCGTGAGCTGATTGAAGTGGCGACGTTTCGCGGGCCACCGACCAACAACGCCAATACCAACCAAGATGGTATGATTTTGCGCGACAATGTCTGGGGCGATATCAAACAAGACTTTGCCCGTCGTGATTTTTCTATCAATGCGCTCTATTATCAACCACTCAAAGGCGTGGTCCATGATTTTTGCGGGGCGCTTGACGATATCGACAATCGCATCATTCGTCTGCTTGGCCACGCGCCTACTCGTATCGAAGAAGACCCTGTACGTCTGCTACGGGCGCTGCGTTTTAAGGCCAAACTTGGCTTTGAGTTTGATGAAGCATTGGCTGAGCAGTTCCATGAGGACAACTGGGCGCTACTTGAGCAAATATCGCCGCATCGTCTCTATGATGAGACGCAAAAGATGTTTACCGGTGGTTATTTGGTGCCGCTATTGCCGTTATTGTTTGAGTCAGGGGCGATGGATAGTTTGGTCATTTATCCACCTGCTGAGCCAAGCGCACTGGTCAAGCAAGTGGCGATCAATACCGACAAGCGCATCGCTGCTGGCAAAAGCATCAATCCGGCGTTCTTTTATGCGGCGCTGTTGTGGGAAAACTACCTGCACCAGCTAGAAAAAGCCAAAAAACGCAACATGCCTTTTGCCGATGCGCAACTGCACGCCGCTGGCAAAGTCATCGACCGTCAGCGTATCAAAACCGCCATTCCAAAGTTTGCTGAGCAATTTATCCGTGATATCTGGATTTTGCAGCCCAAGCTGTCTGCACCACGTAACAAGCAAATCGTCCAGCTCTCTGAGCATCCACGTTTTCGCGCAGGCTTTGATTTTTTATTGCTGCGTGAGCAGTGCGGCGATGCTGAGCACCCATTATCTGAGTCGACCAATGGTATGGGCGAATGGTGGCAGACGTATCAGACGCTCTCCACGTCCGAGCAGCAGCAAGCGATTGACGCATTTGATGAAAACATACGCCGCGGCGCTTACAAAAAAAGCCAACGCAGCCGCGGGCGCAATCGCCAAAACCAAAAGTCAAATAGCAGTATCGAGAGTGTGACAGATACCGCGTCGTCCAAGCCATCAAATGCGCCTCAAAAAGACAGTGCTGATACAGGCGGTATCCCTGCGCGTCGCCGCCGTGCCAAATCACAGCCAGCGACTAGCAAATCAAATAATCAGCCAAACAGTAAGTCAAGCGCTGGCCGTCATGATGACAATCAGTCATTGTCGCAGGACGAGGCTGAGCTGGCACAATTGCAGCAATTATCACTGGCCGCTATCAAGCAGTCGCACAAAAAGCCTGCCGCGCCAAAGCCATTGTTTGTCATCGAGCACGAAGCAGTCGTACCGCCGCTAAAAAAACAGCTGCCGCAAGATAAAGAGGCTCAAAGCGCTGCTCAAGACAAACAGCAAGCCGCGCCTAAACAGCCGCAAAAACGACCGCAAAAAGAATCAAAGGCGCAAGTAGAAAGTTCATCCACAACACAGCAGACGCCATCGGCTCAAGCTGTTAGCCGCGATGATAAGCCGTCAGCCGTCGCATCGGTGCCAGATAAGCCTGCGCTCACGGTTGCCCAGTCGCCAGCATTGGTGAGTCTCAATAATGCGCCGATACCATATAAGCGTCGCCGTCGTCAGCCCAGCAGTACTGCTACTACGACCAAACCACAAGCGACCGATGCCAGCGAGCAGACGCCCGCAAAACCGACTAAGGCTTATACAAAACAAGCGCCAAAGCCAGCTGTTCAGTCTACTACCGAAGCTGAGCCGTCAGCTAATCGCGGCATAGAAGATAGAAAAGCCGCTACTGCGAAAAAAACGTCCGCGCCCAGCGCAAGCAAAAAAATACAAACTGAAATGCCTCAGCCGCTCATCAGTCTGATAGAGACGGATAAAGGCCCGATACCCGCAAAGCGTCGCCGTCGACAGCCTAGTGCTGAAGACACTTGATCGGTGACTGTGAGAGCCAATGGTATGAATAATCGCCTTCATAACAGTCAAAGTACCGATGGTGCCGCAGATGTCAATAGCACAACTGATCACGGCAATAATCAGGACGCGGCAGAGTGGGCATGCGCCTATGTGGGGTTGGGTAGTAATTTGGCCAATGAGCTGGGCTCGCCGACCGAACATCTACAGACTGCCCTCAACGCGATGCAGGCGCATGCGCAGATACGTCATCTTCGGGTGTCATCGTTTTATGCGTCAGCGCCGATGGGGCCACAAGACCAGCCTGATTTTGTCAATGCGGTCGCGGGGTTTGAGACGACGTTATTGCCGTTTGAGCTATTGGCGTTTTGTCAGCAGCTAGAGGCACAAGCAAAACGGGCGCGTTTGCGCCGTTGGGGTGAGCGCAGTTTGGATGTCGATATTTTGCTATATGATCAGCTGCAAATGACGGATGCTAAGCTGACCATACCGCATGCTGGATTGTGTGAGCGTAACTTTGTCTTGCTGCCGCTACGTGAGATAGCGCCAGAGCTACAGGTATTGGGCAAGCCGATTGCGGACTATCCACCAAGCTGCGATTGGACAGGCCTCAAGTTATTAAAAAGTAACTCATGAGCGGTGAGCTCGCCAGATATTCAGCTGATAATCAAAGGGATTGAGGGCTATATGACGACGTTATCTACGCTAAATAAATTTAAAAAAGAAGGCACTAAGTTTACGTGCTTGACCTGCTACGATGCGATGTTTGCGCGGATGATGGACAAGGCGCAGATTGACACGATCTTAATCGGTGATAGCTTGGGGATGGTCGTTCAAGGCCATGACTCAACGCTGCCAGTCACGGTTGACGATATGGTTTATCATACTGCCAATATCGCTCGGAGTAATAGCAGCGCCTTAATTTTGGCAGATCTGCCGTTTATGAGCTACGTCACGTTGCCAGAAGCGGTGGCCAATAGCCGCAAGCTGATGCAGGCGGGCGCGCATGTGGTGAAAATAGAAGGTGGTCGTGAGCTGTGCGAGCTGGTCACGACCTTAGCGCAGGCAGGCACACCAACGTGTGTGCATCTGGGACTGACGCCGCAATCAGTCAATGTCTTTGGTGGCTATAAAATCCAAGGCCGCGGTGAGACAGCAGCAGACAAGCTACTGGCTGATGCCAAAGCCGTCGTCGACGCAGGCGCAGCGCTGTTGGTACTAGAATGTGTGCCCGCTGAGCTGGCCAAAGCGGTGACCCAAGCAGTCGCGGTACCAGTGATCGGAATCGGTGCAGGCGCAGATACCGATGGTCAGGTGCTGGTCATGCATGACATGCTCGGTATGGCACACGGCCGCGTACCGCGTTTTGTCCATGATTTTTTGACCGATGCGCGCAATCATGCTGGCAGTATTGAAGGCGCGTTTGCCCTGTATCAGCAGTCAGTGCGCGACGGCAGCTTTCCTGCTGCTCAGCATCAATTTAGCTAGCTTTTTGGATTGATGATAGTTTGATCTTTTAGTGAGTTTGACTTTGTCTTTGGGCAGTTACGATTATTAAGAACAGAAGGCTTTATCATGCCAATCATTTATCAGCAGATATCAGACTTGCGTGCAGCGCTGCAGCCGTATCGCACTCAGCAATCTATCGCTCTGGTGCCGACGATGGGTAACTTGCATGATGGCCACCTTGAGCTGGTGAACATCGCCAAGCAACACGCTGATATCGTGGTGGTGAGTATTTTTGTCAATCCCACGCAGTTTGGTGAAGGTGAGGATTTTGATAGCTACCCGCGCACGCTGGACGACGATGTGGCAAAGCTTGCCACAGTGGCGGCAGACTATGTCTTTGCGCCCAGTATCGAGGAGATGTATCCAGTCTTGCCGCCTGCGACAGCAGTGCTGGCGGGGACGATTAGCGCGCAGCTATGCGGGCAGTCACGTCCTGGACACTTTGATGGTGTGGGTATAGTGGTGTCAAAACTGTTCAATATCATCCAGCCTGATGCGGCGGTGTTTGGACAAAAAGATTACCAGCAGTTGGCGATTATCAAGCAATTGGTGCGAGACCTTAGTTATCCGCTAGAGATTATCGCTGCGCCCATTGTCCGTGCTGCCGATGGTTTGGCGCTATCGTCACGCAATCAGTATTTAACGGCCAGCGAGCGGCAAGTGGCTCCTGTGCTCCATCAAGCGCTGCAGGATTTGGCGCAGCAATTACAAGATATAAAGATAGCGCCGCAAGGCTCGATATTGCCGCACATAGCGGCGCTACTTGCACAGACGCGTGAGCAACTCACAAATGCAGGGTTTATTGTTGACTATTTAGAGATAAAAACCGCTGAGCTGGATGCTATAACAGAAGGTTTTGATAAAGATAAGCAAGACATGGTTATTTTGGTAGCGGCATGGCTGGGGCGCGCGCGTTTATTGGACAATCAGCTAGTGACTCTCAAGTAGTCCTTATGCAATTCGCTCTCATGCAGTTAGCCATCATGCAATTTGCCGTTATATCATTAGCCATCGCAATGTGCAGGAAGCAGTAGCGTCAATTACTGATAACAATCGCCATAGCTGCTTTGTGGCATAAAGCACGGCTACTTTTATGAGGGCTGAGTAGGGTGGCTTGGTGGCTTGGATAACCTAGGACAGGTGAGTGATGGACATGGATCAACATAATAGCAATCAGCCGTCTGAGCAGGCTTTGGAGCAAGTGCGACGGTCAGCCGCCGCAGATGCACTTAGCATCCTTGTCGTCTCAGGTCGCTCAGGCTCTGGCAAAACATCAGTGCTCAATATCTTAGAGGATCTTGGGTATTATTCTATCGATAATTTGCCTTTGTCTTTGGTGCCACAGGCAGCTCATAAGCTGGTGATGGAAAGTGGTATACGCCGTATCGCCCTTGGGGTCGATATTCGCACACCGCGCGCTGATCTGTCTAACTTTGCCGAGACTTATGAGGCGCTAAAAACAACGTATGGCAAGCAGGCGGTCAAAGTCGTTTATGTCACCGCGCAAGAGCATACTTTGATCGCGCGGTTCAATGCCACTCGCCGTGTCCATCCGCTGATGTCGCAAGATGTGGACAGTGATAATGCCCGTCATATCGCCTTTAACTTGCCAGCGGCCATCAAAAGAGAGATAGAGCTGCTAGAGCCGATAGCAGGTCACGCTGATATCAGAATCGATACCAGCAGCTTAAATATCCATCAGTTAAAAGACAGCTTACGTGCGCATATCGGTATGGACAATCAGATTGTCATCAATCTTTTGTCTTTTGGGTTTAAGTATGGCAGCCCTATAGATGCTGATTTTGTCTTTGATGTGAGGGTGTTGCCAAACCCGCATTGGAACCCTGAGCTGCGAGCGGCGACTGGTCTAAATGCAGAGGTCGCCACATTTTTTGCCGATTATCCAGAAGTGGCAGAAATGACGGACGATATCGAGCAGTTTTTGACGCGCTGGCTGCCTGAGTTTTTGCACAATAACCGTCATACCGTGACGGTGGCGATTGGCTGTACAGGCGGTAAGCATCGCTCGGTATTTATCACAGATACCTTGCAGCGCCGTTTGGCACAGAACATGCCAGCAGGGGTCAAAGTGTTGGCCAAGCACCGCGAAAAAAGCCGGTGGTAAACTCCTAGCAGACGTGCACTTTATTATTTTACTATTCATCACTTCGGAACGCTTTTATGATTGACTGGTCAGAACAGGATATGCGCGTCTCGCGCACAGAACTCAAAAAAGCCCATGAGCGCTTGCAGCAGTTATCCATACCGCTTGCAAGCTTGTCGAAAAAACAGCTAAAAAAACTGCCAGCCAGTGATTATTTTATGGCTGAGCTGATGGCATTGGCGGACATCACCAGCGCCAATGCGCGCAATCGTCAGACTAAGCGTGTGGGTAAGCTTATCGGCGAAGAAAACCGCCACGAGCTTGTCAAAGCGTTGTTTGATGCTTATTTTCCAAAAGAGCAAGTCTCCAAAATCGAGAGCTGGTATGAGCGCCTCAATATCAATGATGAAGGCACGCTAAAGCAGTTTGTCAAACAATACAAGGCCTCTGAGCGCAACAGCATGTATCAGCTGTTACTATGGATTGAGTACGCCAAGCATATGCAAGATGATGAGCTACTAGCAGAGTCAGAAGCCGATTTGGCCAGTTATATACGAGAAGTGGCCATCTTGTCGCAGCTCAAAAAATAACTGCCCAGCGTCGCTACCAATGTTATAAACGCTATAAACGTAAACAAATAAAAAAGCCAATCATCAAATGATTGGCTTTTATTTATAAGCTTGCTATCACGATATATATGCCCGAGGCTGCGATAAGATCAACGCGCTCGGTTAAAAAGGGCTGGGTTTATTTCTTTTCAGCGCGTGCTTTGTCAACCAAATAGTCAACGACCTTGGGTACTTTGGCGCTTTCACCAGTGACGACGTATTTGCCTTGTACCACGACTGCTGGTACCCCTGAGAGCTGATAACGCTTTGCGCCAGCTTGTGAGCGGCCGATTTTTGTGCCGACGGCAAACGAGTTGTATAGGCTGTTAAATTTCTTTTCATCCACGCCTTTTGACGCATACCACTTGCTCAATGATGCTTGGTCAAAGAGTTTTTTGCCGTCTTTATGAATGGCATCAAACAAAGCGTCATGGGTTTTGTTTTCAAACCCTAATAGCTGGGCGGCATAAAAACCACGGGCGTTGGCTTCCCAAACAGGATTGAGCGCCGCTGGGGTCTTGAAGAATGCGACATCTTTGTCTTTGGTTTTTGCCCACTTTTCCATATGCGGATTGAGGACGTTACAATGCGGGCAGCCATACCAAAAAAACTCACGAACAATGATGGCGTCACCGCTGATTTTTTCTGGATTGTCGAGCACGCGATAGTCTTTTCCGGCGACATAGTCGGCAGCTTGTGCGCCCATAGTGGCAAGACCAATAGCCATAGCCAGACCAGTCAGTGTGATGACACGTTTCATACTTTATCCTTGAGATGTATAAACTTAGGGTGATGATGGGTTTTACCGCTTAGACAGGCCAAAAGTGCTACAAGCTGTATAAACGATAGAGTGTCGAGTACGGTCGACCTACCATAGAGTAGCGCCTATGATAACGTAAAACATAGGCGCTTGTGAATCCGATTCTTAACGAATGGTTGTAAAGCTGTGAGCGAATCAATAGCCATGACTCACAATCCGTGACGATGTACCTCACGACAAAACCGCTACTCTCATGCTAATATTGAGTATATCGTCGTGCGCGTTGTAGACGTTGTACGACAATCCTTTCATATACGACACTTATAATGACAATAAAGGAAATATCATGAGCTCAGTCCATGCTTCTTCGTCAACTGCCAATGAGCATACCGATAGCCGCGTCAATGATGCCGAGACTAACAGCATCAATGTGGATGCCAGCGAGGTGGATAAATTTAATAAGCTGGCAGGGGAGTGGTGGAGCAGCACGGGCGCCTTTGCAACATTGCACGAAATAAACCCACTACGCCTCAACTGGATAGAAGAAAATATCAAACGCGGCTATCAAAGCGCACCGTCCTCTGTTGATGAGCAGTACACTGATAAGACCGCCGAGCAGGGTCTGGCGGGCAAAAAAGTGCTGGATGTGGGCTGCGGCGGCGGGATATTGTCAGAATCAATGGCACGCCGCGGCGCAGATGTCACAGGCATTGATTTGGGGACCGAAAACCTAAAAGCTGCCGCCCTCCACGCCGAGCAAAGTGACCTTGGGCACACGCTGCGCTATCAGCATATCCCTGTAGAGACGCTGGCAAAAACGCACGCCGGTCAGTTCGATGTGGTGACCTGTATGGAGATGCTGGAGCATGTGCCGGACCCTCAGTCGATTGTGCAGGCGTGTTTTGAGCTGCTGGCACCAGGCGGGGTGTGCGTGCTATCGACGATCAACCGCAACCCCAAATCCTATTTGTTTGCCATCATTGGTGCAGAGTATGTGCTGCGTCTGCTTGATCGCGGCACTCACGATTATGCCAAGTTCATCACCCCCGCTGAGCTTGACAAAATGGCTGTCCATGCTGGATTTAGACGCCAAGACATCATTGGCCTGCACTATAATCCGCTGACCAAACGCTACTGGCTGGCACAAAACGTCGATGTCAATTATATGATGGCGGTACAAAAGCCACTACAATAGCGCCGCCCTCAAGTGATTTTGCCTACATTTATCTTTTAGACTAAGAGCATTTATTATGAGCCAATTTGTAAAAGCGGTTTTATTTGACCTTGATGGGACGTTAATCGATACTGCTGCCGACTTTGTCCGTATCATCGCAAAGATGAGCGGTGAAAACGATTGGCAAGCGCCGCCGGAGGGGCAAATTCGAGAGCAAGTCTCTGCCGGAGCCTCGGCGATGGTGCAGCTGATGCTGCGTCATAATGACCAACTGCAGGCGAGTGATGAAGAGCTGCAGCGCTTTCGTCAGCAGTTTTTGGACGATTACGCAGCAGACATCTGCGTCGATAGCTGCGTGTTTCCTGCGCTCGACGAGGTGCTGAGCACACTGGAGGCAAAAGACGTGCCCTGGGGTATCGTCACCAATAAGCCGCGTTATTTGGCCGAGCAGTTGCTCAATGTGATGCAATTAGATGAGCGCTGCGCGGTGCTGGTGTGTCCCGACGATGTCTCGCGCTCAAAACCTGATCCTGAGCCAATGTATGTGGCCTTAGAGAAGCTCGGTATTCCGCGCGGTGCGGCAGGCTGCGTATTGTATGTCGGCGATCATATACGCGATATCGAAGCCGGTAACGCCGCTGGCATGCCGACGATTTTGGCCGCTTATGGCTATATCCCGCCTGAAGACCAAAAAAGCCTAAAAAAATGGGGCGCAGACTATATTACTGAGACACCTGAAGCATTAAATAAACTTTTATTGTCTTCGGGTCAGTTCGATTATTTATAGCCTCTACAAGATAAGCCTATAAGCCATTTATCGAAGTAACGATTACGCATCCTAACTATTTAATAATAAGCAGTGAGTAATGCCATGAGTGACACTACGAATCAGCCAACCAAACCGCAGAGCAGTACAGACACAGCTGGTTTTACCCAGCCGTTGACACATGACGAGATCCGCAGCTTTGTACCCCCGGACAACTGCTTGGATGGCAAGACTATTTTGGTGACAGGAGCAGGTGACGGTATCGGGCGGGTCGCCGCCTTGACCTATGCGCGCTATGGTGCGACTGTATTGTTGCTCGGACGTACCAGCAGCAAGCTTGAATATGTCTATGATGAGATTGAGAGCTTTGGCGGCAAGCAGCCTGCCATGCTACCGATGAACCTAGAGGGTGCCACTTATGCCGAGATGCAGCAGCTAGAGGGACTGATCGATAAAGAAATCGGCCAGTTAGATGGTATCTTGCATAATGCTGGCCTGCTTGGGCAGCTAACACCGCTTGAGATGTATGACGTCGATACCTTTGCGCAAGTGATGAAGGTCAATTGTACGGCGACATTTATGCTGACGCAGGCGCTATTACCGCTGCTCAAAGATGCAGACAATGGCTCTATCGTCTTTACCTCTAGTAGTGTGGGCACACATCCGCGCGCGTTTTGGGGTGCCTATGCGCTCTCCAAGCAAGCAGTGGAGGGTATGAGCGATATCTTTACTCAAGAGACAAAAAACACAACCAATTTACGTTTTAATTGTATCAATCCGGGTGGGACGCGTACCAACATGCGTGCTCATGCCTACCCAGGAGAAAACCCCATGAGCCTAAAAACCCCTGAGGATATCATGGCAGGTTATGTCTGTTTGATGAGTGATGCCAGTATCGGCGTGCGCGGGCAAGTGGTCGAATTGCAACCAAAAGACTAGTGCTCGCCAATCAGATATAGACTCAGTCACGTCTCATCGTGCTTAGCCTATATCTGATGATGGCGTCATCATCTACCGCCCCTAACTGGCATTGTAATCCATAGAGATAACCCCATCTATTTGTTATTAAAGGCTTTTATTGTCTAAAAGCTAAATAGCATTAATAATAAATAGGATGACGTTATGGCAGGTGGATGGTCAAGAGATGGTGCTGAGCATGAGCAAATGGATGCAACGGTCAACGACGCATTAGAGCGGGCGCGACGGGCTATGCCTAAAGGTGAAAGCGCTGAGTTCTGTGATGAGTGTGGCAATGCGATACCACAAGCACGGCGACTGGCCGTACCCGGTGTGCAGCATTGTGTCGGCTGTCAAAGCGAGCTTGAACAAACCGCACGGGCAACGGAGCTGTTTAATCGGCGCGGCAGTAAGGACAGTCAGCTTCGATAGCAGGCATACATGATAAGAGTGAATTGAAAAAGCCAATACTTCTACAATATTGGCTTTTTTATGTGTATAGCCTGTATTAAAGCTATACAGAAGCGACCAATAAGTAAATAGAGGCCCGCTACCCTAATACCACGACCATTGCCATAAGCTGACGATCATAGGGTTGCCAGTCGATAGCGATGGGCGTATGGTCAGCGCCATCATTGCTGCCATTGTCAGCACCTTGCAAAATGACCTCCAAGCGGCTATCACTCTGCGCACTGACTGTACGGGTAGTTAGGCTATCAGGCGTGAAGTTCAGCTGCAACCAACCATCCGAGGTGTGTACCACGCCTTTGATGCGCTGCCAGTTTGGTAGCCTCAGTAGCCAACTTTGTAAGGTATCTGCGGGCAGCACATAATGCGCTGGCAGTCGCCAACCGGCCAAGAGCAGGTCTTGCTGTGTCTCGTGATAACGATAAGGCAGCTCGCTATCGGTATTATTTTGGGCACTACTGCCAGTCAAGGGAGTACCGGCCAACGCAGAGACGACAGGAGTGTTACCCTGCAATGGCGTGCGAAGTGCTGATTTGGCCAATGGCCCAAGCGCAATCTTATGCTGACGGTTTAAGACCTGACTGGGCCTGGTCAACTGCTCGCGTAGCATGGCGATATAGGCTGGCAGCGCGTCACTTTTGTCGCTACTGCCATTGCTGCTGCCCTCAGGATTGTTGCTGTGATCGCTGTCATGACTAACGGCCGCAGCAGGCTCATGTGCCGCCCAAAGGATAGTAGCGTGCGGATTCAGTGTGGCTATCCATGCTTGTAGCGCTTGTATTTCGTCGGCGCTTAGATGATCGTAACGATTGATAATCAGTGCATCGGCCTCTTTTACATGCACCGCAAAGCCCTCATGCTCACGGTATTTGGCTTGCTGCCATTGTTTGGCGTTTAAGACAGTGAGTACCGCTTGCATTTGTAGGGCAGTTTGCCAATGTGGCTCGCTCAGCTGCTGGACGAGCTCGCGAGGGTGCGCCAGTCCGGTCGGCTCGATGAGCAAACGCTGCGGCTTGTGCTCACTGAGTAGGCGGCTGATGGCGATTTGTAAGGGTAGCTGACTGGTGCAGCAAATACAGCCGCCGCTGACCTCCCGTACCGCGATCGTCTCTTGCGCCGCCTGCCACCAATTAGCCCCTTTTAGCAGCGTACCATCAATACCGATACGACCAAACTCATTGATTAATAGCGCCCAGCGCTGCTCGGTCGGTTTGGTAGTCAGTAAGTGATTGATGAGGGTCGTCTTGCCAGCACCCAAAAACCCTGTCACTAAGGTGCAGGGTATGTTTTGAAAAATAATTGGGTTTTTCACAGGTATGCTCATCATATTGGCACGTGTTTGTGAGTAACCAAACACGGCCTATATTAAAAGAAATTAGATCAGTCAAAAGCTATAGCTATTCACTCTTGGCGGTTTCGGCCTCTGCCTCATCGGGTACAAACACATAACCCACGCCCCATACCGTCTGGATATAGCGCGCTTGTGACGGATTGTCCTCAATCAAGCGGCGCAGGCGTGAGACTTGTACATCAATAGAGCGCTCCATTGCACCCCATTCACGGCCCCGCGCCAGATTCATAAGCTTATCACGAGTCAATGGCTCACGCGGATGTTGCACCAAGGCTTTTAGGACAGAAAACTCGCCTGTCGTCAAAGTCACGACATTGCCGTCGCGTTTGAGCGTACGCGTTGATAAATCAAGTGTCCATGGTCCAAACTCTACTACTTCTAGCTGATGGCTTGGCGCACCTGGCAGCTCACGGTTTTGACGACGCAGTACCGCTTTGATACGTGCCAGCAGCTCTTTTGGGTTAAAGGGTTTTGGTAAGTAGTCATCAGCGCCTGCTTCGAGGCCAGCGATACGATCAGCGTCGCCACCTTTGGCGGTGAGCATGATGATAGGGATGTCGGCATTGTCCTCACGCAAGCGCTTACAGATACTAATGCCGTCCTCACCTGGGAGCATCAAATCAAGCACCACCAACGAAAACAACTCGCGCTGCATCAGTTTATCCATCTGGCTGCCATCATGGGCGGTGCGCACGACAAAACCGTCGTCCTCTAAAAAGCGCTGCAACAAAGAGCGCAAGCGGGCATCGTCATCGACGACCAAAATACGCTGAGTCAAAGTATCTGGGCTATTATTATCTGTCATACAGGCATCCTCTTATAAAAATTATTATGAACATTCATTATCGGTGTCACGCATAAATTGCGCTGAGCAACACCCTTATCATTATTTGCTCTGTGATTAAAAACTGTCTAAAAAATTATCTAACAACAAAGATCCCTCTTCATATGCCCTATAGTCAATCCAATATAAAAACACCGTTTCATTGAGCGACTTGATAGCCAGGTATCTGATTTATTTGGCTTCGACTATAGCCTTCTAAATATAGAAGTACACGCGGTTATGTAGCGGCGGTAAACGATACAAAATAGTCAGACTTAGAGATTCACTCTACAAGACATCACCAAACTGCGCCGCTGATACTTTAGTGTATAAGATTGCACCAGCAATTGCATCACCCATCAGGATAAATGCTGTATGCGTTTGTTTAACAAGGCCGAAACAGAAAGGTTAAAAGGCGATATCGACCATAAAATCTAGGCAAAAGCGCAAAAAGATAAAAAGGATTTTTATTCATGCAGCTTTTGCTATAATGCAAAACTACATTTCTCAACGATTGATACGTATATGAGTAGCACTGATACCTTAACGCCATCTCAAACCCAGACAAATACACAGGTTTTGGATGCAACCACACACGCGAATATTCACGACAAGCTTGCTCGCGCGCTTGGCATTAAGACTGCTCAAGTCAATGCGTTTGTCAAACTTTATGATGAAGGCGCGACAGTTCCGTTTATCGCCCGTTACCGTAAAGAAAAGACGCAAAATCTTGACGATGCACAGCTGCGAGCGCTAGAAAAATCGCTCAACTATGAGCGTGACATGGCCAGCCGCCGCCTCAAAATCACTGAGCTGCTCAGCACGCAAGGCAACTTGACAGATGAGCTGCAGGCGCGCATTGACAATGCGACATCGAAACTTGAGCTAGAAGACATCTATCTGCCATACCGCCCGCGCCGCCGCTCTCCTGCGGCCAAAGCCCGCGCTGCCGGTTTGGACGTACCAGCACAAGCGCTGTTGACCCAAGAGATTACCCCAACTGATGCATTGGCAGATTATGAGGCGCCAGCCAGTATCTCTGATGACAAGGGCAATGAGATAGAGGTCGACTTCGGTGATCTAGACAAGCAACTGGCAGGCGTACAAGCCATCATCGTTGATGAATGGACGCAAGCGCTGGATTTGCTTGATAACTTGCGTAATGGCTTTGCAAAGACAGCGAGCATCGTATCGACTGTCGCCAGTGACGAAAAACGCGAAGTGGGCGAGAAGTTTAAAGACTACTTTGAGCATAGCGAAAGCCTTGCGCGCCTGCCCAATCATCGCCTGCTTGCGATGCTGCGTGGCCGCCAAGAAAATGTCTTGGGCCTAAAAATCGATGGCGAAGACGCTCCCTTTATCGAAAAAATCATCAGCCACTTTGATATCGATGCCAAAGCGCCTGCTGCTCGTCGTGAGTTTTTGCAGGCGGCGGCGACCAGCCTGTGGAAGGATAAATGGCGTCCGCATATCGAGCATCGTTTATTGACCGAAAAACGTTTGGCTGCTGAGGCTGATGCGATTGAGGTGTTTGCCAGTAACTTACAGCATCTACTCATGGCTGCGCCTGCTGGCCGCAAGGTGATTTTGGGCGTCGATCCAGGTATCCGTCACGGTGTGAAGATGGCCATTGTCGATGCCCAAGGTCATGTCATGTTAGATAATGAAGACAAACCTGTGGTGGCGACTGTCTATCCATTTGCCCCTGATAATAAGATGGATGAGGCCAAAAAAGTCATCGATGAGCTACTGAGCACTTATAAGGTTGATTTGGTGGCTATCGGTAATGGTACGGCAAGCCGCGAAACCGATGCGATGATCAAAGAGATTTTGGCCGCCAACGCTGAATTAAAAGCCAAAGCTGTTATCGTCAATGAGTCAGGCGCGTCTGTTTATTCTGCCAGTGAGCTTGCCAGTGATGAGCTTGCTAATTTAGATGTCTCGGTACGCGGTGCGGTTTCTATCGCCCGTCGCTTGCAAGATCCGCTATCTGAGCTGGTCAAGGTCGATCCAAAAGCCATTGGCGTGGGTCAATATCAGCACGATGTCAACCAAAACCAATTGGCAGATAGCCTCGATAAAGTCACGCAGGATAGCGTGAACGCGGTGGGCGTCGATGTAAATACCGCCAGTCCTGCTATTTTGGCGCATATCGCTGGTCTAAACAAAAACGTCGCTCAGCAAATCGTGACTTACCGCAAAGAGCACGGCGCATTTGATAGCCGTGAATCCCTCAAAAACGTCCCACGTCTAGGCGCTAAGACCTTTGAGCAAGCGGCAGGGTTTTTGCGTATCCACGGTGGCAGCAATCCACTGGATGCGACAGGCGTCCATCCAGAGAGCTATGCATTGGTTGACAGCTTGCTGGCGCAAACCGGTAAAGCATTGTCAGAGGTACTGGGTAATGATGGGGTGTTAAATAGCGTTGATACCACAGCACTGGCGGCCAATGACGACAATGTCAGTGTAAAAGCCATCATTGAAGAGCTGGCAAAACCTGCGCGCGATCCACGCCCTGAGTTTAAGACCGCTAACTTCCGTGAAGACGTCAATAGCATTAAGGACTTAAGCGAAGGCATGCAGCTAGAAGGCGTGGTCACCAACGTCACCGCCTTCGGGTGTTTTGTGGATGTCGGTGTACATCAAGACGGGCTGGTACATATCTCGCAGATGGCCAATGACTTTGTCGCTGATCCGATGAACCGTGTCAAACCAGGCGATATTGTCTCAGTACGTGTCATCTCTATCGACGAAAAACGCGGCCGTATTGGCTTTAGCATGAAGCCTGAAGCAGAAAAATCAGCGCGGCCAGCCGCCAAGCCTGCGACCCGCAATACTGCTGGTGATGAAAAAGCGAGCCGTCCGCGCGGCAATCGTCCAAACAATAAGCGCCCAGCGGATAAACGTGCAACAAAACCGCGTGACCATCGTCAAGCTAATGACAATGCCTCTAACCGCAGCAAGGCGCCAAAAGCCGACGCATCAGCCAAAATGGGGACTTTGGGTGCACTGCTACAAGAGGCCGGCGTGACCAAAAGCAAAAAATAATCAGTATTATAAAAAATAGAAAAAAGGCAGCCATGGGGCTGCCTTTTTTGTGTCATACGCTTGTATCAATTGTGCCTTAATAGGCAAAATGCCATCTGTGTTTATGCTGTTTGTTAGCGACGCTATAATTGAGGCGCTGCTATTATCGAGACGCTATTATTGCGCCCAAATCTTAGCGTGCGATAGCGATACGGCGATTTTCTTTAAACTCGACATCCGCAGGCTGCGTTGCGAGTAGCTCACCACGCTTGTCTTTTTTCTTTTCTTGTAATGTGATTTCTGTGTTGGCAGCTTCGTCGTCGGTTGCGCCTTCACCTGCCAATAGTGGCTGATAGTTTGCATCACTGTGCTGCATGTTGAGTGCTGGTGCAGGCTGCTCGGTTTGCGCAGGTTGCATATCAGCCGCTGCCATTGCATCATTTTCTTCCTCAGTAGCTTCGTTAGTCGCTACCTCCGTGGCTGCTGCATCTGTGATAGCGACGACCTCTTCACTTTCTACAGCGCCAGGTTGAGTGGCCAGTAGCTCACCGTCTGGGCCTTCGATTTCGGCCTGTAAGGTATTGTCTACGGGTTCGGCCAATTTATCCGCTGGGGTCACCTCTGCGGTGTTGACTGGGGCTGCCATCGCCATAGTTGGTAAGATAAGTGTCGCACCCATGAGTAGTGATAAGGCTGTGTTTTTCATGATAAAACTCCAAAATATAATAAGATGATTATGTACAAAACCACAAATCCGCGCATAAGATGGTGAACTTTGAGTCACTACCTTATGTGCTGATACGAACTTGTTATTATTCCCAAACGCAAAATACCAGCTCTAGAGCCAGTATTTCAGTAGTAAAGTCATTAAGGTTCTAACAGCTTGGTATTTTCTTGTGACATTATGAAACACTGGTAATACATTTGCGACAATCTCTCTCCAAACTTGTCTTTGGTTATCTTTGTTTTTGGCGCCGTGAGTGCGTATTTAAGAGAGATTATATGCCAATCCCTTATTTATTTGCTTCTTTAGTTACCTGAGGCATCTCGTCAGCATCAGGAACGCGAACCACAGGGAAGGTTTGGTTGATCTCTGTGTTGTCAAGGACGTCGGCATTGGCCTCTTCGCCCACAATAACAGCGCGATTGGCATTATCTTCGATGGCGATTGCCGTACCTTGAGCGGTGTTGACGCGTTTGATTTGATCGTCTGGGGCGATGATGACTTCTTTGACGCTGTATTTGGCTGGACGTATCACGCGCGTTGTCTCGACGACGACAGGCTCTACGCTGCGCGCTTCATTGACCGCAATTTGTGCCTCTGGGGCAGGGGCTTCACTGACGATAGGTGTGGGAAATTTATCGCCGAAATGGTTGTCACATTGCTGCATACTCAAGCGAACTGGGTTGCCAGCTTTGTCCATATAGACGTTGACGGGCATATCAGCAGCGATAGGGACATATTTGCCGACCAACGCGCCCGATACCCCATAACGACCGTTTGATTGCCCAACGCCTAGGTCACAGGCCCCTGCAGAGTAATCCTTAGTACGTAAGTTACGGCGATCGACCACGCTTTGGGGGATCATCACTTCTGCTAGTGTCATTTGTTTGACGGCGGCTTCACCGGCTTGGCGCTTGGGGTTTTGATAAGTATAAGGGGTATAAAATTTGGCTGAGCCATCTTTGACTGCGCTGACGCACTCATCGTAGCTATCATAGCCAACGTTGCCATGGCCATCGGTGGTCATAGCTGCATTGGCAGAGCTTGCCAACATCATAAGGCCTGAAGTAAATACAGCGGCGGTTAATACGTGCAATTTCATCGTGGTTCCCTCTTGATTGTTATTGATTTTGCTCTGTCTTATATCACTCTCATGGCTACGTAACATGAACGATGTGCCATTCACTGTGTGTTACCAGAAGCTAAGTGGTCAGGAGCAGTATTTATAAGGTGTTTATTCTTCATAAGATGTTTAAAAGGTAAGGCACAAAAAGTTATGCGACCTTTGTTATGTGACCTTTTTATCCTACGCTAGTGACCAAAAGATGGCTGTGACATTAGGCTAGGAATGTGTAGCATAATGTATAAAAAAATCGTCAACAGGCAACATCTGTCACTAAAAAAGTACACTAGTTGTATTTATTAACAGCCGCTCAGATTTGTCATTTGATGTTTCACTACATTTTCTAAAATTTTTGCCATAAAAAACCGCACCTTATAAATAAGACACGGTCAGAGACTATAGTCGATCTGTTATAAAATAAGCACAGTACGGCTGGGATGAATGTGATGCAGTCCCTCATCTACCCATGATAATAATGTTAGGCATCGACTACCTCAAAACGAAGGCCGGCATGCTCCTCTAAGCGCGACAGTAAGGTATCGCCCATCGCGGCCGCTGGCGTCCAAAATCCACCGGCCACATCGTCTTTGCTGATATCTTGTGCCAAGCAAAGAGCGGCCTGTGCCAACATACGCGAAGTGCTGCCGTAACCTGGGTCTTTATCGCCGGTGACTTTGGTATTGATGGTCTGGTTGCCAGTGGTTTGACCAAACAGACGAATATCGAAGTAGCCGTTTTCTTGCTCTTCTTTAGAAGGGCCAGAGCCTGACTTGGGCAGCACATGCTTAGATAGTAGCTCACGGCTGGGTTTGATCATCATCGCTGTGGCAAATCCAAATAAGCCTGCGCTCATCGCATAGCTCGATAGTTGACCTTTGACGCCATCCTTCATCCACATCGCTTCATCATATTTAAACTGACGCCCGTACTCATAGCCGAGCAGTTGGTTGGTGCGATGGACGATACGGGTGTTGATACTGGCCATGACAAAGGGCGCAAGCCAGCGTTTGTGCTCGCTGTCGTATTTTGGTTTGCTGATGTTGTCTTGGCGTACGTTTGGCGCGTCTTTATCATCGTTTAGCAAATAAGGGTTGGCCACTTGCTTGCGGCGCGATTTGTCTTCTCCGACTTCTTCAAATATCGTTGCCATTGAGGCAATAGTGCCGCCAGACAGTCCACCTTTTGCCGCCTTGACACGCATATGAATGACATTACATGTCTCACCAAATCTCTCTTCGGCTTGCTTTTGGGTAAAATAAACCCCCAAATCTGAAGGAATGGAATCAAACCCGCAGGAGTTGACAATACGAGCGCCACTTTGCTTTGCCGTCTCCTGATATTTATCCATCATGTCTTTGATAAAGATGGCTTCACCGGTCAGATCGACGTAATCGGTGCCATTTTCTGCACAAGACTTGATCAGTGGTTCGCCGTACTTGAGGTAGGGGCCGACGGTTGAGATGATGACTTGGGTTTGTTTGGTCATCGCATCGAGGCTGGCGGCGTCGTTACTATTGGCAATGATGGTGTCGACTTTGCTGGCAAGTTTGGACTGCAAGTCGTTTAGCTTTGCTTCATCACGGCCGGCGATGGCCCA
Source organism: Psychrobacter sp. CAM01 (assembly GCF_032842965.1). NCBI lineage: Bacteria > Pseudomonadati > Pseudomonadota > Gammaproteobacteria > Moraxellales > Moraxellaceae > Psychrobacter > Psychrobacter sp. CAM01. The sequence goes on from NZ_JAWJBL010000005.1 coordinate 73,079, forward strand.
TGTGACATTAGAGCCGTCTTTGTTTTTGGCATTTGACAAAAAATGGGTCAAGTAATGAGCGGTGATTTGCCCGACAAAACTGGTCGCTCCATAAAGCACGACCGCATAAGGTCGTTTTTCAGTGTTGTTTGCAGCGGTGTGATTGGTCGTATCCGTATTGGTATCCATAACTCTCTTCCTTATATGAATGGTTGTTTTTAGCGGCTCGTTTATTATCGTAGCTACCATCATCATAGCAACTTTTGCTCAATTATCATCTGGTCAAGTGCAGTACTGACAGTCATTTTATGGTTGGGTTGCGACAGTCAGCTTCCTATAAAAATGTGACAGCAAGGCTGATAACTAGGGCGTGTCCTCCATACTGCGCCTAGCTGCTTTTTAGTGGATCACTATGAGGGGTTATAACAGATTTAATGGACAAAAAAAGCGTGACTTATAAAACACCATCTGTCGCTACACACAATCTTTATAAACAAAAACAAGATTTGGCGAGTATTAAGACTTGCTACAAAGGTTACATAATCCACCGATATCATTACCAAAATGAACGTTGTCTGGCGACAAATGTTGCTAATCTATGGTCGTAAGTCGTTGTAATAGGTATAAAAAAACAACAATTAATGAGTATGAGAAGGGATAGCAGACAGATCTGCAATCTGGTTTTGATTATCATTCAAGGAGAAGATTATGTTTCGCTGGGCTATTATTTTTGCCGTTATCGCATTGTTAGCAAGTTTCTTGGGCTTCGGCGGTGTCGCAGGCTTATCAGCAAACTTTGCGTATATTTTATTGGCATTGGCGGTGATTTTATTTATCGTCGCATTTGTAAGCCGCCGTATGTAGTCGGCAGTTAAGCAGCTAAGATGTTTAACTATTTTAAATATGCAGGCAATTTTAAATATACAGGCAAGATGCTTGAGTATATTTGGTAAAAAAAAGTCCTCGATTTGAATCGAGGACTTTTTTTGGCTGCTGTGTTTGTCTGTCAGATAGCGCTTATAAGCGTTTGGGCTGAATGATGTGCTCCATGCGTTTGGCCAAACGGATATCCAAGCTTGAGATGCCACCTGTATCGTGGTTGGTCAAGCGCACTTCTACCACATTGTAGATATTACGCCATTCAGGATGATGCTCGAGCGCCTCTGCATGAAAAGCGGCTTGATTCATAAAGCTCATGGCTTCGATAAAGTCGCTAAAGTGATAGGTCTTGACGATACTATTGCCGTCACGTTGCCATCCTGCCAGATCTTCTAACTGTAGGTTGATTTGCTTGTCAGATAAACTACTCATATTAATAACCTTTATTGTTATGTGGTTTGGTTTATTAAAAATAACGATGACGTCAGCTGACTGGCGAACAGTCTGTTATATCAAGTATTTTATACCAAGTTTTTTATACTAAGTCTTGATACTCAGGTCGTCTATTGATGTAGGAGGCGACAAATGAGCATTGCGGCACCACCTTTTTATCATGAGCGCGGGCATAGTCGAGAGCATGCTTGACCAGTGCTGTACCAAGACCACGGCCGCCTAGCTCTTTTGGCACGATGGTATGGTCGTACACCAGCTTGTCGTCGCGCTCCTGATAGCTGATATAGCCTGTATGACCGTCGATGGTGGTCTCAAAGCGGTTTGCGGACTCGTTGTGGGTGATGGTTGGGGCGTTGTCTGCAGTAAATTCCTGTGTACTCATCATATACTCCGTTGTTGGTTTTATTAGATTGCTTTAGGTTGAGGGTATTTAGACAGTGGCTCTTATACGAAAGCTCTAGATCGATGTTTCTTATAAAAAGGCTCTAGATCGATGATAGATGGCGGCATTGTTTATTTATTATCTGCCCAAATACGTTATGCCTTATTATGCGCTGCCTGCGAGTAGATTTATAGCCCTTTCGAGTAATCGTGGATAGGGTATATGTTACGATAGCCTACCATTATCAAAATCGTCAAGGCTCGTTGCGGCCGTCAAAAAACTCGATAAGGTTGGCTTATTTCACCAATTAATCCAATACTTTAGCAGAAAAGGCATGAAAGCCGTCTACTCGCTTGCAGGGTATGCGCCACAATGCGATAATGGCAGACAATTTACAACCCTGATTTTTGAGGCGCAGCCCACTGAGCATCCGTGCAAAGTGCGACTGTCACGCCTTGTCTATGCAGTCTATCGGAGTGTTAATGGCTCAATATATTTACACGATGAACAACGTGTCAAAACTTGTTCCGCCTAAGCGTGAGATTCTAAAAAACATCAACCTGTCGTTTTTCCCTGGTGCCAAAATTGGTGTGCTAGGTATCAACGGTGCGGGTAAGTCTACCTTGCTACGTATCATGGCAGGTGTCGATACTGAGTTTAGTGGTGAGGCGCGCGCGCAAACAGGTACCAAAGTCGGTTACCTACCGCAGGAGCCACAGCTTGATGACAGCAAAGATGTCCGTGGTAACGTCGAAGACGGTATGCGTGAGGCGTTAGATGCGCTCGCGCGTTTGGATGCGATTTATGCCGAATACGCAGAGCCCGATGCCGACTTTGATAAGCTGGCCGAAGAGCAAGGCAAGATGGAAGACATCATCCAAGCGTGGGACGCTCATAACCTAAATACCCAGCTCGAAAAAGCCGCTGATGCGCTACGTCTGCCGCCATGGGATGCAGATGTCAGCAAATTATCTGGTGGTGAAAAACGCCGTGTGGCGCTATGCCGTCTGCTATTGTCACGTCCTGATATGCTACTACTTGACGAACCGACCAACCACTTGGATGCCGAATCGGTCGCGTGGCTTGAGCAGTTCTTGCAAAACTACAGTGGTACCATCGTCGCCATTACTCACGACCGTTATTTCTTAGACAATGTCGCGCAGTGGATTTTGGAGCTGGACCGTGGCCATGGCTATCCTTATGAGGGTAACTATACTGAGTGGCTCGAGCAAAAGAACAACCGTCTTGAGCAGCAGCAAAAGCAAGAAGAGTCTTTTGCCAAAGCACTGAAAAAAGAGCTTGAGTGGATTCGTAAAAATCAAAAAGGCCAACAAGCCAAGTCCAAATCTCGTGTGCAGCGTTTTGAGGAGCTAAACTCAACTGAGTTCCAAAAACGTAACGAAACCGCTGAGATTTATATTCCACCTGGTCCACGTCTGGGTAACAAGGTCATCGAAGTCAACAATATCTCCAAGTCTTTTGGTGATCGTTTGCTTTATGAAAACCTCAGCTTTAACGTGCCAGCAGGTGCCATCGTCGGTATCATCGGGCCAAACGGTGCGGGTAAAACCACGCTATTTAACATGATTACCGAGCGTGATACCCCAGATACTGGCTCAGTCGAGCTGGGCGAGAGTGTCAAGGTTGCCTATGTTGGTCAGGTACGTGACAACTTGGATGATAACAAAACCGTCTGGGAAGAAGTATCAGACGGCCTTGATATCATCAAGGTAGGCGACTATGAGACCCCAAGCCGTGCTTATATTGGCCGCTTTAACTTCAAAGGCTCAGACCAGCAAAAGCATGTCGGACAGCTATCAGGTGGTGAGCGTAACCGCTTGCAATTGGCTAAGACACTAAAGCAGGGCGCTAACGTCTTGCTGCTTGATGAACCGTCAAACGACTTGGATATCGAAACTTTGCGTGCGCTAGAGGATGCGATTCAAGTATTCCCTGGTACCGTCATGGTGGTCTCGCATGATCGCTGGTTCCTTGACCGTATCGCCACCCACATCTTGGCGTTCGAAGAAGAAGGCCCTGTATGGTTCGATGGTAACTACTCTGAGTTTGAAGCCTATCGCAAAAAGACCATGGGTGATGATGCTACTCCTAAGCGTATGAAGTATAAAAAGATTTCTACCTAAGAGCGGTGCTTATGGTACTCAATAAAATATAGTGCTCAATAAAAAAAGACCTCTAATCAGTTAGAGGTCTTTTTTTATGCTGCTCAATATCTTGAGCAGCTTAATATAACGGTATCAATTAACGCTTACGACCAAATTTACGCTGCTTTTTATTGCTAATCTCAGTAATCGCGTGGGTAATCTCTTCTTCGTCTAAGCTTGCGACTTGCTGCAAGATTTGCATCATATCAGGCGTCAGGACGTACTTGGCATGGTGAGCGATGTCATTGATACGATGATCAAAGGTCAGCACCCCAGTTTCTTCATCTTTTTGTAAGTAGTCAAGGCGCGTCAAGGCACTGATAAAGCTGGTAAACAACGCCCGATCAAAGAAATCCGGAATGTCGTCGGCATATAGCACCGACAAGCGCTGACCGAGCAAGTGACACAAATCCACGACCTCCTTTTCAGTCAGATTGCCCGAGCCTTGCTGCGCGAGTAGGGCAAGGGTCATAAAGTAACGCTCGAGACTCTGCCCGACAGGCGTGGCCAGTACTTGTAGCTGCTGATAGCCTTTACTATTGGACTCAGGGACGCTCAAGATACCATCGCCAAGCTCGACGATAAGACTATGAGCGAGCAGGCTATCGACTTTTTTGTTGAGGGTATCATTTAGGCTGTGCGCCGGATAGTACAAAAACAGCTCGCTTTGTAAAAATGGATACATCTGCGTGGCAATATTGTCCAAACGGCTGCGCTCGATGCGGCCATTACGAGCGACCAAGGCCGATAAGAACGATAGCAAAATAAAGACGTGCAATATATTGTTACGGAAGTAGCTGAGCAACGCTGCCTGCTTGCCAGCAATCTGAATGATATCGCCTAAGATATGCGGTGTGCGCTCGATGAGCTTGAGCTTGATACCATAATCAATGATTTGCTGCGGGCTCATATCGGTGATAAAAGTATCATCGGCATAAGGCAGCTGCTGGGCGAGCCCCTGATACAAGGCGATTTGCTCGCGGCAAATGTCTTCATCAAGCGCCGCTTTTGGGGCTGATAGCAATACCAGTGACAATAACGATACTGGCGTGATGACAGCGGCTTTGTTGATATGCTGCATGATTTTGACGCCGATATTGTCCACCATGGCGCTGGTTTTTTCGTCAAGTGGGGTATCGGTGCGATCGGCAGGCAGGCTATCTGCTGGTACATCAAACTTGGTCATAAAATCGCTTAGGTGCAACGGCGTACCAAAGCTCAAATGGACATTACCAAAGATACGCTCGATCTTGCGCCCGACTTTGAGTAAGCCGATAAGGGATTCGGACTCTTTTGGCTTGCCCTTTAGCTCGCCGACGTAGGTGCCGCCCTCCATGATGCGCTCATAACCGATATAGGTTGGAATAAACACCACAGGCTTGTTGGTATGGCGCAGCTGGCTATGAACCGTCATCGCCAGCATGCCCATCTTCGGTGGTAGCAGTCGCCCTGAGCGAGAGCGGCCCCCTTCGATAAAGTACTCAATCGGCGTGTTGCGGGTGATGAGAGTATGCATATACTCACGCAACACCGCGGTATAAAGCGCGTTACCACGGAAACTACGGCGAATATAAAACGCTACCGCGCCGCGTAGTAGCGGCCCTAATACTGGTACGTCTAAATTGTCACCAGCGGCGACATAAGGAATGCTCAGACCGCGCTTGTAGATGACATAAGACAATAGCAAATAGTCGACATGGCTACGATGACACGGCACATAGACCAGCTCGTAGTCTGCCGCCAGCTCGCGTACGCGCTCGAAATGATGGACTTCGACGCCATCATATAGCTGTGTCCATAGCCACGTCAAAAACTTGTAAAAACCACGAATGATCGAGTGCGAGTAGTCGTTGACCATCTCATTGGCATAGCCTTTGGCGACACTGCGCGCTTCGCGTACGCTGGTACCCGTAGCCTTGGCCTCGGCTTCTATCGCGTGCTTGATGGCAGGCGAGTACACGAGCTTGTCTACAAGGTTGCGGCGGTCTGATAAATCAGGGCCCAGCATACTGGCGCGCTGCTTGTCCAGATAGGTGGTGAGCTGCTGTTGTAACATCCGCACCAGCTCGCGATTGCCATCCGCGCCAGTGGTCAAGGTATAAGCGGGCATCTCATCGCTGACAGGTTGAGCATGGTCGTCTTCTACGGGCGTGGTATGTAACTGCTCGTGGATCAGCGCGCGCAAGTCCTGCGGCGGATGAAACTGCACAAAGGTATCGCGCCCCATCACTCCGATATTAAATAATTGCTTGGTGATGCTTGGGTCTTCCCAGTTATCGGCGGTCAACAGCTTAAATAACGAGTCCTCTTTTTCTGGCGCGCGTCCCCACAAAATAGACACCGGCACTAGCCGAACCTTAAGCTCCGGATACTGCAACACCGCAGAGACCAAACGCGATAGACGCGGCGAGAGTTGGCTGTCTTTGGCACTTGGGTGCTTTAAAAAGATAATAGCGGCGTTTTCTTTGATGTTATGAGCGCTATCTTGGACGTCGACCAACGCAGGCGGCAGGTTGTGCTCTTGGGTCTGTAGGTCAATCAAAATACTATTGGAGCGCGAATAATCTTGCAGCACATAAAACCTGAGCGTCTGATCATCGCTGTCAAATTCAGGCAGCTCTCCTAGTAGTTTGGGTTTGACCGCGACGTCCAGCATTTGGCCCGATAGCTTGCGATAGAGCTGATTGATCGGGGCATTTGCATAAGGCTTAGGCGTGACTGGTTGGCTGTCAGTTGCGGCGTTATCCGTGGTGACGGGCGCTTTAAAAATCCGTTTTTTTAGGAACTTCGGTATCATAATCAGTATCAAAAATCATCAAATATAGTGCGCTTATGATGCCATAAAAGCCAGCAAAGCGATATATGCTGTCTGTATATACTACTAATATTCATATGCCAGCGGTCATCGCTTATCTATCAGTCATCAGGCAGTAAGCAAGAACAGCGCTTAAAGACAGCACTTAAGGGCAGCAATGAAAGACAGTATTTAAAAACAAGGCTAGGCGCGCGCAGCTGGCGGTACAATCGTTTGAAAGTTGACCCGTTTAGCGCAATAATGGACGTACTGACTGATGAAAACCGCTCTGTTCTGATATCTATTAGAATGTATCTATTAAAAAAGGTAAGTGAACCCCCTATGACGCCTGCTATCAATCTTGCCAAAAAACACCGTCTGGATTATCAATTACACGAATACACCCATGATGCACAAGCGGCCTCTTTTGGTCTTGAGGCGGCAGAAAAACTGGGCGTAGATGCCGCTCAAGTCTTTAAGACCTTAGTGGTATCGAGCGATGCAGGCGCGCTTGCCGTGGCCATATTGCCCGTTGATAAGACCTTAAACTTCAAAAAAATGGCCAAAGCCTTATCTGCTACCAAAGCCTTGTCTTGCAAAAAAGTACAAATGGCGGATAGCAAACTGGTTGAGCGCACGACCGGCTACGTACTAGGCGGCGTCAGCCCGCTTGGACAAAAAAAGCGCTTGCCGACGATGATAGATTGCTCGGCTCAAACGCAGTCTACGATCTACGTCAGCGGTGGCCGTCGCGGCTTAGAGATAGAGTTGCCGCCGCATCAATTGGCGACGATGCTAAATGCGCATTTTGCTGCGATCACCGATGACTAGCAGCATGGTATCGATAGGCTGATGGCTGTCGGTATTTGTGACTATCGTTTTTATAGTCAACCCGATATCAAGTGTGCTACTGGTATTCGTTTTGTGCAGTCTCTGTCTTATCACGGCTGTTTTCTTGCTTTTTGATGTTCTAAAACACATAAAAAAAGCGCCTAAATCATAGGCGCTTTTTCATCGTTATAAATGAGTGCGAGGGCAGTCTTAGTCTAAGAAAGCAAAGCTGTCGATATCCATCGCTGTCATGCTCTCGCTTGGGGCAACCATACTTTCAGCATGACCTGAGGTGCGCGGTAAGATTTTATCAAAATAAAACTCAGCGGTTTGGATTTTGGCTTTGTAGAACTCTGGCGCTTCTGTACCGCCGTTTTCGAGCTTGTCATACGCGACCGCTGCCATGCGCGCCCAGTGATAGCCCATCATCACATAGCCTGAGTACATCAAGAAGTCATCAGAGGCCGCAGAGATGATTTCGCGGTCTTTACGTGCCATCAGCATCAGACGAACGGTCAAGGTGTTCCACTCAGCACATAGCTTGGTCAACGCCCAAACGAACTTACGCATGTCTTTATCCAGTGCATACTCGCCGCACCATTTCATGATGCTTGAGGTATAGTCACGGATGATCTTGCCTTTAGATTGCAAGATGACCTTACGACCGAGCAAGTCTAGCGCCTGTACGCCCGTGGTCCCTTCATACATGGTCGCGATACGAGCATCACGAGCGATCAGCTCCATGCCCCATTCTTTGATATAGCCATGGCCGCCGTAGATTTGCTGACCGTGTTTGGCCGCCTCGATACCCAATTCAGTTAAAAAGCCTTTTAGGATAGGGGTATAAAAACCAAGCTTGTCATCCCATTTTTCAAACTCTGCTTCATCGCCATTGGCCACGCCTTGTGACATTTTGTCCGCATAGCGCGCTGAGTGATAAATCATCGAACGACCACCTTCAGCAAAGGCCTTTTGGGTCAAGAGCATACGACGAACATCTGCATGGTGAATGATGGCATCTGCCACTTTTTTAGGATCTTTGGTGCCTGATAAGGCGCGCATCGAGCGACGCTCTTTGGCATAGGGCAAGGCGTTTTGGAAAGACAGCTCGGTGTGCGCCAGACCTTGGATACCCGTACCGATACGCGCGGTGTTCATAAAGGTAAACATCGCTTTTAGGCCTTTGTTTGGCTCGCCGATTAGGTAGCCTGTCGCGCCATCGTAGTTGAGGACACAAGTTGCTGATGAGCTGATGCCCATTTTGTGTTCGATAGAGCCGCACACCACCGCATTGCGCTCGCCTAACTCGCCATCGCTATTTGGTAGGAACTTCGGTACGATAAACAGCGAGATACCGCGTGTGCCTTCTGGGGCATCGGGTAGGCGTGCTAAAGTAATGTGAATGATGTTGTCGGTTAAGTCGTGTTCACCGCTTGAGATAAAGATTTTGGTGCCGCTGATTTTATACGTACCGTCTTCTTGCGGGATGGCTTTTGATTTTACTTGACCCAAATCAGTACCACACTGCGGCTCAGTCAGACACATGGTACCTGACCATGAGCCTTCGACCAGTTTTGGTAGGTAGATGGCTTTTTGTTCATCAGAGCCGTACTGTAATAAGGTGTTGATACAGCCAGTAGATAGGCCCGGATACATTGCCCATGGCCAGTTGGCTGTGCCGATCATCTCAGCCTTGATGAGGTTGATGGACATCGGCAAGTTCATACCGCCGTACTCTTCAGGGTATGAGATGCCTTGCCAGCCGCCCTCGACGAACTGCTGATAAGCTTCTTTAAAGCCTTTTGGGGTAGTGACTTCACCGTTTTCAAAATGACAGCCTTCTTCGTCAGCAGGCTGGTAAAGTGGTGATAGGACGTTTTCGGCAAAATCCGCCATGCCTTGTAAGATCATATCGACGGTTTCGGGATCAGCGTTTTCGCCGTTGTCTAAGCTCTTGTAATGCGTCTGATAATCAAACACATCGTTGATCAAAAATTTGATATCACGTAAAGGTGCTTTGTAAGTTAACATAATCGCTCTCTTTGGTTGGTTCGCTCTCATAGGCTTGTGGCGCAGTCATTGAGCCAGTTTTTATGTAAGCGATCTTTACTTATTTGGGATAGGGGTAGACACTGTATCTATTTGATAATCAATGGTATGTTAATTGTCTGTCATTAGTCATGGAGTGTGATAAGAGCAGCCAGCCAGTCGATGTATTCCATGAAAGCCCTACAAACGTCTTGAATAAAAGTCAGCTGCTACGGTGTTTGTATGAGTATAAATCTTCTATGCATACAAATATACAATACATAAATAATATTCATGTTTTTAATTGTAAATTATTACTTTTAGTTTGATTGAGCTGCGAACGATAGGGCTTTTTTAGTAGGCTACTTTCAGTACTTTTCTTTTAGCAGTTTTATCTTAGCAGCTTTATATCAGTATTTTTATATCAGTGCTCTGTTTTTATAGCCACCATTATCACAGCCGTTTAGGAGCAAGCGCAGTGTGACAATAATCAATAGAACCTACCTAGTCAGCAGGCACTACCTAAAGGGTAGGGTAGACCACCGAGCAAACACACCTATATCTAGGAGACAGTAGGCCAACTATGGGCAAAAAACTACGCAATCAGCATGTCGTTTGGCGCACCACCTTGTGGACTCGTATCAAGTCGCTCATCGATGGCGAGCTGGATCATCTGCTTAAGGTCAATCGCAGCAAAAGACCGTGGCACATGCCCATTATCGCCGCGCTTGCTATTAGTTTTCCGGTGTTTGTCGGGGCGTATTTTGATGCGCTGCCTTCAGGTATTAAGGCGTCGCTGGGGGCGATGATTATCTTAAACCTACCGCTGGTGGGTACTTTGCCCTATCGGTTGGTGACGGTCATGGCATGGGGGTTTGCGATGGCGATGAGCTTTGCTTTGGGGCTGATCGCCCAGCAGTTGCCATGGCTTAGGTTGCCGGTGTTTGTATTGATGGCCTTTGGGGTCGTGGTGCTGGGGCGTTACTATCGTCAGCCGCCACCGGCGGGGTTGTTTGTGATGATGGCAGGCGCGATAGCGCTGTTTATGCCGACACCACTGGCGCAGGTGCCAGCGGCGGTAGGGCTGGTGGTGTTGGGTAGCGGGGCGTCGATGTTATTGGCGGCGCTTTATACGCTGTTTTTGTTGATGACGCGTGCGGTCGCGCCTGCGCCTGTCTATCATTATGAAGCAGATACGATCGGTGACAGTGCGATTGTGGCGGGCTTTGTCAGCTTGACCTTGGCGCTCGCCATGTTTTTTGAGATGCCCTATCCTTACTGGGCGGCGATGAGCTGTTTTATCATCATTCAGGGCATGCAGCTACGCACGATGTGGATCAAGCAGCTACACCGACTACTCGGCACCATCGCTGGCATGGCGGTCGCTGGCTGGATGCTGTCGTGGGGGCTGTCGCAGTGGGGCGTGGCCGCCTCGATACTCGCGATGATGCTGTTGATCGAGTCATTGGTCGATCGGCATTATGGTCTGGCCGTGATCTTTATCACGCCGCTGACTATCTTTATCGCAGAGTACGGCAGTGCTTCGATGGTGGCACCGATAGCCGAGGAAGTCATGCGCGCGCGGATGCTTGATACAGCGCTCGGCTGCATGGTCGGCCTAGGTGGCGGGCTGGCTATGCCTTCGATGCGCCTACGTCGCCCATTGAGACGTATAGAAAACTGGCTGCTGGCGCGTGTTGGTTAGGCGCTATTGATCACAGTATTATTTATCATGTAACGCTGCAGTCGCTACGGCGACATCTACCTTTTGCGTCGTCCAGCGCTCAAAGCTCAAGGCCGCTTGGCCGATGAGCATACCGTAACCGTCCGATGTCTGTGCGCCGCGAGCAGCAAAGTGCTGCAAAAACGGTAGCGTGCGTCCGTACATCATGTCATAGGCATAATGAGCCGTTAGTGTATCTGCCAGTGGCAACGTCTCACCAGATAGCCCAATAGAGGTGGCATTGATGATAATGTCAAATGCTCCTGTCAGCTCGCTTGTCGCGCAGGTCGAGATAGCATGTGCGTCAATCACGTCGCTAGCAGCGCTCAGCTCACAAGCCAAATCCTCCGCCTTGCTCACTGTGCGATTGGCAATGCTCAAATCACCGATACCTGCCTGAATTAGTGGCAAAATCACCCCGCGAGCTGCGCCGCCAGCGCCGATCAGTGCCACGCGCGCGCCTGCAAGTGGCCAGCCCAAGCTTAGTATATGATTGACCAAACCTTGACCGTCTGTGTTATCGCCATAAATGGCCTCAGAGATGGAAGCACCGTTTTTTAACAATGCTGTATTTAACCATAAAGTATTGACCGCGCCTGCTACCTTGGCATGCTCAGACAAGCCGCCACGCGCCGCGCAGCATGCATAGGCGACTTGTTTAAATGGCACGGTGACATTGGCACCCACGCCGCCACCATGAAAAAACGCTTCGAGCAGCGCAGTAAAGCTGGCGGCATCATCAGGACAGTATTGACGCTGATAGCTAATATCCATCCCCGTCTGAGCGGCAAACTGCGCATGAATCTCAGGGGATTTACTGTGGGCAATGGGATTGCCGATGACGATAAAGTGTTGGGTCATAGAGAGTCCGCGGATAAACAATGGGCAAAAGATAATCGATAAATCGCTGCTAGAGGCCAATCATCATAAGGGATAACGCGGGTGTTGACAAACCCTACGCTTGAGCAGATGGATATAAGTCATGGCTGCGCGAAAGCGGAAGTACGCTATGCGTTTTTTTGACAACGGGTTTTCTAAAAAAGGTTTTTCTGAAAACGGTTTTGCTGAGTTAGGTTTTTAACAAATCTGTACTTTCTGGGAGGGGGATGCGTAACGTAAAGGGTAGTCAAGTGTTATGCAGTTGGGTAAACTAACAAGCGTATGAGGCGCGTATGAGCTATATAGTCGATGCACTCTAAAAAGCGCATAGCGCTACTGGGATGCTATTTTTAAACGTAGGTTGCGCAGCCTCTGTGAACGCAGCAGGCAAGTAAAATTTATACCAGTAGCGCGTTAAATTTATATAACAGTTTTATTTTTAACTGACTATATAGAGTAGAGCATCACTATTTTATAAAGTACCAGCGAGTATAAAGTACAAATGAATAAAGCATAAGCTGTTACCCAATCATTCATCGTTATCAGCGGCATTGCTGCCAGCTCGTTAATACTACGTTGAGACCCATCTAAAAGTGTGAGTAAATTGCCCATGTGGAATAATAACCTACAGACCCTTCTAGTCGGTACGATAATGGCGACGGCTCTGTCATTGAGCGGCTGTGATAGCAACAAAAACGACCCCGAAACCTCAGATGCGGCCACCGATAGCAGTGCGCAGGCCGTCACAGAGCCACAAGCCCAAGACAATGCGGCCCCCGACTCAGACCTCGACGGCGCGGTGGCTGAGCAGGGCACGCCTGTCAAATATGATGTCTCGGCATGGAGCGATGAAAAAGTAGAGCCTCTAAAGGTCACCGAGCTGGACGGCATCAAAACCACATTTGGCAAGGTGCTCAGTACAGACGAAAACAGTCTCGACTATGCCAGCAATCCAGCATCCAAATATCGTTTTATGAAGACCGACGCGCCGTATCTAGATATTATAGATTCCGAAAAATATCTCGAGCTTGGCTGGTACTATGCCAATCCCACCGACTCAGATACAGAAAAAGAGCACAGTCAAAATCATGCCAAAAAAGCCTACAAGCTGGCACGGCAACTGATGGGCGACGATGGTGGTAAAGTCGTCGCCGATATGCTGGCAGGCCAAGTCGTCAAAAACAAAGTCATCAGTGGTCAAAAAGTCGAGTTGGCCAAGTGTGAGTTTTATAGCTGTATGCTGATCATCAATAAATCAGCCGCCCAAACAGATGACGGCTAAGCGATTCAATGCCGACATCTAATATAGTATCCCTACCGCTTGCTAGCGCTGCCTCCCTACCGAGCAATGCTTGGCACTGTCTACAATTGGACGGCCAGCACCTAGAGGTGCTAGACTCAGATACTGCAAAACAACGATCAGCGGCATCTTCAGTCGCCTTAGACAATCGCGGACTGGCATACGCTGATGGTTTTTTTACCACCATGGGCGTCGTCGACGGGCAGATACTATGGCAGCAGCAGCATCGACAGCGACTGCTCAGCCATGCAAAAGCGCTGCAGCTGGATATAGACTGCCCAGCGCTTATGAGTCGACTATCCGCCTATGGCCAGCAGCTGCAACAAGGCATGCTAAAGCTAATCGTCACGCGTAGCACGCAGGCGGTACGCGGCTATGGCTATGCGCCTGATGCAGCTGGTCGCACCTGTGATGTCTGGCTAAAAGTGGCCGCTATGCCTGTCAAGACAGCAGAGCAAATCACGCTACCTGATGGACGCATGATGCCTAGGCAGCCTAATTGTGCCGCCTTTTGCCTATCGGCGAAGATCGCTTGCCTACCGCCGCCATTGGCTGGACTCAAAAGCCTCAATCGCTTGGACAATGTCCTCGCAAGCGGTGAGCTGCAACGGTACAAAGCGCAGTGGTTAAATGCTCAGCCGGTGCCAAACCCTGCACAGCCAGAGATCGGCGAAGGTCTGCTACGCGATATGAGCGGACATTGGGTGGAGGGCACGATGAGCAATGTGTTTTATCAACTAGCAGAGTCGCCGCCACCTGTGTCAACCAGCAGCGATAACGACCAAACTCAGGCCAATTATCTGACCACTGGCCAATGGTATACGCCGTCGATGGCACAGTCGGGTGTCGCTGGGGTCATGCGACAAGTAATCATCGATGCGCTTGCGAATACAGAACGACCAGTAGTCATGCGTTCATTACATGATGAGGAATTGCCACGGATAACGCGGCTATTCTTTTGTAATGCGCTGCGCGGGGTGATGCCGATGAGTTCACTTACTTTGCTATCGGGTGAAGTGGTTGAGTTTAACTAGTCGCTTACTTCACATCAAAAATATTAAATTTGGTATCAACTAAATCATCATAATTTAACTCAATATCTTCATTTCTATACTTTTCTTGCGCTTGCGTCATCGCTGAAGAATCGTCTTCAGCCTTTATCTCTATAATAGCGCTCATCGTTTCAACTATTTCTATCTGATAAGTTTTTAAGCCTGTGTCACTTTTCATAATCATTATCTCTGTTGCTAGGGTTGGTGCTGCTGATCCTAGCAAAAGTAGCTCGTAGAAGTGATCGCCTTTTAAACAACTATAGTAAGCTTAGCTTAATTTTCGATACTGACCACGCCCCATAAACTCAATAATACCCTTATCTCGTAGCACTTGTAGTTGCTGGCGAATTTTATCTTTCACATGGTTGTTGTCAGGATGCTTGAGTTGTAATTCATCAGCAAAAGCATAAACTTGTTGCAGGCTAAATTTATCACCCAATCTGTCAATGCACTGCCAAACATCTAGCGTCCAACCTCGTGAGGTGATGGATTGCTTACGTAAAAACAACGTCTTTTGAAACTGCTGCGTGACACTGTCGCGCGGTATCACTTGCTGGTCTTTGACCAAAAACACCTTTCCTGTTTCTGGTACTCGGCGCAGGTCAATATTGCAGCCGACCCAACCTGCACGTCTGGCAGAGGCTGCCAATGGTTTGCGTTTTATAATGATATCGGGCTTAAAAAACTGCTTGGGAATAATCAGAAAATTATTAACGCGATACTCTTGGGAGTAGGTCAAAAAGAAGAAGCTTGGATTGTCGTCGCTATTGATACGCGCAAGCATGGTGGCATAAGCGCCATCATTGATAATATTGCTTAGTTTTGATTGTTTGCTTTTTAGCTCGTATTGCTCGGCACAAGCTGCACAATAAAAATCAGCCACAGGTTTATTATTGCTAAACTCAGCTAATGGTTGAATGCCGCAGTTGGGACAGTAACCGTTGTCTTTTACCCATGCCTCACTAAGCACACGAATAATCTGTGGTTTGGAGTTGTAGTTTTTGGCCAGACTTTGATTAAAATATAAGTTCATGATGCGTTTTTGTGCCCAGTAAATAGATGTAAGCGCTGCAGTAAAAGTAACAAGCTAAACAAATCCCATTGAAAATCACACGGTTCAGTGCTAAATTCTAGCAAACTTCTGCCCCGCGAGTTGTCATGAGTACATCAACCCCTGAGTCGCCGCCCGAACGCCCTAATGATACACCAGAAAACCAGCAGGACCATGCTGCATCGTCGAATGCTGAAAAGCCGCATACGGATGACACGCCTGTAGAGCCGTCAGCCACCAACGTAGCAGACGCGCCTGCGACAGATGTATCGCTCATCAGCGGCGAGGGCAAACCGCGCACTTACAAAGTCGATAATCCGTCGTTTTTCATGCAGCGGGGCTATCAGGTGCTACTGGTGCTGGGGCTGATCGCCGCGTTTTTTTTGGTGATGGTTTATCAGACGCTGTTTGGCCGTATCGAGCAGCCAGCGCAGATGGTGACGATTGAGCAGGGTCAGACTTACTATGGGCTATTGCCGCAGTGGCAACAGCAGATTCCGCTGTTTTCTGCCAGTGTGGCCAAGCTCTATATCAAGTCGCAAGCCGACGCGCCGCTGCACGCTGGTATCTATCAGCTGCCTGAAAATCCAACTATCGCTGAGGCGCTACATATACTAGAGCAAGGCGCAAAAGCTGCCATGGTCAAGATACAAATCATCGAAGGCAAGACCGCAAGCGACCTTTATCAGACTTTACGTGACAACCCAGGCATCGAAAAAGAAGTATTGCTAGATAGTGACGACAGCACCCGTCCCGCGAGTAATGCCAGCATCGCTCAGGGGCTCGACTTGGTCGGTATCTTGCCAGAGGCGGTAATCAGTAGTAACGACCCCATCGTCAATCATAACCTTGAGGGCTGGTTTGCGCCAGACACTTACTATTATGGGGAAGGCTCAACCGATAAGCAGGTACTAACAGATCTGTATAAGCGTCAGCAGCAAGCGCTGTTTGATGCTTGGGAAAACCGGGCGCCGAACCTGCCGTACCAAACGCCCTATCAGGCGCTGGTCATGGCCTCTATTATCGAAAAAGAAACCAGCATCGCTGATGAGCGTCCGTTGGTGTCGGCAGTGTTTAAAAACCGTTTGGATAAAGGCATGCGCCTGCAAACAGACCCAACCATCATCTATGGTATGGGCGATCGCTATGATGGTAATATTCGCCGTAAAGACATCGATGAAAAAACGTCATATAACACCTATCAAATCGATGGGTTGCCGCCAACACCCATCGCCCTGCCGTCGGCCGCTTCTATCGAGGCGACCCTGCATCCGGCAGATAGCGAGGCGCTATATTTTGTGGCAACCGGTAATGGCGGGCACAAATTTACTGATAGCTTGGCTGAGCACAATCAAGCGGTAAGAGACTACCTAAGCGTCATGCGTGAAAAAAAAGCACAAACACCGCCGCAGTAATACCCGTTACGCGATAATACCCGTTACGGGATGCGTGACGCTCTGTTTGAAACCACATACCTATTTATCAAGCGCTATGTCACCTCATAGCGCTTAGCCATGACACAAGGTCATCTCATGTCTGTATCTATACCTGCCAATGCCGATACCAATCTGGCGCAAGACGCTACTGATAATCAGATAATACAAGGTCGCTTTATCAGTTTTGAAGGCACTGAGGGCGTGGGTAAAACCACAGCGATCGAGCAGCTATGCACACGTTTAGATAGCCATGGTATCGACTATCTGCGTACCCGCGAGCCTGGTGGCAGCCCATTTGCTGAGCATCTGCGCCAGATACTCCTAGACCCTGCGACCGACATAAATGACGACACTGAGCTACTGTTAATGTTTGCTGCGCGCTGCGATCATATGCAGCAAGTGATTTTGCCCGCGCTACAAGCTGGCAGGTGGGTGATATGTGATCGTTTTACCGACTCAACCGTGGCTTATCAAGGGTTTGGCCGCGCCCATGGTGATGAGGCAGTGCGCGCGAAGATTGATATGCTGATTGCCCAGTTTGTACCGCAGTTGCCTGAGCTGACGTTGTGGTTAGACTTACCAGTCGCTGAGGGGATGCGGCGTGCTGGCAAGCGCAGCGCTGCCGATCGCTTTGAGCAGCAAGCGGGTGCGTTTTTTACGCGGGTGTATGAGGGGTTTGATACGCTTGCGCGCCAGTATCCTGAGCGCATACAGCGGATTGAGGCGTCGGGCAGCGCCGAGGAGGTTGGTGCGCGCATCTGGCAGGCGGTACAACAGAGGCTGGAGCTAATATAAAAGCGGCGTCGTAGAAAAAACCCCCAACATCGATTGGGGGTTTTTTTATGGTTACTTGTCTGGTGATGCGCCAGTTATGGCTCAGTTATGCGTCTGGGTCCTTGTGGCTGTCCGTGTCGGTTGCAGTATCTTGACCGGCATCAGGGAAGCGATTGGGATCCAGCGAGCCTTTTTTGGTCTTAGGCGCATGACCATTGCCATTGGTATTGCTGCTATTAGCTGCCTTGGTCTTGGCGACTGTGGCTGAGCTGGCAGTCTCAGCATTGTCGTTTTGTACTTGAGCCGCTGAGCTGTCTTGCGTCGCGGCGGCGTTTGCGGCTGTATCCAAGCTACTGCTTGCGTCCTTTGGCATGTGCGTCGGCGCATTTTTCTCAGTATTTTGCTCGGCAGTTGTATCGCCAGCGACTTTTTCTGCGCCCGTTACGCTCACAGGCTCGGTAGCGTCAGTACTTTCTTCGTTCAGCTCTTTTTCTTTACGTTTTTCAGGCGCTTTGGAGCTGGATTCAAAGTTGGCATCCGCCGCCATACGCGCTTGCTCTTGCTTTGGCGTTACATCGACTGGCTTTGGCTGCACCTCATCGTCCACCACCAAGGAGATAAGCTTGCGATCGCGCGGCACCGTCCCATCAAACTTGTCGGTGATGACGTGGAGCTTGCCTTCTTTGTCGACGGTATAGAGCGGCACAAATTGTTTATTATCGGCCTTATATTGCTCAAAGCTATAGCTGTCAGTGATGTTGGTGATTTTGATACGTGCCTTTTTGGACAGCATACTGGCAAGCTTGGTATAGGTGACGTCTTTGCCAAACAGCCACTGTGAATGGAAGTTTGACTGCTTATCGTCGCGCTCGCTTTTGACTTTTTCGTCACTAAACTTAAGACGATATAGCTTACGCTCACCAAACTCGTGACGATAATGAATCTCAGATAAGGTGTTCATCTCTTTATCCATACTCATGGCAAACAGACGGCCGATACCGATCAAATCCAGATGATGGTCGGCATGGTCTGAGATGGGGTTGCCAAAGTAAGTACGTAGGCCACTCATACGGGCGCGAGCAATATTGGTGTAGTTGTTGTGAGCGACGATGACATCAAAGCCTTGGTCCTTGAGCGAGGTGGCAATAAGAAGCGCGACAGGGTTTGAGCCGACCACCAATATGCCATTGGTTTCAGGCTCACGCACGCCCAGCAAGTTACCGACCATTTTGGCACCCAAGCCTTGGATCAAGACCGTGCCGATGATGACCATAAACACCAGCGGCACTAGCAGCTCGACGCCTTGGATATCATACTCTTGTAAGCGGATAGCAAACAAAGATGAGATAGCAGCAGCGACGATACCACGCGGCCCAATCCAGCTGATCATCAGCTTTTCATTGGTCTTAAGGTTTGAGCCGATGGCCGATGCCCAGACAGACAAAGGCCGCGCCACAAACATGACGATAGCCAGCAGCACCAATCCTGCAAACCCAACGCTTAGCAAGCTTGCCAGCTCAACACGTGCGGCAAGGATAATAAAGAGCACAGAGATGAGTAAGATGGTTAAGGATTCATTAAACTCCAAAATCGTCTCGCGCGGGAATTTGGGCCAGTTGGCCAGCGCCACGCCCAATACCGTCACGGTCAATAGACCAGACTCGTGCTCTAAATGGTTCGATACCGAAAACAGCACCAGCACAAAGGCTAGGGTAAAGACATTGCGCAAAAACTCAGGAATCATATGACGACGCATGAGGAATGCAAGCAGCCAAGCGCCTGCCATCCCAAGCGCTGTCGCTAGCACCACAATTTTGGCAAACAATAAAATACTGCTGGCTTCGCCGCCTGAGATGATGTACTCATAGACCAATACCACTGCGATAGCACCGATCGGGTCGATGATGATGCCTTCCCATTTGAGGATATTGGAGATGGTTTTATTGGGGCGTACACTACGCAGTAGCGGCATGATGACTGTCGGGCCTGTCACACAGACCAAGGCACCGAATAGCAGGGCAATCAGTGGATCGACATCAAATAATAAATACGTCGATAACGCCACGATAGCAATGGTGATCAGTACGCCGACCGAGACCAGCATTTGTACGACAGTGCCGTGTTGCTTGATTTCATCAAACTCTAGCGTCAGCGAGCCTTCAAATAGAATAATCGCTACCCCCAAAGAGATGAAGGGGAACATCAGCTCACCGAGCACCAAATCAGGGTCAAAAATACCCAAGACTGGCCCGACGATGATACCTATCAATAATAAAAATAAAATGGACGGTTGCTTTAAATACCAAGCCAGCCATTGGGCGGCGATGCCAATCCCAACCACGCCAGATAGTAATAGGGCGGTATCCATACATTAATCCTTTTGTAATCTTGTCATATGTTATATCTATCCATTGCTTGGGCGACCGCGCTGCCTACTATCTGCAGTGTGTATCGATGTCGCAAACGGTCGCAAGCTTTTTAGTAGCAAGGCCATCGGCAGATAGCCATCATGCATCCAAACATGAGCCAGATGTGATATATACTATAAAGTAATAAAGACAAAAGCATTCCTAGATAAAAATACCAAATCCAACAGTCAATCCGTGTCATCAAACCTACGCCAATCATGGTACTCGGTTGGCAGGTTTATATGACTCGTATGGCCTACTTAGTAGCTGATAGGCGGTTTTGAGTTATTGACAAGGTTGAGATAAGGTATAAACGCCTCTAGTCATGCAAAAGATGGAAAATA
Organism: Psychrobacter sp. CAM01; assembly: GCF_032842965.1. Taxonomy (NCBI): domain Bacteria; kingdom Pseudomonadati; phylum Pseudomonadota; class Gammaproteobacteria; order Moraxellales; family Moraxellaceae; genus Psychrobacter; species Psychrobacter sp. CAM01. The sequence continues at coordinate 93,557 of NZ_JAWJBL010000005.1, forward strand.
AGGGCGATACGAGCCAAGTTGATAAACGCAAGGTCAATCCAATCGATGTTTTTAATTGACTTTTGTTTGTTTATAAAGTTATTTGGCTTGCTATCATAACATGATTTTATTTCATCGCTGCTAGTTGCCGTGTGACTGACTATTGCGTGATAACCAACCATATTGAGCAGCGATAGCGCCGCCGCAGAGCACAACGGGATGCTAAAAGGTACCGATCTTATGCAGATAATACAGGCCAGCGCTTTGATTTATCATACAGTAGCTATCTTTTTGTCGCCATCTTTGTCGTACCGATGGCCTGTCGCTACTATAAAGATAATGATATAAAGATACTGATACAAAGATACTGACGGCTAATGGTATTGCAGCAAAAAAACCAGTAACCTATTGCATAACAAAAAGGGATTGAAATCAGGGACAACAGTACGGATAAAACGATAAGACATGGCCCACTTTTGCACCAAGCGGCTATTTTGCATCACATGGCTGTGCTATTACATTGTTTGTCTCGTCCTGCTCGAATAGGTTTTATTGCGTGCTATCAGGTGTCATACAGACTGTGCAAAACGTATTCCAGCAGCACTGTACCTAACTGTACACAGCATCGTCTTTGAGATGCAGCGATAGTATTCGCCACAGCACGGCCACTGACAATAATAATGATCACTCATATGGAGGACACGATGCCTATCAATATGTCTACAGCGCCAGCCAAACCTCGTATGCGCCATTGGCTACAGCGCAGCACTTTAGCGCTTGCCATGAGCACAGCGATGCTGGCAGGGGTATATACCACGGCGATGCCAAGCGCGCATGCTGCCGTCACCACGGCGAATTTTTCGGATTTGGTACAGCAGGTCACCCCAGCGGTGGCGCGTGTCAATGTGACCAAAACCGTCAGTGAGGCGGAGCTTGCTAAGGCCCAAACGGCAGAGCTGCTCAGGCAGTTTTTTGGCGATCGTCTGCGTATTCCGGATCAAGCCGCGACCCCAGCGATTGAGCATGCCTACGGCACCGCGTTTTTTGTCACTACAAATGGCTATATGTTGACCAACCATCATGTGGTCGAAGGCGCGGACAAAATCACCGTCACGCTCAACGATAGGACAGAGCTGGATGCCACCTTGGTCGGTAGCGATGAGCGCTCGGATGTGGCAGTACTAAAGGTCAGTGGTAAGCAGTTTCCCGCGTTACCGATCGGTGATTCCAATGGTTTAAAAGTTGGGGAGCCTGTACTGGCGATTGGCTCGCCCTTTGGTTTTGATTATTCGGCCTCGGCTGGTATCGTCAGCGCCAAATCGCGCAATTTTTCACGCGATACCAGTGTGCCGTTTATCCAAACCGATGTGGCACTAAACCCAGGGAACTCAGGTGGCCCACTGTTTAACCAGCGCGGCGAGGTCATCGGTATCAACTCGCGTATCTTTAGTGGTACAGGTGGCTATATGGGGCTGTCGTTTTCTATCCCGATTGATGCGGCGATGGACATCTACGAGCAGCTAAAAACCAATGGTGAAGTCGCCCGTGCTTATCTGGGTATCTATCCACAAGACATCGATCGCAACTTGGCAGAAGCGTATAACTTGGCGCGCCCGCAAGGGGCGTTGCTGACTCGCGTATCACCAGATTCGCCTGCCCAAAAAGCAGGGCTAAAATCTGGCGATATTATTTTGCAGTATAATGATGCGCAAATCATGCGCGCCTCGGATTTGTTGAATTTACTCAACCGTGCCAAGCCCAACGACGCGTTTCATGTGCAGATTCAGCGCGATGGTAAACGGATGCTCGCGCGTGGCACGCTGGCCCATGCGCCCAATGATGTCCGAGCACAAAGCGGCGATCAGCAAGACAATGATATACAGCTTGGGCTGCGCTTACGTGACTTGACCGCCGATGAGCAAGCAGAGCTGGCAGTTGACAACAAAACCGGCATCTTAGTCACCACAGTCGACCCCACAGGGCTGGCGGCGCGCTCAGGCATCATGGCAGGCGATGTGATTACCAATTTTCACCAAAAGCCGATTAAAAAAGTCACTGATTTTTCCAGTGCCATCTCAACGTTACCCAAAAAAGGCGTGGTGACCATTGAGGTCATTCGTCAAGGTGTTCCGGGTATCATCGGTCTGCGTATCGAGTAGCCTTGTGTCATACAGGAGTCGTCACGCAATACGAGCATCTGACTGGATAAAACTGAATAAATAGGGCAATGATTGACATAGGCTGTCAGTATAATGAGGCAGCCAGCAGAATGATGAGCGGGTCGATCAACCCTATGCTTCATTCCTATGCTTCATTCCTATGGCTCATTAGAGGCGTCTCGGCAAATACCATCGGTACGACACGCAAGATAGGTCCAGTGAATACATGGGTTTACAATTGTGCTTGTCTATCATAGAGCTCGGCCTCTATAATGGCTGATTTTTTATCCAACTCGCCACATATCGTTTGGGCGATGCTGGCTTGTCGCACGTTTGGCTGTGGCAGACGTTGTCTGATCGCTAGGGTTTGCTAGATACTGCTTTATGCTCTGCGTCTTGTCAGCCCTATGTGGTCGGCCCAGTTTATAAGGCATTGTAGCCCCTACGAAATAAGCATTGATTGATAAGCAATAAGGGCTAAGTGCTGCTCAAAAGCCACTGTTCGATTGTTCCACCTTCACCCATAACCGCTAGGTAATTATGACTGACCACGCACTTTATACGCTAAGTATCTCTATAGCAGCCGCATTGCTTGCGTATATTCTACTATGGTCAGGATTACAGACGTTCAATGCCAATCCGACCAAACGGTTTTTGCGTATCTGGGGCCAGCTCATACTGTATTATGCCGCGTACACCATGCCTGTTTGGGCGCTGCTCCTACTGACAGGCTGGATGGAGGGTCTATTTGCCTTAGCGTGGCCGGTGCTGCTTAGCGCGGTGGCGGCCATGCTGGTCTATTTTTATACCGTTATCATTCAGCCCAATTGTTTGCGCCTTGAGCACCATACTGTCGATTTGGATTTGTCGACACCACTGACGGTCGCTGTATTGGCAGACCTACGCATTGGGTTATATAGTGGCAAACCGCGCCATATTCGTAAACTGGTCGCAACCATCAACGACTTGGCAGTGGATGCGGTTTTGATTACCGGTGATTGGCTGTATTATCCTAGTGCTGATTTGGTCGGGCAGCTGATGCTGTTTAAAGGGGTCAATAAACCGGTCTATACAGTGATGAGTACCTCAGACTTGCGTTATCAGTCGCTCAACACCACCAAGCAAGGCCAGCCATTGTTGGAGGACACCTTGGCCTGCGCGTTTGATGTGCTTGATATTAGCTACATTGGCCAGCAGTGTACCTCATTGCCGCTCAGATGCGCCGCCGTGCCGCCATCTGCCAGTCGTTTTGACAATATAAGGGATACCCAGCGCTTAGCGGCGCACGCAACAGATGCGCCTGTAGCCGTGCTGTGTGGTTGGCAAGATGTCCCTGTGCAGTGTGGCGAAGTCGATGAGCAAAACAGCGCGGACAAAGCCAAGCTTGGGACAAAAATCACCCACGCGCGTCAGCCGGTAATTATTTTGGCCTCACGGTTTGATAGTATCAGCGACTTACCAAAATCGCCACAACCACGGCCGTTATTGATCACAGGGGCGGCAAAAGCCACACAAAAAAATATATGGCAGGCGCAAAAACAACAAGATATCCAGCGCAGTGGCGATAACAAAGGTGTGCTTGGCAATAGTCGTATGGGGAAGCAGCGCGGCTTGTACCAGCATGCCAGTGCTCAGATATTTGTCAGTAGCGGTATTGGCACGCGCGGTCTGCCATTTCGCTTGTATCGGCCCACTATCGATGTGTTGACGATTCGTTAATATTTTGCAAAAGACTTATCAGCGCTGCGGCATTGCGCTACACTAATTAGTCATTAATAAGCCACCAAACGATGACTTATTAATGACGGGTAGCAGTTTTGATGCAGATCATGGGTGCGCGTCGGTGAGCATTTTATTGATTAGCAACGTAGATGTAATCTCAATTGATTGATAGCGGTCAAATCAAAATATGCTACACTAGCAGGCGTTTTTTATGATTATGTTTTAGAATCAGACAGGCGCTTTGGTGATAGAGACCACTTCCGTCAAAGCGGCCTAAAGACAGACGCATTTATATCGCAAGTGCTTGGTGAACGCCAACTTCCCACAGTAAGACAGTACGTAAGATAAGACATCGCACGTAATACCATGAGCATCTATTTTTGCCTATATAATGATAGGTGGAGTAGAGGCGCACACTGGCATTTGCAAACGACCTATCATGTGACAGCTTTGATAAAAGCTAGGATAAAACAGTAAGGCACGGTTATGAGCACAGCATACGACGAGATTAAAACCCGACTACAAGGCTCAATGGTAGCCTTGGTAACGCCCATGCATCCTGACGGCACGGTCGATTATAAACGTCTGGCAGACCTCATAGATTGGCAGATTGAGCAAGGCACGCATTGTCTGGTGGCCGTTGGTACCACGGGCGAGTCAGCAACGCTATCGATGCAAGAGCATAGCGATGTGATTCGTTATTTTGTGCAGCATGTCAAAGGTCGCGTACCGGTGATTGCGGGGACAGGTGCCAACAACACCATGGAAGCCATCAAGCTGACTCAAGATGCCGCCGACGCTGGTGCAGATTGCGCCTTGCTCGTTGCGCCTTATTATAATAAGCCGCCGCAAGAAGGGTTGTTTCAGCATTACAAGACCATCGCCGAGGCGGTCAACATTCCGCAGATGCTCTATAACGTGCCAGGACGCACCGTCGTCGATATCGCCCAAGAGACCGTCGAGCGCTTATGTGATATCGACAATATCGTCGCTATCAAAGACGCCACAGGCTCAGTGGGCCGCGGTGAGCAGCTGATCAAAGCTGTGGGTGATAAAATGGTGGTACTGTCTGGTGATGATGGCACCGCGCTTGATTTGATGAAAGTCGGCGGTAAGGGCAATATCTCCGTGACGGCCAACGTCGCACCAAAAGCCATGAGTGAGACCTTTACCGCTGGTCTACGTGGCGACTTTGCCGCTGCTGACAAAGCTCATGATGTGGTCAAGCATCTGCATCGTGATCTGTTTATTGAGTCAAGCCCGATTCCTGCCAAATATGCCCTGCACAAAATGGGTATGATCGACAAAGGGATTCGCTTGCCGTTGGTATGGCTAGCACAAAAGCATCATGCCACTATCGATGAAGCCTTGGTGCGTGCAAACTTACTATAGTAATATTTAGCTATCGTATAATCGAGCACCATTATCATCAAGCAATAGCATTATAGAGCCTAGAGCCATAGTATCATCGAGCAATAACTGCTAACTCAGAGAGATAACATGATGAAAACATCATCGACGAGCACAAAGATATTCCCTGCATTGCTAACCGTCGTTTTGGGCAGTACCTTCGTATTGAGCGGTTGCCAAAGTGTCAAAAACGTACTTGGCAAACGTGACGACGGTAGTTTAGAGTACCAACAAAGCAAAAAACTGGCACCGATTGAATTGCCAGTAAATAAAGAGCCTGCACCTTTTGTCCCTTTATATCCTACGCCTAACGCTGGTACAAACACCCTTACATTAAAAAATGACTCAGGCAGTCAGTATCAACTGCCAAAGCCTCAGCGTACGGTGAGCACGCCTTCAAACTAGTTTTATTTCTTTACTTATACCGCTGAGTTTTTGTCTTGCCGATTGTGTCTGATCGATTGGGCCAAACCAAAGCGGTAGCTGCGCGTTTTTACCACATAAGCTTGAACGAACAGGAACTCCCATAATGCAAAAGCAACAACTGCTGTACAAAGGTAAGGCCAAATCTGTATATGAAACAGAAGACAACGATCTTCTGATTTTGCACTTCCGTGATGATACCTCAGCGCTGGATGGTAAGCGTATCGAGCAATTGGCACGCAAGGGCGTCGTCAATAACCGCTTTAATGCGTTTATCATGCAAAAACTGGCGGATGTGGGTATCGAAACCCACTTTGAAAAGCAGCTGTCAGAAGATGAAGTGTTGGTCAAGCGTCTGGATATGATTCCGGTAGAATGCGTGGTGCGTAACTTTGCCGCTGGCAGTTTGGTACGCCGTTTGGGCTTAGAAGAAGGGCAAGCACTGACGCCGCCTACTTATGAGCTGTTTTATAAAGACGATGCGCTGGGTGATCCTATGGTAAATGAGTCACTGGCCGTATCTCTTGGTTGGGCGACCAAAGAGCAGTTGGCAAAAATGCAAGAGCTGACCTATCAAGTCAATGACGTACTAAAAGCGCTGTTTGCCGCTGGTGATTTGATCTTGGTCGATTTCAAACTTGAGTTTGGCGTATTCCACGACCGTATCGTCTTGGGTGATGAGTTTTCACCAGATGGTTGCCGTATCTGGGACAAAACCACCAAGAAAAAACTGGACAAAGACCGTTTCCGTCAGTCATTGGGTGATGTGATCGAAGCATACGAAGAAGTGGCCAACCGCATTGGCGTCCCATTAAGCTAAGCGATTTGTTTAGACCGCTATAAAAGACTGAGCCGTGTGCTCAGTTTTTTTATGCAAAAAATTACGGAACTGGTAAAAAAGACGCACGGTACAAGCGCGGTATTCTACTTATAATATTTTTTAATATCTTTGAATGTATTAAGTAGGTTGGTCGATAGTCATGTCTCACACTTGGTCTCCCAAAACAAACAGCAAGGCACTAGAGCCGATTTGGTTTACGCGCCCCACCTGTGTGGTCGCCGCTGATTTGATAGGTAAGGTGCTGTGCAGGCGGCTGATAGATAGTGACGGCACAGAAAAAATCCTACGTATGCGCATCTCGGAGACCGAAGGCTATATTGGGGCAGCAGACCCAGCTTGCCACGCTCATGCCGGCACACGCACCTCACGTACCAAGATTATGTATGAGCCAGGTGGCGTATTTTATGTTTATCTGACTTATGGCGTCCATTATATGCTCAACTTAGTCAGCGGGGCTGCCCAGTCGCCCGAGTCTGTGCTGATACGTGCAGGGTTTTTGACCGACGACAGTGACCGCCTTGCAGACGAGCAGCCATGGCGTCCCAGTAAGCAGCGGACTGATCCCAAACAGTTTGCAGGCCCAGGTAAGCTCACCAAACGCTTGCACATTGATCGTGATTTATATGGCAAGCCTATTGCCCCCGCATCTGATGTTTGGGTCGAAGACGATGGCTGTCAGCCACCAGTGTCATTGCGCCCGCGTATCGGTATCGATTATGCTGGCGACGCCAAAGACTGGCTGCTACGCTATATATGGACTGACCATCCGTCGTTGTCTAAAAAATAGTAAGTTTATAGCTGTGGTAGTTTTTTTAAATAAGCTCGAAGGAAGTGTTTTATGTATAAATTAACCGTTTTTATCCCTGATGAGGCGCTCGAGTCGGTAAAATCAGCGCTGTTTGTCGCGGGCGGCGGTAAGATTGGCAATTATGAAGCGTGCTGCTGGCAAGTGCAGGGTACAGGGCAGTTTAAGCCTTTGGCTGGTAGTCATCCGCATATCGGGGCGCAAGATAGACTAGAAAAAGTAACCGAGTGGCGTGTTGAGATGGTGGTAGCAAAAGAAAACATCGAGCAGGTCATCGGTGCGTTAAAGCAGGCGCATCCATATGAGACGCCTGCTTATGATGTCATCGAAGTACTTGACTGGTAAGAGATGAGGCAGGATAGCTAATAGCGGCTTAATTAGTGGTTCAATCTTCTTTTATTTTAATCACCTGATAGCTTGGATAGTCAAGCTCGATCTTATAGTCTTCACCGCCGCGTCTAGCTTTTACCTTTATTTTGTGGTCGCCTTTTTTGTATTTTACGTCTTTGACACGGTACCCCATGTTGCTGACTTTATTGGCAGCGCGCTGCTCGATTGCAGGCTGATACAGCTCTTTATCGATATTTTTCAGCGTTTTTTTGTGCTTCTTATACAGCTTGGTGTCTTTATAAATGTCTTCATATAGATCGCCATAGGCATTGTAGCCAGGCGCGGTGACGCAGCCAGTCGTCAGTGCCAAGGCAGCAACCATAGCAGTCACTGCAGTGTGCTTTACAAAAGTAGTGATGTGCATAAAAACCTCTTATGGGGTCAAAATGTGATGAGTCGGTTTATGAAAAATGGCCAAACAAACCAAGGGCTGGCTTATTTGACCAGAGGCATCAAGACCACAACGATGCCAAAATTTAATAAAAAGTCGCGCGAATAACGCACGGACAAACAAGAATAACCGATGAGACGCGCACTATCTCATCAAATACATATTAGTCTTTTTCTATTTTGATGACGTTTAGGTTGGGATAACCAAGCAGTATTTCGTACTCTTGGGAGCCGCGTTTTGCTTCAATCTCAAACACCCCGCGATTGTTTTTTTCTTCCAGCTCAATGTCTTTGACGCGGTAACCCATGGCGCCAACCTTTCTGATCGCCCGTTGTTTGATGGCAGGGTAGCGTGACTCTTGTTTGATACGGTCTTCGACGTCATCACCTTTATAGTGCTTATTGTACTTACCATGATTCTTATATTTATCGTTCTTATATTTACCGTTCTTATAATAGTCTTCGTCGTCCCAAATATTGGACCAAGATTTTTTGCTTGAGCTGATCAAGCGCAGATCAGGATAGCTATATTTTAGCTCATATGCTTGGTTGTTCTTTTTGGCATAAGCAATGAGGGCGCGGCGACCGCGATGACTGTCGGCTCTAATATCCATTACCTGATAACCTTTACGGCGCAAGTTATTGCGTAGCTGCTGACTGACGCGCTTATAACTGACACGGTCATAATCCCCACCGCCGCCGTAGATGGGGTAATCATAACCGTATCCAGGCGCGGCGACCGTGCAACCAACGGTAGAGACACTCAGTAATGCGACAGCAAGACCAGAGGTGACCACCGCTGATAAAGACGAAGGTCTTAATATTTTCACAATATCTTCTCCTATAGGGGATATTTCTTCTTTTTGAAATATTTGCTTACATAACCATAGTAGGACGCTAATCTCATTGCCGCGTGTCTTGGCTGTTAATAAGTTGTAAACTTTGCAAATATTTGCGTAAGCATCGGCAACTTTAGGTGACTAAGGTGTCAGGTGTGGCTAGGTTTATCGCCAATACGTTTGTATCGCTATGTGGCTTTTTCAAGTAGGCAATGACCTTTAGGAAAATAAAGTGGATAATTATCAATAGCTTAGTCGGGTAAAAATGAGTGCAGGAGCGCTCATGTAAGTATATGCTTACACGCAATGACGCTTACGCGACTTAACATCACATTATAGATTGGGCATTATAGTCACACGGCATTAGGGAATGTGACTCAAGGATTGAGTGAACCGCATTAAGGATAATGATTCAGTGATCAGCATCAGGATGATAATGAGAACTGAAGTAAGGACACATTTTCTGTGCTGACAACAGCAGTGATTGCTGGTAGTCGTAGAAAAAGGGCAGGATGCCCAGTATCACATCATGTTGAATAGCGTGCAAGGATGCACATGACGCAACCGTGATAGGTAACATGGATGGTTAACAATAAAACCGCATAACAATTGATTGCTATGCGGTTTTATTGTATCTGCTCGTTCTATAAAAAAAAGAGACCGCATGCTTTCATGCGGTCTTTTTTATTCTCTACTATTTATCATTACTTAATAGCAAGTACTCAACAGCAAGTGTTTAAGCTGGTCTCCATGAGTGAGTAAAGAAGACTATCTCAGTAACTACAATGAGTAGTTATTATTAGTAGTTATTGTGGCGACGCCATTCGTCTACTTCGCGCTCGGCATTTTCTTTACTATGACCATAGCGCTCTTGTACACGGCCTACTAGCTTGTCGCGGCTGCCTTCGATATGAGTGAGGTCATCATCGGTGAGCTCTGCCCATTTTTGTTTAACCGCACCTTTCATTTGGTTCCATTCACCTTTTAGCGTATGTTCATTCATTATTATATTCCTTCTGTTATGATCGAGTTTAGTATTGAGGCTCAGTCTAAAGGCTAAGTTTTGTCTCAAGACTAAGCTTTAATATCTTAAGCTTTAGAATATTAAGTTATAAGACATGCGTTCCATCTGTGTTTTTATAACGTATCACTCAGCGGCTGCTGATTATTACCAACATTTAACTTGCATTGGCAATCACGTGTGAGCCAACTGGTGATATCCAATATAGGCGCTCACAATAGCCTTGTCTGTATAGGCAATGTTTAGAGTGTTGCACCATTATAGAAATCTACGTACCTATGTTATGCGTCACATCTTTGTGTAATAAAAAGCAGTTTTTTCAACGAAGTACCGTAAAGACGATATCGCAAAAACGGAAATAGATAAGAATTTATCAGCAAGATTAGGTACTAAACATATTAGCCATTAAATATAGTCAATCCGAAATAAAGCTGGTATGCAAGATACTATGTTCTACAGGGCGTCACGTGCTACGGGTATTTATTTTGCGAAAGTGCTCGGCAGCTTTTATGGAGCAGTCACACCGACAAAGTCAAAATCGACTGGCGGTTTCTCACCCTGTATTAACAGACTAATAGCTTTTGCCGAACCACAAGCATGGGTCCAGCCAAGTGTGCCATGACCCGTGTTGAGCCATAAATTATCAAAACTCGCCGCTGTATTGTAACTACCGTGACGGACATGGCCTTTGTGCGCGCGGCCTATCAGCGGTACGTTTGATGGGGTCATCGGCCGCAGCCCTGTCCAATATTGTACAGAGCTTGCAATGATGCCTTTTGGGAATAGCTGCTGCACACGGCGAGTGATGGCCGCACAGCGAGTAGGGTTTAGATCCAGATTGTAGCCGTTGAATTCGGCGGTGCCCGCGACCCGTAGCTTGTCGCCGAGGCGCGATGCCACCAGTTTAAACTCATCATCGATTAGACTGACAAACGGCGCTAGATGCGGGGCGCGAGGATTGACTTGATAAGTGGCTGAGTAGCCTTTGGCGGGGAAAATAGGCAGCTGTACATCAAGCGGCTTCATCAGGGCGACGCTATGGCTACCAAGCGCCAGCACATAGCTGTCGGCGCTAAAGGTCTGGGCGTTTGCGTCTTTGGGCCGAATGGTGACGCTATGCACGTGCGGCTGCGGCGTTTGGGTATCAAGGTTGATGGCGAGGATATCAGTATCGTATAAAAACTGTACGCCTGCTTTGAGGCAGCGCGCAGCCAAGCGCTGAGTAAATAAATGGGCGTTGCCCGACTCATCACGGCTGGTATAGGTTGCGCCTGTGAGCTTATGAGCGATGGGGTAGAGCGCAGGCTCTAAGCTGACCGCAGTACGGATATCGATGATATGGCGCTCACAGCCTAGCGCTTGCATACGCTTGGTCGGAGCAATGGCTGACTCAAACTCTGCTTGATCGGTATAAAAATGCATGATGCCGCGCGTTTGCTGCTCATACTCGATACCGATATCCGCGCGTAGCTGCTGCAAAGCCTCTCGTGAAAACAGCCCCAGTCGGACCATCTGTACCAGATTGGCATCCGCTCTGTTCGCGCGGCACTCTTGCAAAAACTGCAGCGCCCATCTGAGCTGCGCCTTGTCCGCTCGCAGGCGATACAGCAGCGGTGCGTCTTCTTTACCTAGCCACTTTAGCGCTTTTTTCGGGGTTGCAGGATTGGCCCAAGGAGTGGCGTGCGAGACCGAAATCTGCCCGCCATTGGCAAACGAGGTCTGCATTCCTGCTGCTGATTCACGCTCGATGACGGTCACATCATAGCCTGCTTGGCGAAGATACCATGCGGTGGTCACACCCACCACGCCTGCCCCGAGTACCGCGATATGTGTCATAGATTGCTCTGCTGCGTATTTAAAAAAGTGCTGTTAAGGCTGCGAGATGTTTTGGGCTATGGTTGGCGGGCTACATCCGCTTGCAATGCCGGTGGCAATGCCAACACGGTCAGCTCGCTGTCGGCTAAATGTTCTGGACGGGCAACGACTAATGCCTCAAAGCCACTATTGCTAGCAATGGCGTTGACCACCTGAATCTTACCGAGTTTGTCGCCGGCTGCTGGCATCTCGCCTGTGCCACTGACGTAGTGCAAAAACGCCTTTGGCGCTGATTTAAAATAAATACGGGCGATGACTTCTTGCCCCAAGTAGCAGCCTTTATCATAGTCCATCCCGCCGCGCTGATGCAGGCGTAGCTCTTGCGGCTGAAACTGCCCTTGTGTCGCCGCGACGATCCAGTAGTTGCCAGTGGCGATACTTTGCTGCGCCCACGCGTTGGCTTCTTCTGTCGTATGGTGTTCGTCTTTGTGACTAAAAGTCGGCTCGTCAGCGAGCACACAAGGATAGATGGCGGCTGGAGCGCTGGTCTCAAACTTCGAAAATGCGCCGTACTTTTTAAGATGGGCTTGCAAGCTGTCAGCACAGTCAGCGCTGATGACGATATCAAAGTGATTTTCGGCTTGTTTTTTGATCCAAATGCCAAACTCGATGCGGCCCTTTAGGTTGCTAATGGCAGCAGCTTGATAGCTGAGTCCGAGTTTGGTGACGTCAACGGTCAGCTGACTTTGTAAGAATTTTTCGGCATCCTCGCCTTGGAGCGTCAATTGAGAAAACTGTGGTAGAGTCGATATATCGGTAGATTGAGTCATTGTTATTATCCTTTTTTGAGCGCTGATTAGCAGGGTTTGCGTACAATAGTTAAGGGCTGGTATTAGACTCCCTTGACCAAATACGCGCCTATAAAAACCAGATGAGATTAAGAAGAGTACCACAAAAAGTACCGCCGTAAAAAACAACAGTGCCTCTCCAATGGTTACGGTATAAGTTGGGTAGAGTGACCATTTTTCAACCGTACAAATTGGTTAAAGATGGCGAGTTACGGTACAATGTGAGCTCTACAATACACTTAAATATTGCTGGCTGCCGAGGAAATGATGAGCTTACCAAATTGTCCAAAATGTGATGCTGAATACACGTACGAAGATGGTGCGCTGCTGGTATGTCCCATGTGTGCCCATGAGTGGACAGCCGCGGAAACTGACGCTGCAGAAGCCGAGGCTCAAGACGCTGTCATCCGCGATGCCGTCGGCAACGAGCTACAAGATGGCGACGCGGTGACCGTCATCAAAGACTTAAAAGTTAAAGGCTCCTCACTCATCATCAAGGTAGGCACCAAGGCCAAGAGCATTCGCTTGCTACCAGATGCGAGCGATGGTCATGATATCGACTGTAAGCTCGATGGCTATGGGCCAATGAAGCTAAAATCCTCGGTGGTAAAAAAGGCATAAAACGCCGGCGAGCCAACAGACGAAAGATGGCTTACGTCACCATTACCTTTACTACAATAATAGAGAATACTTATGAGTACTAAAAACGAACAACTATTTGCGCAAGCTCGCAAACATATCCCAGGCGGTGTCAATTCACCTGTCCGTGCCTTTGCTGGAGTAGGTGGTACGCCGATTTTTATGCACCGTGCCAGCGGCAGCAAAATCTATGATACCGAAGACAATGCCTATATCGATTATGTTGGCTCGTGGGGGCCGATGATTTTGGGTCATGCTCATCCAAAAGTGATCGATGCGGTCAAAAAAGCGGCGGATGATGGTCTGAGCTTTGGTACACCAACCCCATTTGAAACCACCGTTGCCGATAAAATCTGTGAGATCGTGCCAAGCGTTGAGATGATTCGCATGACCAACTCAGGCACAGAGGCGACCATGAGCGCCATCCGTTTGGCGCGTGGCTATACGGGACGTGACAAAATCGTTAAGTTCGAAGGCTGCTACCATGGCCACTCAGACAGTTTATTGGTCAAAGCAGGCTCAGGAATGCTCGATATCGGCGAGCCAACCTCAAAAGGCGTGCCAGCGGATTTTGCCAAGCATACCATCACCATTCCTTATAATGATCCGCAAGCGATTAAGGATTGTTTTGAAAAGTGGGGTGATGAGATTGCTTGTGTCATCTTGGAGCCGATCGCTGGCAACATGAATATGGTCGTGCCCACGCAAGCGTTCCACGATACCTTGCGTGCTGAGTGTACTGCCAACGACGCCGTGCTGATCTTTGATGAAGTGATGACGGGTTTTCGCGTCGGTCTTGGCGGCGCGCAGGCACATTTCGGTATCGACCCTGATTTGACCTGTTTTGGCAAAATCATCGGCGCCGGCCTGCCAGTAGGCGCATTTGGCGGAAAAGAGAAAATCATGTCTTGTATCGCCCCACTAGGCGGCGTTTATCAAGCGGGTACGCTATCGGGCAACCCACTTGCCATGCGCGCAGGTATCGCGATGTTTGAGGACTTAACGGTCGCGGGTTTTTATGACGAGCTATCGGCCAAAGTAGATAAGCTAATCAGCGGCTTTCAGGCAGCGGCGGACAAACATGGTATCAATCTACGCACCAATAACGTCGGCGGCATGTTTGGCATGTTTTTTGTCAAAGACCGCGACACTACTGTACCGCAAAACTTCAATGACGTGACGCAGTGTGACATGGAAGCCTTTAACACCTTTTTCCATGGCATGTTAGATCGCGGTATTTACTTGGCGCCGTCAGCATATGAAGCAGGCTTTATGTCTATCAAGCACAGCGATGTAGACATCGATGCCTCAATCAAAGCCGCTGACGAGATATTTGCTGAGATGGCAACAGCGTAATTGCGGTTTTTAGCATGGGTTTGAAGGCTCTAAAAAGGTCAGTATCTTAAATGGTGCTGACCTTTTTTTATGGATATAAATGCGGTGTGCTGCCTTTATTTGATTTTATCAAACTTAGCATCTTTTAGGCTCAGGCGGCCGCGCAGTACGTCACTGTACATACGAAAGTCGCTGACAAAGCTTTTTAGTGGAGACTTAAACGACGCGGGTTTGTTTTTTTCAAAGAAAAAATGCCCGACCCAGGCACAGGCATAACCTGCGGCGATACCTTTGAGTAGCGGGGCGGGCGAGCGCGACTTGACCGACTTTGCGAGGCCCAGTAAGCCAAAGCTACTACCCGCAAAGTGTAACCGGCGGCAGGCCATGTTTTGATGCTCATCTAAATAAAAATCATAAAAGCTCTGTTTGGTTGGGCTGACGGTTTTGATGGCGTCGTTTTTTGCCTGAGTATGAGAGTGATGGTCAGCGGCTTTGATCACATCGAGGGTGGCTGTTTGATTCATGGCGTTAGCTTCCTTGCTAATGAATGATAAAATGATGGCTGGCGGCCAGTAAGTTAAGCCGACATGGGCAAGCGGATAGTGAGACCTTTGATTCATTTTAATGTAACAAAGCCCCATGAGTAACACAAGTTTTAGATAATCTGCCGGCCAGTGCTGCTGGTTTGTGCGAACTGGTAGCCATGTATCTGATTTATCTGGATTCGACTATACTTGCCAGTGTTTGGCATAAATGCTTTAATGGCGAAAATTGTGTCACTGCTGTCTATTGGCCTCTCACATTGATGTTGATGGCTCGTTTTTGTCATGTGGTTTTTATAGTTTGGTTATTATAAGATGTTTGACAGCTTGGCTTTACTTGAGCCAGCCGTTTGACCCAGCGCCGCCCATGTATGTACCTTTTATCCCACTAATATGGTAACGATTTCGCTTATGCCCATTGATTATTTTACAAACCCGCCAATCGCCGACGATGAAATGATGGCCGCCATTGATATCGGCTCCAATAGTTTTCACTTAGCCATCGCTCGTTTAGATCATGGGGAGGTGCGTAAAGTCGTCTCTATGTCAGAAAAAGTGCAGCTGGCCGCGGGGCTGGATGAGCACAACATTCTAAGCGCAGCGGCTGAAAAGCGGGGCCTTGAGTGTCTTAGCCGCTTTGTGGCGCGTTTGGATTCGGTGCCGCCTGAGCGTATTCGGGTGGTAGCCACCAACGCCTTGCGCCAAGCCAAAAACGCCAATGACTTTATCAGCCGTGCCAATAAGATTTTGCCCAAGCCTATCGAGATTATCGCAGGACGAGAAGAGGCGCGTTTGATTTATTTGGGCGTTTCACATACCAATGCCAGTAGTGATAAGCGTTTGGTCATCGATATTGGTGGTGGCTCGACGGAGTTTATCATCGGCCAAGAGTTCGACCCGCTACTGACTGAGAGCTTGCAGATGGGCTGCGTGGCCTTTACCCAAAAGTACTTTGCTGATGGGCAGATTACCAAAGACGCGTTTACCAATGCCATCGCAGGTGCGCGTAAAGAAGTACTGGCGATCAATGGCCGTTACCAAAAAGTCGGCTGGAGTAGTGTGGTCGGCTCAAGCGGTACCATCAAAGCGGTGCGAAATGTCTTGGTGTCAAAGGGCTGGGCCGATGAGCAAGAGCGCATCACCTACAAAGGGGTGAAAAAACTCGAAAAGCTGCTGCTAAAGATCGGCAACGTCGGCGATATCGATTTAGAAGGTGTCAAAGAGCACCGAAAGGCGGTGTTTCCAGCGGGGGTGGCGGTGCTGCGCGCGGTGATGAAAGTGCTGGGCATCGAAACCATCGTCTATTCTGACGGCGCGCTGCGCGAAGGCGTCATGTATGATATGTTGGGGCGTTTTGCGAGTGAAGACGTGCGTGACCGCAGTGTGCTGGCGTTGATCAAACGCTATTCGGGCGACAAAAAACAAGCCAAACAAGTGGTCAAAACCAGCCGGCATTTATTTGAACAAGTCAAAGACACGCTGGGTCTGAGTAGTGATGATGGCGATTTGCTCAGACGGGCGGCGTTTTTGCACGAGATAGGGCTGGCGATCAGTCACAGTAGCTACCATAAGCACAGTGCTTATTTGCTTGAGCACTCAGATATTCCGGGGTTTTCACAGGTCGACCAAAAGCGCATGGCGCAGCTGATGCTCAATCACCGCCGTAAGCTAAAAGCCGATATGTTGGAGCAGACCTGTACCATCGGCGGCAACCAGTTGGTCTATCTGTGCTTGCTCCTGCGCTTGGCCGTATTGGCGCATCACAGCCGCAGCGACCATGAGCTACCAGCATTACAGCTCGCTGTCGTCGATGAGCACTGCTGGCAGATCACGGTTGCCGATAGTAGTGAGCACTATGCGTTTTTGTTGCCAGATTTGCATACCGAGATTGAGCAGTTTGCCAAATGGGGTATCAAGCTTAGCGTGATAGAGGCTTGATGGCTCTAGCATTTATGATTATAGTCAGTTCGAAATAAAATCGATACGCTCATATAAACGTGCAACTGGTACAAATTTTCCTTGCTTGCTGTGTCTACGCTGACAGAGGCTACGCAAAATTCATACCAGCTGCACTATATCGGTTTTAAAGTGAATTAACCATATTATTATGCCAGATGACGAACACCATCGACGTATCAATGTGCCTTACCGGTGGCATGTGCCCTATCGTTAGTAAGATGGTTTGCAGATCTAGGTAACAAAAGCTGCTTTGACAATAATGTCATGCCATTTAAGATGTGCTACTATAGCTTCTATTGAGTTTACAACTGTACTTTCATTATCAAAAACCGATAACATTATTGAGTATAATTATTAAAGGGAAGCATTTATGAGCACTGTCTGGGATAGTGTGCAGCTTGCACGGCACGCCAAGCGTCCATTGTTTATGGACTATGTCAATCAGCTGTTTACCGAGTTTGATGAATTACATGGCGACCGCGCGTTTGCCGATGACAAGGCCATCGTGGGTGGTCTGGCGCGTTTTGAGGGTCAGCCTGTGATGGTCATCGGTCAGCACCGTGGCCGTAGTACGCGTGAGCGTATCGCCCATAACTTTGGTATGGCCAACCCCGAAGGCTACCGTAAGGTCATTCGTTTGGTAAAAATGGCCGAGCGGTTTAATATTCCGGTGATGACCTTTGTCGATACCCAAGGCGCGTATCCAGGAGTGGGCGCAGAAGAGCGCGGCCAAGCCCAAGCCATCGCGGAGAGTATCGCGGTATTCTCTAGTCTACAAGTTCCTATCATCGTGACCATCATCGGTGAAGGCGGCTCAGGCGGTGCGCTGGCCATCGGCGTGGGTGACAGGGTCAATATGCTACAAAACAGTATCTACTCGGTCATCTCACCTGAAGGCTGCGCTTCTATCTTATGGAAGACTGCCGAAAAAGCTCAAGACGCCAGTGAAGCGTTAAAGCTAAATGCGGTAAACCTGCATCAAATGGGTCTGATTGATGCGGTCATTGAGGAAGGTGAGGGCGCGCACGTCCAGCCGCAGCCTGTCATGGATGCGCTAAAGTCCTTGCTCACTGAGCAATTAAAAACGCTCAATGAGATGGATGTTGAAACCCGCTGTGCGCTGCGTTATGAAAAGCTCAAATCCTTTGACTCTGAAGTGATGCTGCCTTGCTGATTTGTTGATGAGTCATATCGCAAAATAAAAGTGTTAAAATAAAAACGTGTCATTGTATGGCGCGTTTTTTTATGCATAGGTGATTTAGAAGAGGTGGTTTATAAGATTTTGAGCCAATAAATTGTCCAATCATCTAAGCGCTCAGACATTCTCCGCTACTTTTTAACTACTACGATTTAAATCCTTTAAAAAATAACTTTGCATTGAGCGACTTAATCGCCATGTATCTGACGTATTTGGACTTTACTATAATTAGCAGCACCATTTCTATACGACGTATATATGTTAAGGCTCATGATATTTTGATTGCTATAAACAAGGCTGATTATGACCAGTAGCGCAATTATTCCCTCTCCTATTAAGCCAATAGCGACGCTACCAATTGACGCTGATTTGGCGCAGGCATTGCTGAGTAGTCTGATAGAATACGGCGCGCAGCTGCATGGCCGGCGTGTCTGGCTGGCCTGTAGTGGTGGGCGAGACTCTTTAGCGCTGGCGGCGCTGTGTGTCCAGCTATATCATCACGGCCGCTTGCCGTTTTTGCCGCAGTTGCTGCACGTCGATCATGGCCTGCAAGCAGATAGCAGCGTCTGGGCGCAGCACATCGCGCGTTGGGCCACCGCGCAAAATCTGCCTTGCCAAATCTTGCGCGCACAGGTCAAAGGTCAAGACGAGCAGGCAGCACGGCACGCCCGCTATGAGGTGATGCGCGCCGTACTCAACACCGACGATGTACTGCTGCTTGCGCATCACGCTGATGACCAAGCCGAAACGATACTGATGCGGCTGATACAAGGCGCTGGGGTCAATGGGTTATCAGGGATGCAGCCGTGGCGCACGCAGACACAAGGTGGACGGCGCAACGCACTATGGCGGCCATGGTTGACCGCCAAACGTAGTACGATCAGCCGTTATGCGCAGCGTCTACAACTCCCCTATATTGATGACCCAACCAATGAGGCAGGGGACAATGTCCGTAGTGGTCTGCGCCGCGATGTCATGCCAGTTTTGGCCACGTACAACCCAAACGTCATTGATAATATCGCCCGTAGCGCCCAGCTATTAAGTGACGCGCAATCCATCCTCAATGATCAGGCAATAGCGGATCTGCAGCGGGTAGCAGTCAGTGATTTGCAGCTCGCGTCCGCCCAGCGGGTACTAGATATAGCAGCGCTAAACACACTGCCGCCATACCGTCAGCGCCAATTGCTGCATCATTGGCTTACTCAAGATGAGCCCTTACCACCCACAAAGCAGCTGGTAGATGAGGTGTTCGACCTTAGCCGGCGTCAGGACTCTAATCACCAAACCGCGCTTTTTTGGCAAGCGGGTCTACAGTCTTACGTCATTCGCCGTTATCGTCAGCGACTGTATCGTATAAGTAGCGACTGGCTGGATTGGCTGACATTACCGCTGGGTAAGGTGGAGCATGTAATCTCTGATCTGACAGCTGAGATGGCTAGTACACCTACTATCAGACCGCAGCCTATCTTGATGACATTACGCAGTGACACACATTTCGTTTGGCAAGCCAAGATTTGGCCTCATGCTTTGGCTGCTTTATTGGGTGGTGATAGAAGAAGCAGTGCTACGTTCAGTAAGGACACGTTAAGCAAAGACACGCTAAGAAATAAGCTTAACCATCAGGGTGCAATGCGTCTCTCGTTTGCACCGTTAGCGCGGCAGCAGCGTGTGCGCACGGTGTCCATGCCGCGACCACAAGCGGGCAAAAAACTATACCAAACGCTGGGTATACCAGTATGGCTGCGTGAAAGCTTGGTGATAGTAAGCGTCGCCGTTAGCCATTCAAAAGACGGGCAAGACGATCTGATCGAAAACGCAGCTGCCGTGCCTATTTTATTGCTGTCGCCTTTTGATTGTTGGATATTGCACACAGGTATCATGCGCGTAGAGAGTAATCACTCAGCGGTGCTTGATGAGGTAGCTGAGGGCATCATCAGTCAGATTATGATACAAAAATCGCGCTAGACAACAAAGCCAGCAATACCAAAGCGGCGCCAAAATCCGTCCAAATAGAGGCGATAACTCTATCAGTCAATGAGGCAACAAGCGGGCGAGTAAGCCGCTGAATTTATCAAACGATGCCAGTAGCAGTATGGTAAACTGAGTGTCATTTTCCCTAGCAGTATGTTAGTTTGAATACTTTTGGATTTTCGCGTAGGAGACAAGTATGTCAGTATTAGATAATAAAAAAATCAGCTTTATCGGCGGCGGCAACATGGCGCAGGCTCTGATTAGTGGGCTTGTCAGCTGCGGTGTGGAGCCAAGCTTGATTACAGTCGCCGACCCTAGTAGCGAGGTGCGCGAGCAGCTATCTGCTAAAGGACTAAACGCTGTTGACCCAACCGCCGATGCCACAGCTGCTGTTATCGGTGCTGACATCGTGGTATTGGCCGTCAAGCCGCAAGTGATGAAAGCGGTAGTGAGCGGCTTTGCCGATGCGCTAGATCAGCAACTGGTGATTTCGGTCGCGGCAGGTCTGTCGACGGCTTTATTGACAGACATGCTCGGCGGCTATAGCAATATCGTGCGCGCGATGCCAAACACACCAGCGATGATTCAGATGGGTGCGACTGGTCTATATGGTACAGACGCTATCTCTGCAGAACAAAAGCAATTGGCAACGGCGGTGATGGAAGCTTCAGGGCTAGTCATGTGGGTCGATGATGAAACACATATGCATGCGGTCACGGCCGTTTCAGGCTCGGCGCCTGCTTATATGTTTTACTTTATCGAGTCGATGGTTGATGGTGCAGTCGCGTTGGGGTTGGATAAAGAGCAAGCATCAGCACTGGCCATGCAGACCATGCTAGGCGCGGCAAAAATGGCGATGAATAGTGATGACGCACCAGCCGAGCTGCGCCGTAAGGTCACCTCGCCAAATGGTACGACGCAAGCGGCCGTCGAGTCTATGCAAGCCAACGAGATTGGTCGTCAAATCATTGAAGCCATGCAAGCCTGCTACGATCGCAGCCAAGCGCTGAGCGAAGAGATGAGTAAATAATCGCTGACTGCTGTTATCTATCTTGGGATATGTCATGCATGATGGCATATCTCACTTATAATCAAAAAACGCCTGATAAAGACATTCGTCTTCTTAAAATCCGTTAATAACGTCACATTGAGTAGCGCTTCATGAACAACATGTTATTTCAAATCTTTGATTTGGTCACCACTTTCGCCATGATGTTGGTGTTTATTCGTTTTATGCTGCAGTTCGCTGGTATGGATGCTCGTAACCCCATGATAGCCCCTGCCTATAAAGCGACCCATATCGTCGATGTGTTTGGGCGTATTTTTCCGACCGTCGCGCAAGGCCGTATCAGCATCGCTGCCATTGTACTGATGTTTTTGATTCGTCTGATTGATATCTCTGGCAAAGCTGCCTTAACGCATAAAGGCATTGCGCCGGTGCCGTTGTTTTTTACGGGCACTACCAGCTTATTATTAGACTTTTTGCGTATGTGTCGCTACTTGGTCATCGGCTCTATTATCGTCAGCTGGATTGTGGTGTTTACCCAGTCTCAGCATCCGATTATCGGTATTATCATCGGTCTGGCCGAGCCTATTTTGGCGCCGTTTCGCCGCATCACGCCAAACTTAGGCATGCTTGATTTGTCGCCGATGGTGGCTTTTTTGGCGTTTTATTTACTCGAGATATTCATCGGTGGTTTGGCCGCCAGCTTTATGCCAATGTTGGGCTAACACTAGGGCGCTGCGCTGTTAATTAGCCTGAGTAAAGGGCGCTCTATCGATATAGAGCGCCCTTTTTGTATATATTTATTGGATAGGTGAATAATTGACAAAACGATTGGGTATCAATTGGGCGGCGTCATCGTCAGGGTGCGGGACGTCAGCGGCGCGTAGCGTCTGAGTGATCCAATTATCTGCCGCTTTGACGGCGTCAATCAGCGCATCGCCCATGGCTAAGCGGCCAGCGATAAAGCTGGCAAGTGAGCAGCCAGAGCCATGAAACTCGCCTTTTAGGCGCGGCAAGATACTCTGATGTACCATCTCACCATTGATATACAGATACTGCTCGATATCGCCGCTGTCGAAGTCATGAGAGGTTTTTACCAGGACGGCATGGGTGCCTTGCCCACACAGTTTTTGTGCAGCGACATGTAGGTCTTGCTCGCCGCTTAGCGCACGCAGCTCATGCGTATTGGGTGTGATTAAGGTGGCGTAGGGGAGTAGCTTGCGAAAGGCGGTGACCAAGGTCTGCTCGTCGCCCAAGCTGCCGCCGCTATTGGCAACCAGCACAGGGTCCAAGACAAAAGGCGTATCGGCGTCGATGATTTGCTTGGCAAACAGCTCTGTGAGCATGGCGATATTGTCAGTGGTGCCAAGCATGCCGGATTTTATGGCACGGACCGGCAGATCTTCGAGCACGGCGCCGGCTTGATCTTTGACCAAACTGGCGGCGCACGCCTCGAACCCAAACACCTGCTGCGAGCTTTGGATGGTGATGGCGGTACAAGCGATGGCGGCATGGGCGCCGGCTTGGCCGATGGCCTCGATATCTGCTTGTAGCCCAGCACCGCCTGAGGGGTCCAATCCTGAAAAACACAGTACCACGGGTCGCATAACATATCCTTTTATTTATAAGAGCGATCAGAAAACTGATAAATACTATAGCCAGCCAATAAGCAAAAAGCCAGCGTCAGCATAGCGTTAACCTGTTTTAAATAAGTAGCGTTCTATAGTCGATACACTCTAAAAATGTCATAGCGCTACTGGGATGAATTTTGCGCAGCCTCTGGGAACGCAGCACGCAAGTAAAATTTATACCAGTAGCGCGTTTAACTCCATAACAGTTTTATATTCAGCTAACTATACAGACATAAAAAGTGCCAGTTTTGTGTTGTATAGATTGTAATTATGGCAGGTGGTTCATTCAAACAAACCAGCCTATTGTAGCCATAGGGATAGGGAGTATCTGATGTGTAGATTTGGACAGTATTGTTGGTCACAATGAGCGATAAAAGCATTTAAATCAATAATTATCATAAAAGCGAGATTAAATATGCCGACAAGGCTTGCAATTCGTTTTGGCTTTGTTATAATACTCGCCCACGACATAAGACGTATCGTTAGCATCGATACTGTATTTGTAAGGCTGTTTTTGAACAGTATTATGAGTGTCTTACTTCGTTCGGTGAAGTGGGTGAGTGGCTGAAACCAGTTCCCTGCTAAGGAACCATACGTGTAAGCGTATCGAGGGTTCGAATCCCTCCTTCACCGCCATTTATTTTGTTGTTATAATAGTGCTAACGCAGTATATCGACGATAAATGATTTTTTAGCGATGACTTCAAAAATAATTTGAAATTATCTTAAAAAATCAGTTGACACAAGCGATATTATCTATATAATGACCAACCTAATTTACTGCAATTGTTATTAAACACTGTAGTGAATGATATGCAAAATACGCGCCTGTAGCTCAGTTGGATAGAGCACTTGGCTACGAACTAAGGGGTCGGGAGTTCGAATCTCTCCAGGCGCACCATTTGCATACTAGCTTATCTTATTAAGATTTAAGCACAACCTAAAATAATCGCCTGTCTTATGACACTTTGGCGATTTTTTTGTGTCTGTCTTTTTTATATCTATCATTTGCGCACAATACATAGCAGTAGCACATGGCGCATATGTCTTTAATCATCAATGGTACGATAAGCGTTTGAATTACGGTACAATAGCGCTACTATTCACTGCTTGCTATGAGCTTGTACCATGTCAAAAAGTTTACCCAAACGCCGGCCAAAAACTGCGCCCAAACCCTCTGCGCCCAACTCATCTTCGTCCGGCGCGCCTGTGCAGCAAGACCCAAATGAGGCGCCTAGCATTGCCAAACCCTTAACTCGGGTGGTGGCGATTTTGTATGATGGTATGCTGATTTTGGCGCTGTTGTTTTTGGTCGGTACGATGTTGACGGTGATTGGTACTTTGCTGACCATGGAAACCGGCACCGAATCGTCGCAAGCGCAGTCGCTACCGACTTGGTATCAAAACCTTGTCATGACGCCGGCCTTTGTTTTGACCTTGGTGGCGTTTTATGGGATATTTTGGCGGCGCGGCGGACAGACCCTTGGCATGCAGACGTGGCGGCTAAAGACCGTCAACAATGCAGGGCATTTATTGACTTGGGGACAGTCGTTCAAACGCATATTGGCGGCTTGTTTGATGCCGTTGCTGTTTGGTGTCATCGGTAGCCTGATCGGTGGTTCGCGTACGATTATGCTAACCAGTGCGTTCTTGGGCTTAATTTTTAATTATGTGTTTTGTTTGTTTAATCGCCGTGGTCTTGCCGTACAAGATATGCTCTCAAACTCCATTACTCTTAAGATGCCAAAGGTGGCGCATGAGGGACTGTGGCGCGGTTTTAAAAATCGTAAAAAAAATCAATGACTGTGAATTTGTATGATAAGCGTCATTTGTACCGCTTATCATACAGGAGTGATAAAGCGCTGGCTGTTAGCACAGCTACCTCAATCTCATCTTATCTCTACATATTGACGGTTTGCATCAGCCACAGTGTGTAGCCGACAAAAAACAGCATCAACGCCGCACCTGAGCCTCGGCCAAAGGGGCGGTGTCTGATAAAAGCGGCGCCGCACAGCACGACAAGTAACAGCGTAATCGCACTCATCGCCAGCACGTCACGCGACAAAATAATCGGACTGGCGCTAATCGGAGCGATGACTGCTGCCAGACCCACCACGCCTAAAGTGTTGAAAATATTAGAGCCGATGATGTTGCCCAGTGCCATATCATGCTCGCCTTTGCGCGCCGCTGATAGGCTGGCCACCAGCTCAGGCAAAGACGTGCCGACGGCGACGATGGTCAGACCAATAATCAGCTCGCTCAATCCCCATAGTGTCGCCAACTCTACTGCGCCCCAGACGATGGCGCGTGAGCTGGCCACCAGCATGGTCAGTCCAAGGAACAACGCCCACAAACCACGTAGCAAGCTTGGCTCATTATCTGCTGCGCTCAGTGCGTTATCTGCTATGCTGTGCTCTATAATTTTATTATCATCGATATCATCGACCTTATGTGAGCTGCCTTCTCGTAAGCTCAGCACGATTTGGATGCCCAAGACCACGACCAATAGTGCTAAGAGTACCAGTCCGTCAACGATACTCAGCTGCCCGTCACGCAGCTGCCACGCGGCCAAAGCAGTAATGATGAGTAATATTGGCAGATCGCGTTTTATGATGCCTTTATGGATGATTATGGGGCTTACTAAGGCAGTTGCGCCCAGTACCAAGGCGATATTGATGATATTTGAGCCATAGGCATTACCCAGCGCCAGCTCCGGACTGCCTTCCAAGGCGGCCAGTACCGACACCACCATTTCGGGTGCAGAGGTGCCAAGACCCAAAATAATAACCCCAATCAAAAAACTGGGCACATTGAGTTTTTTTGCCAGTGCCGTAGCACCATCAATAAAAACGTCTGCACTCCATACCAAAATCGCCAAGCCGATCAATACAGCAATAATTGCCAACCACATCAGTGTCTTTCCTTATCAATGAATCATGACACCAAACTCAAAAAACACGCCAAACCCTGTCAAACCGTTAAAACTAGGTTTTTCTATAAAGTAGCTGGCAAATATTGTCCAGCGCTGCCCGTCTTTAAGTTTGAGTAAAAATATAAATGTGCCCGATAAAAATGGCACAAAAAAAGCTGAATCCTCTGTAGAGTCAGCTTTTGTGTACGATAATCATGTATATGCCCTGACGACGGACAGCGGTAACGCCGGATATTGCTCTTAGGCGGCAGCGCTTAGACCGTCAGACGCTTAAGCCACTTGCACAGGGATGATATTGGCAGTGTCTTTTACCGTATTGTCTTCGTTGCAGTAGACCAATTTTGGCTGGTGGGTCGCAGCTTCTGCTTCATCAAAGTGTGCATAAGCACAGATAATGACGATATCGCCTAAGTCTGCCATATGAGCAGCCGCACCATTTAATGAGATGATACCAGAGCCTGCTTCGGCGCGAATCGCATAAGTGCGAAAACGCTTGCCATTGGTGACATTATAGATGTCGATTGATTCGTTTTCGCGCAGACCGGCGAGGTCCAATAAATCACCATCGATACCGCATGAGCCTTCGTAGTGCAGCTCGGCATGAGTGACGCGGGCACGATGTAATTTGCATTTAAGCATATTAAGTAGCATAAGTTGCTTCCTTAGCGTAACAAAGATTAATGAACGAAATCATCATGTTAGTGGGGACGATTTTGCCAAAATAAAAGACTACTATAAAGTATGACGTAACAAGCCCAGCGGTAAAGGTCTGGCCGTTATGATTCAGGCAGTTTAAAACCATTGATTTGTGAACGGGCTTTTTCGATATCACCGCCTAACAGTAATGGCAACGCATCAAATGCGCCGCTCAGAGCACTGTCGATGGCAATCTGCTCATCAGGTGAGGCCTTTGAGAGGACATGTCCACTGACCTTTGATTTGTGACCTGGATGCCCAATACCGATACGCAGTCGATGAAAGTCGTTGCCGATATGCGGAGTGATGTCACGCAGACCGTTATGGCCGCCGTGGCCGCCATTGGTTTTGAGCTTGATACTACCCGCTGGAATATCCAGCTCGTCGTGCGCGATCAACAGCTCATCGTTGTCGATGCCATAAAAGTTGACCATCGGAACCACTGATTGACCCGACTTGTTCATAAAGGTTGATGGCATCAGCAAGCGTACATCAGTGCCATGAATCTGTCCGCGTCCCGTTATTCCATGAAATTTTTTGTCAGGAGAAAGGGCGATATTGAACTGCTGCGCCAAATGATAGACAAACCAAAACCCTGCATTATGACGCGTAAACATATACTGATGACCGGGATTACCAAGACCGACAATAAGCTTTATGGCCATAAAAACATCCTGCTTAAATGTGATAAATGAGTGTAAGGTTGATCGTGCTATCGTTTATGCTTGTTAGCAATGTGATGCTCAAACCCTACTTACAAAAACAGCAGGAGATATTCATCACCTGCTGTTTTTTTGACGAAACGAACCTATCAGCAGGTCGAGGGCATAGTGCCACGACCTAGCGGCCGTTTATTATTCGCCGTCTTTGTTTTCAGCGCCTTGCTCGGTCGCAGGTACGTCAGCTGCATCAACTTCGTCAGCATCTTCGTCAACTTCTTCAACCGTTGGTGGCTGCATGTTAACGATAGTACGGTCGTGTGCATCTTCCATATCAAGTTCGAAGATGATAACGCCTTCTGGTAGTTTGATATCTGATAGACGGAATAGATCGCCGATTTCCATGCCTGATACGTCAACTTCTAGGTACTCAGGTAGTTGTGATGGTAGGCAAACAATTTCGATGTCAGACACTAGGGTAGACAAGATACCGCCAGCTTTGGTACCTGGTGCTTCTTCACGGCCAGTGAAATGCACAGGAACATTCATGTTGATCTTATGACCTTTTACAATGCGCTGGAAATCAGCATGCATTGGGAAGCCTTTAGCTGGATGGCGTTGTAGGTCTTTGATAACGACCTGATGCGCTTCGCCATCGACATTTAGCGTCAAGATGTGTGAGAAAAACGCTTCAAATTCAAGAGACTTAACCAGCTCATTGATTTTGATAGAAACCGCAGTTGGCTCTTCGTCACCACCATAGATGATAGCAGGTACTAGGTTCTGCTTACGTAGGCGGCGGCTCGCACCTTTACCTTGCTGTTCTGCAGAACGGGCAACTGCACTTAGTTCGAAATGATTAATACTCATGGATATAATCCTATAAAAAGATAAATGAAGTGTCTGGTCATAAAAAAGTGGATTTGCGACCAATCCACTAATACGTGATGAAAGCTCGATGACCGGTCATCAATGACGCTGACAACCAAGAAACAGAGCAATATGCTTGCCGTCATTGTTTACTGACAAATATCAGCAAAAACCTATCGGCAAGTGTGATCAGCACTTTTGAAGATGCCAACCATCGAAAATCACACAAACGGTCGGCACAGGCGCGCATTATACGTGGTTTTGTAGTAATAATAAAGACCTACGCAAAATGCGCACATAAAAAAACAGCGCCACATTATCGAATATGGCGCTGTTTTTTGTATATCAGGTGTCTGTGTGGCTGTATGTGTAAACCGCCACTGACACAGAAGTCGTTAGGCGTCAAACATGGCGCTGATAGACTCTTCGTTGTTGATGCGGCGTAAGCTCTCAGCCAGCATCGGTGCGATGCTGACTTGGCGGATTTTGCTACAAGATTGAGCAGCAGGAGACAATGGAATGGTATCAGTCACGACCACTTCATCTAGGGCTGACTCAGAGATGTTTTTTAGCGCATTACCCGATAGTACAGGGTGGGTGATGTAAGCCAAGACGCGGCGCGCGCCGTTCTCTTTTAATGCTTCAGCGGCTTTGCATAGGGTGCCTGCGGTATCGACCATATCATCAACGATGACGCAGTCACGATCACGCACATCACCGATGATGTGCATCACTTGCGACTCATTGGCACGGGCACGGCGTTTATCGATAATCGCCATGTCGGTATCGCCCAATTGTTTGGCCATCGCACGAGCACGTACCACACCACCAACGTCAGGAGATACCACCATGATGTTGTCGTAGTCTTGTTTTTGTAGGTCATTTAACAGGACAGGGGTGCCGTAGATGTTGTCTACAGGGATGTCAAAGAAACCCTGAATCTGATCTGAGTGCAAATCTACGGTCATGACGCGGTCGATACTGACGATATTTAGCATATCGGCGACGACTTTGGCTGAAATAGGAACGCGAGCTGAGCGTGGACGACGGTCTTGACGGGCATAACCAAAGTACGGCATCACTGCTGTGATACGGCCCGCACTAGAGCGACGAAGCGCATCCGCCATCATCATGATTTCCATCAAATTGTCGTTGGTCGGTGCACAAGTCGGCTGCATGATAAATACGTCTTTACCGCGCACGTGCTCTTTGATTTCCACGGCAATTTCGCCATCAGAAAAACGCGTGATGTCAGCTTTACCAAGAGGAATGTGTAGGTGGTCGGCGACGGTTTTCGCAAGTTCTGGATGGGCGTTGCCCGTAAAAATTGCCAAATAAGGCATGACTGAAGTCCTATTTATTGACTCAAGCAGCGACCACTAAGCAGTGTCTAACTGCCCAAATAAAGAAAAGAGTGGTGAAAGTAATTATAGACTACTAAGATAGTAAAAAATGGCAGGGGTAGCTGGACTCGAACCAACGGATGTCAGGATCAAAACCTGATGCCTTACCAACTTGGCTATACCCCTGTAATGTCTAGGCAGGACGAGCGCTGAATGCTAACAAAGTATTAGCTAGGCGTCGCTACCTATCAACCGTCTAAGACGGCGTTCCCTAGCGGTGTTCATTGCGAACTATACCGAAATTGGGAAGGTGTTGTCAATTGCTATCACTAGCAATCCAAACTAAAAATGGCAGGGGTAGCTGGACTCGAACCAACGGATGTCAGGATCAAAACCTGATGCCTTACCAACTTGGCTATACCCCTATTGTGGCGACCTATTATAAGTAAATTTTTGGATTTTGCAAGTCATTTGCGCCTTTTTCTGGCAATTATTCAAAATTTTTTGCACTCGATTTCTTATATAGTCGATTCTAAATAACGCAGATACATTATATATTAACGCGGAACCGGTATAAATTTTTCTGACGTGCTGTTGTGATAGTTTTTTAAATACAGTTGCACCGCCTCCAACGGCGTAGCACGCAAGGAGCATTTATATCAGCCGCCCTAGTAGATATAGGAAAGCCGCTGTTTTTAGGATGCAGCCTGTACTCTGATAGCGCCATTATAAGTTATCTACCAAGTAAGCAGGGCAAGGCGCATTTGCCAGCCACTTTTTTATCAATGCTTTATCGGTAGCAATACTGGCATCCAATGGCAAAAACACCACACTACCAGAACCGGTCATCCGTGCTGTGCTACGTGCTACCGTCTCTAAGCTTTGTAAATATTGTAATGCGTCATCGACGGCAGGGGCGAGGCCGGTGACGACAGGCGTGAAGACATTGTGATAAGGCATCTGTAAATATTGCACATAAGAGTTGGACTGGTTTTTCATCGTCTCAATTGATATTGCCGCGATATCACGCTGCAACTTAGGATGGGCAAACAGCTCAGCGGTGCTGACATGCGCCGTCGGCGTCAAAACCAAATACTGCTGATCTGGTAGTGCTATCGGTGTTAATTGCTCGCCAATGCCCTGCGCAATCGCGTCCTGACCAAAGATAAAAATCGGCACATCCGCGCCCACTGTCGCACCGATGTTTATCAGTGCATCTTGGGTAAAGTTAAACGCCCATATCTCATTAAGTGCCAGCAGTGTCGCCGCCGCATTAGAGGAACCACCGCCCAGCCCTGCGCCCATGGGTAAGTGTTTGTCCAGCTCAATCGTCACTGGCGCAAGCTGCTTGGGTAGCTTGTTTGATGCTATGGCCGCGGCCAATAAAGCGCGGGCCGCCTGAAAGATCAAATTGTCCGTGACATGGCTGGTGATGGCTTCTGCGCCTGTCAGTCTTAATAGTCGCTCACATAGCTGATCGATCGCTAAAGCGTTATCGATATCTACTAGGCCATCTACAAGTGAGAAGTGCAAATAATCGCCCCAATCAAGCAGGCGAAAAACCGTTTGCAGATTATGATAGCCATCAGCGCGCTTGCCAGTGATGTGCAAGAACAAATTGAGCTTGGCAGGTGAGAGACGAGTCATCGTAGAAGCAGATGATGCCGCTATGTTTTCAATCATATGTTTTCAGTCATGTTCTTTCATTATAGGGTACAGTCATAAAAAGCTATGTTAATGAGCAATGATAGCTTTTGAAAGGCGATCCGTTGTTGGTATCTGATGGATTAATGATTAATCGTCATGACAACCTTGTTGCCTTGTGGCTGCACTGCGCTGATTTTACTAGGTAGCTTATCCGTACCTTTATAAGTAAAGCTGGCTGTCCACTCACCATTGACCGAGCTGATCAGGCGGTTTTGTGCATCGAGCTTGGGCGCGCTGTCTGAGGGCGCAGGGCGACCAGATATCCAGTAGGGCATTTGCGAGATGGGTGCTTGCCAGCCTGTGGCTTTTTTTAGCAGGGTCTCAGGATCATCAGCGGTCAAAGTACCGGTTTTTTCGCTGACCAAGGTGGCTGTCTGACCATCGTATTCAATATTGGTTTTGCCAATACCGAGTGCGCCAATCAGCTCAATGGCAAATCGATCGTCTTGTTGGCCCCATGCATAAAACGCACTGCCACCTTGCGCGCCGCTGCTGTCACTGGCAGGCGTCGTCACACCAATCTTGCCGGTGATATTAAAGCGCTCAAGCTTGCTTGGCTGCTCGCTGTTTTGACCTTGTATCATGGTGCCTGATTGATGGCTAGTATTGGCAGTCTTTAGAGACTGACAGCCAGAGGTAATGACCATCGCTGCAGTCATAGCGGTGAACAGAGCTAATTTATTTGGTTTATAAAAGGTGATTGATGCTGACATGGTAGTTTCTCAAAAATAGAAAGATGAACAAAGATATTAGCTTAAGTGCTATTTGTTACTCGCTTATACGCGGCTGTTAGCTTCTTATAAGCGCCTTGTAACCGGTACCCCGCACCCCGCTTTTGCACAGACTCTAATACAGTTGTATGCGGTCGCTGATATTATGCTGACCAAATGAAAAGCGCTGCTGCAAGTCGGCAAGCAAAGCCTCGACTTTGGCGTTATCGCCCAGGCCTTGATAAGCGCGTAGCAACAGCGTGCCTGAGCGCAAGGTCGGAAAGACATCATAAGGGGTCTGTAGATAGTCGATGACTTGCTGATAGCGTTGATTGGTTAAGGCGTTACTTGCCAATATGTTGAGCGCTTGCAAGTGCAGCTCGTTGTCGTAGCGCGGATCATCATAACGAATCTGGATGATGTCGGTTGCCAAGGCCAAGCCTTGCTCAGAGTTTGGCTCATTGGCCAAGAGCAGCTGGGCGTAACTTAGCTGATAGGCCAGATTGCTCGGATCGAGCGCGCGCAGGTGATTGAGTAAGGTGCGTTTGACGATATAGTCGTTTTTATCATCGAGGAGCTGAGCGCGGGCAAACAATAGCATCTCATTGTCAGGGTATTTACGCGCCGCCCGAGTCAACAGCTGTAGCGCTTCATCCGGCTCGTTTTGTTGCCATAAAATATCGGCCTGCATGACATAAGTGTCAGGGGCAAAGACGCTAAATTGTTTGCGTAGTTTTTCTAGGGTGCTGATGGCGGCAGCGACATTGTCATCAAGTAGCTCAAACGCCACCACCTTTCGACGTGCCTCCAATACCAAGTCCTCTTGCATCACTGCATTGAGATAGTGTTTGGCTTGCTCAAAGCGCTGCTGACGCTCAGCACTGATGCCCAGATAGTAATAGGCCCGATCGAGATAAGCCGGAGATTTGGCGAGTATATTTAGCAGCTCATCAGCGCTGCGGTACTCTTCGATATCCAGACTGACCAAGGCGGCAAGCAAGGTAATCTCCGCATCCTCACGAAAGCGCTCGTGCGCTTGTAGCAATAATTGCCACGCCTCTTGGCTTTGTTTTAAGTCCAGTAAATAGCGAATCTCGTACAGGTACAGACTCTTGCTATCAGGGTTGCGCAAGCGCGCTTGGCTAAGGTAATTGACCACGGTTTCGGCGGTGACGATTTTACGTAAGATATCTGCTTTTAGGGTAATAAAAGGCACATAATCAGGCTGGCGTGCCAGCGCACGGTTGATATGTACAATAGCAATCTCAGGCTCATTAAATTGATAGAGCAGGCCTGCCTTTAGTACCGATAAAGACGCATTTTGCTTGCTATCGAGCGGCTGAAGCGCGGCGAGTAGGTCGCGTTTGTCAGCATCGGTATTGGGATAAATACCGATTAATATCTCGCTTAAGTCGGCGCGTGGGTCGTAGCGTAGGATGCGGTTTAGTGTCTCGCCTGCCAAGACGTAATCGTGTGCGCGTAGTGCCAAGTGCGCGACATAAAACCAAGCAGGCACGTGATCGGGGTTTTGTTCTTGCCACGTTTTGGCAAATTGTAACGAGTCGCCCACACTCTCGTTTTGTAAAGATAAGCTCAGCGCCCGCTCAAAGACAGCGGTGGCATCTTTTTTGAATGACTGCTGTTTATAAATGGCGACGGCGCGTTGTTTGTCATCGCGATCAGCGGCAAACTCCGCCGCCAAAAGTGCGTACAAGCTTGGCTCGTTTAGCTCAGGCTGCCAGATGCTAGCAGGAGCCAAGCGCTGCACATCGACAGTCTCTGGCAGCCTTTCGCCGGCGCTGGGTATCGCGGCGCTCGTAAGGGTGCTGACGCTGTTTTGCTGGTTTTCTGCCTTCGCTGAGATATCGATAGCACTGGCATGCACAGGGGCAGATAGACACAGGCAAACAGCCAACGATAGCGTTAGCCGATAGCGTTGGCACAAGCGCTCTATAATGAGGTTTAATAAAGCGCGTAGGCTCGACCGCTCATCAAGTGCTGGCGGTGCCCGAAATAATGACCCAAAAAAAATCATAAATAGCTGTGTTCGCCCGATAGTGACTGCCTAATCCATAGGTAGCGTTTAATAAGGGGTGGTTCGTCAGGTTAAGGTGCGTTTTCAATGATGCAGGCTGAGATAAAAACTTAAAGTAATACTCAGATGAAAGCGCCTGTCAAACATTATAAGAGTAGAATGACAAGATAAACAATAGCAGCCGTGTTACTCAAACAGCGCACAAGCACAGATGCAGGGCGTCATGTAATGATATCAGTCATAAAAGTCGCCTAGGTGGTTGATTTGTCGGGCAAGTGCCCAGATACAAGCAAATACTCATCCGAAGTGGGTGAGTGTTAATTAACGCTGGTAATAATGATATAATAGGCGATTTTAAGCTCTTCCTTTTAGCGCTGTCGTCGCAAACGGTATTTTTTGTTTATATATTATATATAGTGAGTTTAGGATAAAAGCGATACAGTTTCGTGTTGAAATACAATGTATCTGTTTTATTTAGAGTCGACTATATAAGAATTGGTTTATATAAAGAATCAAAACACCGTATGGCTGGCAGGTGAGCGTCATGTTTATGGTCTATCAATAATGAGATTAGTGGTCATTGGGGTCAATCACAAAACCGCACCAGTCGCTCTACGAGAGCGCTTGGCGCTTGTTGGTGACGATGTGAATGTCGCACTCGAGCAGTTAGAGGCCTTTACCGATGGCAGCGTGATCGTCTCGACCTGTAACCGTACCGAGATTTATGCACTGGTACCGCAGCCTGTAGAAAGCGAGCCTGCCCAGTCTGCAACCAACGCCGCCACAACTAGCAGCACCACTCTATCGGCCGCCGCCATCAGCGCTCATATCATCAAGATAAAAACATGGCTGGCTGAGTTTAAACAGCTGCCACTGGCCGAGATTGAGCCTCATCTATACGTGCACCGTGATACTCATGCTCTGACGCATTGGCTGCGAGTGGCTGCAGGTTTGGACTCGATGATCTTGGGTGAGCCGCAAATCCTTGGTCAAATCAAACGCGCCGTCCATTTGGCACAAGACCAAAAGGTCTTGAGTAATCAGCTCAGCTGGATTGTCGATCAGGTCTTTGCCGCGGCCAAACGCGTGCGAAATGAGACCAAAGTAGGCGCGCAAGCGGTATCGCTTAGCTTTGCTGCAGCCAAGCTGGTCACGCAGATATTTGATGATTTGCCCAGTCGGACGCTATTGGTCGTTGCCGCAGGAGAGATGAACCGCTTAGTGGCGACGCATATCGCAGGGCTGGGTGTGGGGCGAGTGATTATCTGCAATCGCAATCCTGAGCGCGCCGAAGCCTTGGCGGCCGAATTGCACCATCCCAATCGCCGCGTCGAGGTCAGAGCACTTGCGGAGCTGCCACAAGTGTTGGGTGAGGCCGATATTGTCAGTAGCTGTAGTGGCAGTATGGATGTACTCATCGATAAAACCATGACGCTACAGGCACTCAAGCGCCGTCGTTATCAGCCGATGCTGATGATCGACTTGGCAGTACCGCGCGACATCGACTCGACCATCGGCCGTATCGATGATGTATATCTGTACTCGGTCGATGATTTGCAGCATGTGATTGCAGGCAACATCGAGCAGCGCAGGCAGGCGGCTGTCGATGCTGAGTTGCTGGTCAGTCAGCTGGTTGTTGAGATGGATCGCCGTTTTCAGGTCCGTCAAGTTGGTAAAGACATCCAGCAGTACCGTGCCCGTACTCATGATCAGGTGGACAAGCTGCTACAGGCCTCTATCGCCAAGCTACAGCAAGACAATGCCGATCCCGAAGATATCCTCACCGAGCTGTCACGTCGACTTACCCAAACGCTGACCCACGCACCATCTAAGCTCATGCGCAAAGCCGCCCGCCAAGGCGACAGTGAGCTGCTAGATTTTGTGGTCTCTGGACTCCAAGACGCCCACCGCCGCCGCTAAATGTCTTACTCGCCCGTTCACTAAACACGGGTTGGTTTTTTGGTAGATTACCCCCTATAATCAATGGGGCGAAAAACACAGGTTATACCCATCCAAAAATCCGACAACGAGCAAGGAGCATCCCATGACTGCCTTACGTCAAGATATTGATCCAAACGGCCTACTAGAATACTCCGTGGTCTATACTGACCGCGCCCTAAACCATATGTCAAAAGCCTTTCAGCAAGTCATGAACGACTTATCTGCTGACCTAAAATCTGTTTATAATGCCGATGCGGTCGCCATCGTTCCTGGCTCTGGTACTTATGGTATGGAGGCTGTGGCGCGTCAGCTGGCCAATGATGAAGACTGCTTGATCATTCGTAACGGCTGGTTTAGTTATCGTTGGACGCAAATTTTAGACAAAAGCAAAATCGCTAAGTCATCAACGGTACTGACAGCACACCGCGAAGACGGCGATACGCCAAAGCCGTTCGCCCCTGTCGCGATCGAAGACGCAGTCGCTAAAATTAAAGAAACCAAGCCTGCCATGGTGTTTGCCCCGCATGTCGAAACCTCATCAGGCATTATCTTATCAGCAGACTATATCAAGGCATTGGCCGAGGCGGTCCATAGCGTTGGTGGCTTGCTGGTCATTGACTGTATCGCCTCAGGGTGTGTCTGGCTTGATATGAAAGACTTGGGCATCGATGTGCTGATCAGCGCCCCACAAAAAGGCTGGAGCAGCACCCCAGGCGCAGGACTGGTCATGCTAAGTGAGGCGGCTGTACAAAAAGTAGACAACACCGAGTCGGACAGCTTTAGTATTGATCTAAAACAATGGCTAAATATCATGCGCGCCTATGAAAACGGCGGCCATGCTTATCATGCGACGATGCCCACTGACAGCTTGCGTCAGTTCCGCGACACCGTCAATGAAGCCAAAAAAATCGGCTTTGATCAGTTATGTGAGGCGCAGTGGGAGCTGGGTAAGCGCATTCGTCAAGTGCTCGAAGCCAAAGGGATTGCGAGCGTGGCAGCAGAAGGCTATCAAGCACCAGGCGTGGTCGTCTCGTATACTGACCGTGATGACATGCATAAAGGCGCGGCGTTTGCGGCGGCTGGCGTACAGATCGCCTCTGGTGTGCCGCTCAAAGTCGGCGAGCCTGATAATTTTAAAACCTTCCGCTTAGGTCTGTTTGGTCTGGATAAATTGACTGATATCGACGGCGCAGTGCAGCGCTTTGAAACTGCGCTAGATGAAGTATTGGCCAGTTAATAGCTCGTATTAAACTGAAGGCATGCCCTAATCACCATTTATCTGATTGGGCATCATTCACATCACATACTGAACCCATAATCATTGGGTTCAGTATTTTTTTACCCTTTTATTATATTTTATTATATAATGTATTTATGTAAAACGAATGTATTTTATTTTTGATAAAAATTGGCTTAGGTAAATATTATGAGTATACAAATAGATTGGCTGGCCTTTACGCCGATATCCTTGGTTGGCGGTCTGCTACTAGGGACATCGACTGTTGTTTTGCTATTGGGTATTGGGCGTATTGCCGGCATCAGCGGTATCGTGTCAAGCGTGCTAAAACCCAAAAATATAGAGATGTGGCAGATACTGTTTATCGTAGGGCTTATCGTCTCGCCTTTACTATATAGTCTGGTGCGACCACTGCCGGATATAGAAATCACCACGTCATTGCCCTTGTTGCTCGTTGCTGGGTTATTAGTGGGCTTTGGCACGCGTCTGGGATCAGGCTGTACCAGTGGCCATGGTATTTGCGGCAACGCGCGCCTGTCAAAACGTTCAATGGCAGCGACGGCGACATTTATGTTGTTTGGTGTCGTGACTGTGTATGTGGACAGGCATGTACTCGGTATGTTTTAAAAATGACTTAACGCAGTATAGACGGCTCGTTTTATCTATAACGGCTTGAATAAACAGATGAAGTATGAGGCACAATAATGCTAAAAAATATGATTGGATTACTGGCCGGTTTATTATTCGGCTTGGGTCTGCTGATAGCAGGCATGACCGACCCTGCTAAGTTGCAAGGGTTTTTGGACGTCTTTGGTGCGTGGGATATCTCCTTGGCCTTGGTGATGGGTGGGGGGCTGCTAGTGGCGATCATCGGTGTACAGTTGGCCAAGCGGCAAAAGACCAGCTGGGCGGGCACTTTTATCTTATTGCCAAGTAAGACTGTGATTGACAAAAAGCTGCTAATGGGCGCGATGATGTTTGGTATCGGTTGGGGGCTTGTGGGTATCTGTCCAGGCCCAAGCATTGTGCTACTGGGGACAGGGCACTGGCAAGCGTATGTATTTGCCGCTGCTATGCTAGCAGGTATGCTCATCTATCAGTGGGTGGCGCCAAAGCTTGATTGAGCGCTGGTGACTTAAGTGACAATACCCATATATCAAAACTTATGCATCAAAAAGGTCAGCCTAACGATAGTCGTTAGGCTGACCTTTTTACAGTACTGATATAAAACGATTAATGGCTATGCTTTGGCACTGGCGGTGACTTTGGGTGTTTCGTGTGCCAGTGATTTGGCCGCTTGGCGCAGCTCGTATTTTTGTACTTTGCCCGTGCTGGTTTTAGGTATTTCAGCAAAGATAATGTACTTGGGCACTTTAAAGCCTGCCAAGTACTGCTTGCAGTGCTCCATCACATGGTCGCGCTGCAAGGTGCTACCAGCATGAATCTCGATAAAGGCCACGGGCACTTCGCCCCATTTGTCGTGCGGTGCGGCGACGACGGCGCAGCTTTGGATTTCAGGCATTTTGTATAAGACGTTTTCGACCTCGATACTTGAGATATTCTCGCCGCCTGAGATGATGATGTCTTTTAGCCTATCCATGATTTTGATATAGCCATCAGGGTATTTGACCCCCAAGTCACCGGTACGGAACCAACCATCAGCAAAGGCTTCTTCGGTCGCTTTGCGGCTTTTTAGGTAACCTTTCATCACCATATTGCCGCGCAGGGCCAGCTCGCCCATCTCTTCGCCATCAGCGGCGACTGGCTCCGTGGTGCCTTGTTTAAACAGCTCAAAACCCGTCATCAGATGCGAGGTCACGCCTTGACGAGATTTTTTCTGAGCGCGGCCAGCGACATCCAGCGTCTCCCACTCGTCCTGCTCAGCGCAGATGGTGACTGGCCCATAGACTTCGGTGAGACCGTAGACGTGCGAGATATGAAAGCCCATGGCTTCCATCGCCGCCAGCATGGTCTCAGAGGGCGGCGCACCAGCCACCCAGCCTTTGACCTCATGAGTAATGGCTGCTTTATATTCAGCCTTGCCGCCTGCGATCATGTTGTGCACCACAGGCGCTGAGCAGTAATGCGTCACTTGGTGCTTGGCAATCAGCTGCAAAATCAAATCTGCATCTATCTTGCGCAGGCAGACGTTGACACCGGCGCGCTCGGCGATGGTCCAAGGAAAGCACCAGCCATTGCAGTGAAATAGGGGCAGTGTCCATAGATACATCGGGTGCTTGGGCATATCCCAATCTAAAATATTGGATACAGCGTTAAGCGTGGCACCGCGGTGGTGATAGACCACGCCTTTTGGTTTGCCCGTGGTGCCCGAGGTGTAGTTAAGGGCGATAGCATCCCACTCATCCGATGGACGTTCCCAGTTGTCTAGGTTGTCTGAGCTGGCGATGAGCTCTTCGTAGCTCATTTGACCAAAACGCTCAGTATCGATCGCGGCATCTGTCGCATGAATGACGATAAGATTGGGAAAGGCCTCATCGATAATCTCGGCATGCTCAGCAAACTCACTGTCCAAGATCAATACCTTGGCTTCTGAATGCTGCAAACAAAAGCTAAGCGCATTGATATCGAGACGGGTATTAAGGGTACAAAGCACACCGCCTGACATCGGCACCCCAAAGGCGCATTCGACCATTGCTGGGGTGTTTGGCATCATCACCGCGACGGTATCATTCTTATCGATACCCAGTTTGCGCAGACCATCAGCCAGCTGACGACAGCGATCATAAGTTTGTTGCCAGCTCTGGGTAAG
Source organism: Psychrobacter sp. CAM01 (assembly GCF_032842965.1). NCBI lineage: Bacteria > Pseudomonadati > Pseudomonadota > Gammaproteobacteria > Moraxellales > Moraxellaceae > Psychrobacter > Psychrobacter sp. CAM01. The sequence goes on from NZ_JAWJBL010000005.1 coordinate 133,379, forward strand.
ATTGTTGTGCGTCAGATCGTCGTAGATTATGGCGGTCTTGTCAGGGTAGACCTGCGCGCTACGGATGATGAAGTCGATAGGAGTGAGTGGTTGGTGATTGGCAGACGTTTTGCCAAGACCTGTATGAAAGTCTGTCATTAGGATAGTCCTTTATCGTATTTCTATAATGCGATGGTGCAAGGGGTGAGCGAAGCGGCTGCTAAGTTAGCTCAACCTAAAGTCAGCTCAAAATAACACAGCGACGCCAATATCATCGAATTATTGGTAAAACGTGACTCACGTGCGGTGCATTGGTCATCAGAGTTATTGGCTCAAAGCCTGCGCAAAACTGATCGCAGTCGCATGGTGGCAGTTGTAAAGTCACTCAACGACAACGCTTGCCACTGAATGGCTGCTACTATCAGTAAACTGCCTAGCGTGTCACTGAATGGCCCGCTGAGTAGAGTGAGTTTTGCGTCACAGGCGACAGGCTTTTTGTCTGGTTGCTTGACCGACTGTTTGGCTGAGTAAAAAGCAGCGCCCCGCTATTATAGCCAATCGTACCAAAAATGGGGCAGGTTTTATGGCGGTTATTCAAACAAATGTCAAAAACCGTATTGTCCATCTATCGCGGCAATATATTGCCCACTCATCAGTCGCTTGTCCGCGTAGCTGATAATAATAGCGGTGTGTTAGGATATCAGCAATGCTCAATCCTGCAGCCCAGCTGATATAAAAGCGGAACTTTTGCACGCTCAGCCAGCTTAAAAGTATTCTCACAAACCATTCATAAGGAAAATGATATGACAGCCAGCCGCACTGCCAAAACCATAGAAACTGCTCGCGCAAACGACCACTATCCACATCTATTTGAGCCATTAGATTTAGGCTTTACCACCTTAAAAAACCGTCTGGTCATGGGCTCGATGCACACCGGCCTTGAAGACCGTTTTTATAATTATGGCAAGCTGGCGGCTTATTTTGCAGAGCGCGCAAAGGGCGGCGTGGCGATGATGATTACAGGCGGTATCTCGCCCAATCGCGAAGGTTGGCTGCTACCCGCTGGCGGCACCATGAATAGCAAAATGGACGTCATCAACCATCAGCGCGTCACCCGTGCGGTACATAAGTTTGATAGCAAAATCATCATGCAAATCTTGCACAGTGGCCGCTACGGTTATCATCCATTTATCGTGTCATCAAGCCCCATCAAATCACCCATCACGCCGTTTAAACCGCGCAAGATGAGCGTCAAAAACATCGAGCAAACCGTCGAGGACTACGCACGCTGCGCCAAGCTTGCCAAGCAGGCAGGCTATGATGGTGTCGAAATTATGGGCTCAGAGGGTTATTTGCTCAACCAGTTTTTGTCTCGTCATGTCAATAAACGCAGCGATCAATACGGCGGCGACATTCATGGCCGTATGAAGTTTGCTGTCGATGTGGTCAAAGCCGTTCGTGCGGCAGTGGGCGCAGACTTTATCATTCTGTTCCGTTTGTCAGTGATTGACTTGGTCAAAGACGGCAACGTCATGGATGAGGTCATCACAGTCGCCAAGGCGCTAGAAGAAGCGGGCGTCACCATCATGAATACCGGTATCGGCTGGCATGAAGCGCGTGTACCGACTATCGTCACCAGCGTGCCGCGCGCCGCTTTTGTCGACTTCACCGCTGAGATTAAAAAGCACATCAGTATCCCAATGATGGCAGCCAACCGTATCAACATGCCAGAGACGGCAGAGGATATCATCGCCAGTGGTCAGGCGGATATGATTCAGATGGCGCGTCCGTTCTTAGCCGATGCGCACTGGGTTAATAAAGCCAAAAAAGGTCAGACGGATCGCATCAATACTTGTATCGCTTGTAACCAAGCCTGTCTCGACCATACGTTCGAGAATAAACGCTCGACTTGTCTGGTCAACCCACAAGCCTGCTATGAGACGGAATTGGTTTATAAGAAAACCAAAAATCCGAAAAAAGTCGCAGTCATCGGTGGCGGCGTCGCTGGTATGTCAGCCGCTCATGTCGCAGCATTGCGTGGGCATGATGTGACATTATTTGAGGCCAAAGACGTCTTGGGCGGTCAGTTTAACTATGCCAAAGTCATCCCTGGTAAAGAAGAGTTCTTTGAGACCATTCGCTACTATATCAATGAGCTTGAGCACTTAGGCGTTGAGATTAAACTCAATACCAAAGTCGATAAAGATATGCTTGAAAAAGCAAAATTCCATCATGTTATTGTCGCCACAGGCGTGGTGCCAAGAAGCCTTGAAGGCAAGCTAGAAGGTGCTGAGCTGCCCCAAGTCATCAGCTATGCTGAGCTGCTGTCTGGTGAAAAGTCAGTTGGCGAGACGGTTGCAGTCATCGGTGCAGGTGGTATTGGCTTTGATGTCAGTGAATATCTAACGGCCAATCATGGCCAGCCACTGGATGAGCTTGGTCCTGAGACGCTAAAAGACCCAAGCTATCGCCCAGAGCCGCAGTCTATCAGCGAGTGGCGCGAAGAGTGGGGCGTGACCTCGGATACGAGTTACCAAACCGATGGTGGCTTGATTAAGCCTGAAGCTATTAAGCCAGTTCGCCAAGTGTACCTGATGCAGCGCACTAAAGGCCGTCTGGGTAGCGGTCTCAATAAGACCTCTGGCTGGGTGCATCGCGCGCATATCAAGTCGCACGGCGTCATCCAAGTCGCAGGCGTACAGTATGACAAAATCACCAACGAGGGCATTTGGGTGACCAATGCCCAAGGTCAAAGCCAGCTGCTGCGTGTCGATAGCGTGGTCGTCTGTGCCGGTCAAGAGTCAGTGGTAGAGTTGATGCCAAATGTCGGTGATGCGCCAGACGCGCAGTATCATTTGATTGGCGGTGCAAAGCTCGCCGCTGAACTAGATGCCAAACGTGCGATTCGTGATGGCGCTGAGGTTGCGGCGAGTATTTAAAAGTTTAATTTTTGAATTAAAATTTTAAATTGAAAGGACGGTAGGGGAGGGATCTCCTGCCGTTTTTTACTTCGTAAACTGTGACCCTTTTTAATTCTATAGGGGTTCTTCGATATCACCTAATGTGAGTCCCGTTTCTTGTGTGCTATAAATAATGATACCTTCATCGTCGATTTTACCATTCATAACCAATCTACCGATTCGATTACTGGCTTGTTGATTGCCTTGATCGGCGGCCTTTTGATACCATTCAAAAGCTTTGTCATAGTCCTGCGGGACGCCATAGCCGTTTTCGTAGAGACCACCGATGTTAAGTTGTGCTAAATCTAACCCTTGATCAGCGGCTTTGGTATACCACTCAAAAGCTTTGTTATAGTCTTGCGGTACGCCATAACCGTATTCGTAAAAATTACCAATATTATTTTGAGCATCAAAAGATCCATTGTTAGCTGCTAATAGATACCACTGCATTGCTTTTTGATAATCTTGCTCAATACCAATACTCTCATGATACATAATCCCGAGATTGAATTGAGCATCAGTGTATCCTTGGTTAGCAGCTTGTTGAAGCCATTCAAGTTTTTTGAAATCATCTTGCTTAACAGCAATACCTTCATGATACATAACTCCAAGATCGAATTGAGCATTAGCATATCCTTGGTTGGCAGCTTGCTCAATCCACTCAAATGCTTTTTGATAATTTTGCTCTACGCCCAAACCTTCATAATACATAATACCTAGATAATGTTTAGCAGGTGCGTAGCCTTGATCAGCAGCTTTTTGAAACAGTTCAAAAGCTTTGTCATCATCTTCAGGGACTGAGTCACCCTCATAATAGGCAAGGCCAAGCTCGTATATCTCAGCAGCAGTGCTTTGATTTGATAATATAGGGATGTTTGATGACTCCGCTGAGCAAGCAGAAGTTATTAAGCTACTGGATAATACCGTGGTTAGTAATAAAGACTGAATTAAAGTATAGATTTTTTTTTGATACATTATAATTCCTTCGGAAAAATTGTTTTTTATCTAGAATGAAATTCTGGGGAAAATATCCTCAGTTATTTATTATCTGGCATTAGTATGACTATACTATGGCTCATTTAAGTCATAACAAGGTAAGCTGTAATCGTACTTAAGCTCCACCAAAGTACGGGCTTTAAATAAATCAATAAGATAATCATTTTGCATGTCGGTCATATACATAAAAATGGTAGCTTTATCCTTACATAGAATACGGACACGTTTGGCTGTTTTATCAGATCTACTTGAGGTATTAGCTATATAATCATTTTTGTCAATTTTATCAGTCATATCTACCCAGCCTTCTTTAAGAAGAAAGCTATGTAAATGTAATAGTTTATTCTTTTCAAACTCGGGGCTTGCATATCTGGATGTGTACCATACATTCCTATTAGAATGACTATTATCGCTTACTTTGAAGTTCATAAACTTAGTAATTCTATCAAGTTCGGATATGAGCCAGCTTTCTTTCTCAGCCAATTCTTGTTGGTATATTTCAAGCTCTTTATTTGGTTCTAAGTCTACAGTCCATATAAATAAAATAATAACGAAAGCAATAAGTGAAATATCAGATAACTTATATTCTTTACCTCTTATTTTCACTGATTATTTTCCTACATACTTGATTATATTTCTTGCAGAGTTATATTTCATATCTGCTGCTGCTTCCATATTTGTAGAGCCTTTACCAGCGCCAAAAGAGGAACTCTTTTTATTACCTCCTAGAGAGAGTTGTTTACCTAAACTGAAAATCCCTCCAGTTACTTTTCCGTCATGAGTAGTTTCAAAAGCAGTACTTGCGGGGCCAAATTCAACCGAATATGAATGGCCTTGCCCTGATAGTATAATATCAGTGGCATCAGTACGGCTTTCTCCATTCCTGTTTATGATACGCCCAACTCCTATTTGGGCACTAATAGAAAGTGCCTTATTAGTGCTAACGTTAGCATTTGCAGCTACAGGCACATATACTTTTCCATTATGCACATTCACAACCATTGAGGTTTCTATAGCGAAGTGTTTAATACCGCCTCCGCCAACTATATATACAAAGTCTACGCTCGATCTTTGGCCAAATCGTAGCATGGCAGTTGCTGCTGAGGCCTTAGTTCTTTGGGGGAAGTCCTTTAATCCAGCTTCTATAACGCCAAGGTTTATAATCATGGCATTTTTAGTATGCTTGGCAACATTGACCGTGTTTTCACCAAACTCTTTCCCTTTCTTTTTAGTGCCACCCCAATATGAAGTTACAGTATCAACAGCTGCTTGATATGAATCTGACGCAAGAGCAGAGAGCTGATTTCCAATACCCTTTTCTTTATACCAAGTTGAATCAGAAACCAATAGATCACTAGGTTGATCTGCTAGATTATAGCTACCTAAATAGTCTCCTTCGTTATTGTATTCATCGACTGCAATATTGCTAGAGTTACCTTCTGAACCATAATTGCTTATTGAATCTTCTTTATGGTTGAACTCAATTACTTCAATAGCGAAGTGAATTTCTTCGAGTTCTTGCTCATTATCATCTACAAATGAATTACTCATACTCGACTTCGGAAACACCAAAGGCTCTGCCTGCGCAATACTGCCTACCTCAAAATCCGACTCAGCAAATGACTGCTGAATCGCAATCAGTTTCGCGCCGCAGCTGGTGACATCGCCACCACGTGCGATAGGCGCACCATCGACAGTAAACGACGGGTCGCCACTAACAATAGTAGTGACCTTTTTGCATTTTTTACAGATGACTTTATCGCCTTTACGCGCGACAGGGATACCGTTATGAGTGGTATTCGGTGAACCGGAGATGACCGTCCCACCGTGAGAGGTCTTTGCGCCGACGGTGATATAGGCTGCCATAGTGCTACCTTGCTTAAACGCTTAAAGTTTGGACCCTTAACTTGAGTCTATTATTTGTCTGACATTATAGAGGGCTATGATGCTAAATATCAAACTTAAGTTTATTTAAAGGTGTAGACTATATGGCAATCTCAGTCGGCGTAAAGTATAGATGCTTTTGAGTAATTGGCTGCAAAAGGAAGTTGAGTCTATGCATTCATTACAGATATCAAGCAAAAACCTAACCTTCCATCTCACTAGTCAGCCACGCAGATACATCGTCTATCTGTGCTGCCAGTTTAGGATGCGCTTGGCCCAGTTCAGCAAGCTTGGCTTTTACTTCATGTCTATCATACTTGATATCAGTCAATGTTTCTTTTAATAGATCAATCAATTCAACGTTTAGCGCATCAGAGAAGATAACCACGTCGCGTATCACTGCTTGCTTGACATCAAGGTGCAAATCAATAATACCCCAATCAAATCGCGTCTCGATATGATGGCTAAATTCAGGCGTCTTACCAAAACGCCAATCCCAATCTGCCATTTGTTGATAGTATTTATTGAGCGCTGGCTGCTTGGCGAGACTGGCTTCATCCAACTCTTCTACTGGCGCGGTATCATTATAATATTCGTAAAACGCTTCGATAATCGCATCCGATAAAATCTCATGATTGATATTCTCATTAAACTCAATCAAGTTTGCCACGCGCGCACGAACCGATTTAATGCCTTTGGCTTTGAGTTTAAGCGGATGGGGGTTGAGATAGTCGCCGAGCTTTTGCATATTGGCATTGACGAGTAATGTCCCATGATGAAAGCTGCGATCGGCGGCATGTTTAAAGGCGCTGCCTGATATTTTCTTATCACCAACTTGCATATCATTACGCCCAGATAAATCCGCCTCTATGCCCAATTTTTTCAGCGCGTTAATAATAATGGTAAAGTTCGCTTCTTGGTCGTAGTCGTTTTTGGGTGATAAAAAGGTAAAGTTGGTATTGCCCAAATCATGAAACACCGCGCCGCCGCCACTCTGCCGCCGCGCCAAAAACACGTTGTCTTCTTCCATTTTGTCAATTTTGCATTCTACCCACGGGTTTTGCGAGCGCCCAATAACCACGGTCTCGCTATTGCGCCATAAGAATAGCGTGTGCGAGTCGGGGTTGAGCGTGTTAAATATCCAATCTTCGGTGGCGAGGTTAAACCAAGGGTTGGTCACGGCAGACTTTAGAATGCGCAGTTTCATTGAGTGTCCTTTTTATTATGAATAGTAGATACGGTTATTGTTGCTGATGTGGGGCGTTAATTCAATGGTGGTGTGGTGGTAGGGTTTTCTATTAACAAGAAGTACTTTTTATACAGCCAACTCCTGAATCTCTAACACCCTACCCAAAATCTTCCCCTAAGATACTCGCCATATTCCGCTCAGCAAGTCCGGTGATAAACACATATGGATTGACGCCGGCGCTACCGGGGATTAACGCACCATCTTGCACGTAGATATTCTCATGCCCTTTGACGCGGCCAATCTCATCAGTCGCCAAGCCGAGCACACAGCCGCCTAATGGATGATAGCAAAAGTCATCACCGAAGCCTTTGGTGAACAGCAAGCTTGACGTCGAGCCGCCATTTACTTTGGCGAGTTTGTCGATCAGCTCTTTAGCGGCATTTACCGAATACTCGTTTTGCTCGCGTTTCCAGTTGAGTTTCACGGTTTTGCTGGCTTTGTCATAATAGTAATTGCCGCGCTCTGGATTGTCGGTGATGGCAAGATATAGCGTCGTCCACGTCTCAAGTCCGAGTGGTAGGGGCGCAAGCTCAGCAAAAATTTTATACTTGGAGCCACCTCTATCGCCGTCCCACATGTTGATGCCCTTGACCGGAATGGTCGATTGGGTGGTGCCAGCCGCGTGGACGAAATTGCGCCCCGTCATGATGTTGCCATTTGGCCCCCAATACTGGCCAATGTGTTTGTTTAGCTTATTCAGTTTGCCTTCGGCTTGGCTTTTGAGCAGTAGCTCTGAGGTGCCGGTACTACCAGCGTTGAGGAACAGTTTGTCGCAAGTGTAATGCTCGATACTAGCAATGTTATCGATGCCGCCTGTGGTATTAAGGACGTGAACTTCTAATCTGAGTTGCTCGTTATCGAGCGCTTGGATGCTATTGACTTTGCGTAAGGTTTTTACCGTGACATTGCCCGTGGCTTCCGCGTCTTTGAGGTAGGTTAAATCAAGTGAGAACTTGCCAGCATTATTGCCGTAGATGACTTCACCGCCGAGTGCCGATTGATAAACCTCACCGCGTGCCTCGCGCTGCATATAGTCAAAGTCGTAGCTATTACCAAAGAATTCGGTTTTCAGTCCTGCTCGCTCAGCTTGGCGTTCAGCCGCGCGGGTAAATTCGTAATGCTCAGACTCATTAAAAAACGATTCGGGGATGTTACTGACTTTCAGGTTTTTCATGGCACGCGGAAAGTAAGTATCGTACATCTCGTCACTATCTATCCAGGGAAAGACGGCTTCAAAATGCGCGCGCCTTGGCTGGATAGCAATCGCGCCATTGACGATGGAGCCGCCGCCGTAGGCGCGTCCGGCGAATACTTTCATCTCATCATACGCAATCAAATCTAACACGCCAGGATATTTCTTAATAGGAATGGGAATCGGAATAGGGGCGTTTGGCATATTGCTAAACCAGCTGGAGCGTTTATCGGCGCTGATCATTTTGCAAAAAGTATCGTGCTCAGGCGTTCTGTCCCAGCGCATGCCCATTTCAAGAATCAGCACTTTATGCCCTTGCTCGCTCAAGCGCAGTGCCGATACCGCGCCGCCGTAGCCACTACCGACGATGATGTTAGGAAAGTGACCCGCTTGGGTGACAGTCGCAGGCAGTTTTGGCTGCTTGGCGAGAGTTTGGCAACCGCTGATGGCTGCAGAGGTGCTGACGGCTCCCAGTCCTAAGCCCATGGCTTTGATAAGTTGACGACGCTGCATAAGTTTCCTGATGGTCTGATTTATCTAATGAACGAGAGTCTAGCAATATTACCTTACTTTATTATTTCTTGGCGACAGTTTGTGCGAAGTCTGCCGTCTCAGTGACATATCGTGCATACAAAAACGGTGCATGACGAGAGGATGGGTCAGTCAAATAGACGATGCGACTTGACCTAGATGACAAGTTGGCTTAGAATTTGTTTCAATGTACTAGAACAAAGATACAACTAAATTTGTTAACCAAGTTTGTTACAGTCAAATCTGTTTTTTAATGAGCAAAATCACGGCGTCACATCAAATAGATATAAGGGTTTACGATGACAACAGAAAATACCGCCAGCAGCCATACCACACGAAACCATAATACAAAAAACGTAACAGACAGCTATGGTCTGCACCAATCCATCTTGCCGAGTAATGATGGGCTGTATGGCGAGTTCGGCGGCAAAATCGCTCATCCTCAGCTGGCTCAAGCCATGAGTGAGATCGAAGCGGGGTTTCGCAACATCATCAAAGACGATGACTTTATCACTGAGATGCAGCGCTTGCGTGAGACGTATGTGGGCAGACCAAGTCCGATATTTCATGCTAGGCGACTAAGCGCACACTGCGGCGGCGCGCAGATTTATTTTAAGCGTGAAGACCTCAATCATACGGGCGCGCACAAGATCAATCACTGCCTAGGTGAAGTCTTACTCGCCAAAAAACTGGGCAAAACCAAAGTCATCGCCGAGACGGGCGCAGGCCAGCATGGGGTAGCACTTGCCACGGCCGCAGCGCTGATGGGCGTGGAGTGCGAGATACACATGGGTGTGGTCGATATCAAAAAGGAACATCCAAACGTCAGCCGTATGCGAATCTTGGGTGCCAATATCGTGTCTGTCTCGCATGGAGCGGGGACGCTAAAAGAAGCGGTCGACAGTGCTTTTGAGACGTATCTCAATGAGCTGGACACCAGTATGTTTGCCATTGGTTCGGCGCTCGGGCCTGCGCCATATCCAGAGATCGTCAGCTACTTTCAGTCAGTGATTGGCCGTGAGGCACGCGTACAGTTTTTGGACGCTACTGGAAAACTGCCTGACAAAGTGGTCGCTTGTGTCGGAGGCGGCTCCAATGCCATTGGTCTTTTTAGCGGGTTTTTGGGTGATGACAGCGTAGAAAAAATAGGGGTCGAGCCTGCTGGCGAGGGGTTGGAGACAGCCAATCATGCCGCCACCATGACACTTGGAGTCAAAGGCGAGATTCATGGGTTTAAATGCTACGTGCTACTCGATAAAGACGGCGAGCCTGCGTCTGTGCATTCGATCGCCTCTGGTCTCGACTACCCAGGTGTCGGCCCGCAGCACTCACTCTTGAAGGACAACAATCTGGCCACTTATGAGTCAGCGACAGATGCAGAGTGCCTAGAGGCATTTATGGCGCTATCGCGGCTTGAAGGTATTATCCCTGCCTTAGAGACGGCGCACGCGATCGCTTATGCCATGCGAGTCGCCAAAGACATGTCGCCTGATGAGACGATTTTGGTCAATCTATCAGGGCGCGGTGACAAAGATATTGATTTTGTCTTAGACAAAGTGGATTTGTCAAAATAGCAATCAGATGTCGATATTTAATCGCTACTTACGCTATGTTCAATACGTCCTAAGCTGTTATCATTGCCATGTTTTATCACATGGCATTTTTTATGACTGCTAAGGCAGTCTCAGCGCTAACTAGGACGAACCCATGAGCAAACGCGATCTCATTATTTTTATCACGCTGTCGTTTATGTGGTCGCTGTCGTTTGTGTTTTATCGCATTGGCGTGCCTGAATTTGGCTCATTAGCATTTGCCAGCCTGCGGGTGATATTTGCTGGGCTGGTGATGCTGGCGTTTGTCATGGTCAATAAGAAAAACCGTGACGGTCTGCGCGATCATTGGCAGCTGCTGGCGCTGGTTGGTATTTTTTCTGCGGCTCTGCCGTTTGTGTTGTTTTCTTTTTCTGCTCAGTCAGTCAACGCAGGGGTGTTGGCGGTGCTCAATGCCTCTGTGCCGATGATGAGCGGCTTTATCGCTAGTACTTTTTTTAAAGACCGGCTGTCCAAAAGACAAGTGCTGGGCTTGGTCATCGGTGTGATCGGAGTCGCTATTTTGATGAGCGAAAGCTTGTTTGCTGGCGGTGCCTCAGAGGCCGGATTGGCTAACGGTTTGCTGCCAATGGGCTATGCGCTACTTGCCTGCGTCGGCTATGCAGTTGGGGCCAATATCACCCGTCATTATTTATATAATGTCTCACCCGTGGCCATCACTGCAGGCTCGCTGATCATTGCCAGTATTTTGATGCTGCCTGTGGCTTTTTATGCGTTTCCTTATGATCAGAGCATCAGCGCCAAGGCGTGGGTGTCGGTGGTTTGTATAGGTGTCTTTTCTACAGCGATTGCCCTCATCTTTATGAACCAATTGATTAAAAACATCGGACCGACGCGGGCGACGAGCATCACTTTGGTGATTCCGATTTTTGCCATTATCTTGGGCTATGTGCTGCTGGGCGAGGCGCTAGATACCCGTGCCATCATTGGCTCGGTGGTGATATTAGTCGGCACTTATCTGTCGCTTGAGTTGTCGGTTAAAAAACTGCTGAAATCCTAAACTCGCGCAGGCCATCTCATCGCTGAAAGGTAAAGATTTGCAGCCAAATACTATGTCAAGCCTGCGGCGGTGTGGTTAATTTACGCCTCCAACCATGATCGGCTGAATAGGGAAGGTAATGATTTCAAAGGCTTTGGCAAGAAGCATCAGCGTCTTTAGCCTTTTTTCTTCTGCCAACGTGGTGTCTGGCTGATAATGATAAAACGTCAGGGCGATTGGCTGCGCAAAACGGTAAGGCAGCGTCTCGCTATTGTTTATGGCCGGTGCTACCGTGACAGGCAGCCGCCGCAAGGTTTTTGTACAGCGGGTCATGCCGCCAGCAAAGCCATCGTGACACGTAAAGCCAGCGTCCTCAAGCTGATCCGTTTCACCGGCGGCGAGCTGCTGCGTCGGTTTTTCATACCATAGTCTCAAAGCCATACAGCCCTGCACTGAGGGGCAGCCGCTTCCACCAACTCTTATCGCAAAGTGCGGCGTGTCTTTTGTTGGCATAGGTTTAAAGGAAAAATACGCCAGATCGACGTGATCGAGTATAGCTGTCAGCTCAGGGTCTTGGTTTGCGCTCTGTACCAAATAGCTGTGTTTTTCCCCTGCAAACACAATCGCATTATCCACGCCCTCCATAGGCGCGCTGAGCTTGCCAACGGCGATGAGTCTATCGGTCATCTGCTCGTCCGCCACCCATTTTGCATCTTCTTGTCGCATTAGCTGATAGTCGAGCTTTTCTGTCGCAAGACAGCCACTCAAGGCCAACATAAGCCCTACACTGCAAACTGCTGGCAAGTGTTTTTTTGCAAGATGTTTTCGATACTTTGTTTGGGGTGCTTCGGTTGGCGTTTGCATGTTTTTTCTCTGTTTGATCGGTGTTTTTGATACATTAAATACGCGATGTTGCCACTACTTAATACGAATAAAACACCGCCTATTATTGGATGACGGCGTTGCTTTTATATTGACAAATGTTAGCTTTCGCTATTTAATCGAGAGACACACAAGCTAGGGATAGGATATAGGGCGCAGGGCAGTATGGTACGCGTCATTGTGACATATTTAGCCGAGGTGTTATCGTCATATCATTGTGCATGATTGGCTGCGTCGATTTGCTGCATGGATGGCAGGACAAGGGGCAGGATAGATAAAGACCAGAGGTGTTTTTGTTTGTAACGCTTGCTTGAATAAATCCATCCGCTCCCTATAAAGGTAACGGTCGTTCAATATGACTTTTTATGCCTTTATTCGGTCGCAGCGCACCGATACCATAATAAGTATGTATAACAAAGCATTGAGCGGCTTGATAGCGATGTATCTGATTTATTTAGCGTCGACTATAGGCAGCAGTATAATAACGAACATTCACCAATCACGACAAATACCATAGGACACAATATGGCACACGATAATTTATTTGAACCTGTCAAAATGGGCAGCCAAACACTCAAAAACCGTATCATTATGGCACCTCTGACCCGTCTGCGCGCAGTCGAGCCAGGCGATGTGCCGACCGCATTGGCAGGCGAGTATTATTCGCAGCGCGCAGGGGCAGGGCTGGTCATCACCGAAGCGACGCAGGTGTCCTTTCAGGCCAAAGGCTATGCTGGCGCGCCTGGTATTCATACGCCAGATCAAGTCACCGCATGGAAAGCTGTGGTCGATAATGTCCATGCCAAAGGCGGCAAAATCGTCGTGCAGCTGTGGCACACAGGACTGGTCGCGCACAAAAGCGTGCAGCCAGATGGGCAAGCACCGATCTCCGCCTCCGATGTCAAGGTCGGCGCTCGAACCTCACTGCGTGATAGCAACGAGCAAGCGATCCGTGTGGAGGCCACGCCGCCGCGTCCAGCGACACTAGATGAGATACAGCAGGTGATCAAAGACTTTGCGCAAGCGACAAAAAATGCCAAAGACGCGGGGTTTGATGGGGTAGAGATTCATGGCGCTCATGGTTATCTGCTGCATCAGTTTTGGGTTGAGCAAACCAATAAGCGCGAAGATGCGTATGGTGGTAGCCGCGAAAACCGCGCGCGTTTGACGCTCGATGTCATTGATGCCTGTATCGATGCATGGGACGCCGATCATGTCGGTATTCGTGTGTCACCGCAAGGCTCGTTTAATGGCGTAGATGCGGGCTACGATGAAGACGATAATATTTGGCTGATCGAGCAGATCAATGCGCGCGGCCTGATGTACCTGCATATCTCAGAGCCTGACTGGGCGGGTGGCACGCCTTATACCAAAGGCTTCCGCCAGCGTATCCGCACAGCGTTCGACAACATGATTATCGCAGCTGGCGGCTATACTGCCGAAAAAGCGTCGCAAAATATTCAGGCCGGCTACATCGATGCGGTGGCATTTGGTCGCGACTATATTGCCAACCCCGACTTGGCCGAGCGTATCCGCCAAGCAGCGCCGCTTAATGAGCAGCATCCGCAGACTTTTTATGGTGGCGGCAGTGAAGGCTATACTGACTATGCGTTTTTGGCTAAAAAACAAGCCTAATGTAGCGATGATTAACTTTAAATCTTAAGCGTTAAAAAGCCGCTTTACATCTTTGTAAAGCGGCTTTTTTATGAGAAATTCGATGTTAGGGCTTCGATATTTGTTAATTTTGACAGACCTTTTAGTAGGGCTGTTCCTCATTTTTGGCCCATTTAGATGGCTATAGATTGAATTGAGATATGTCCTAGTATCGACGATATAGCGGTTATTAATATAGCGGCTACTGATACAGAGGTCATTGCCCAAAACGACCTGCTTGATAATCACGCAAGGTTTGATGTAGCTCCTCTTTGGTGTTCATGACAAAGGCTCCGTGGGCTGCTACAGGCTCGCCGATAGGTTCGCCGCTAAGTAGCAGCAGTTTGGCAGAAGTTTCGACAGGCGTTTTTTTGATAGGCGCTTTTATGGAAGTAGCGGCCAGCTCGTCAGTGTGAGCGGCGAGAAGGCACAGCTCAATACGGTCATGAGTTGCCACTTGCTCCGCCGCCATCTCAGCGCAGTGCTGGGTTGGCGCGGCAAACTGTATCAAATGACCCGCACTGATGGCAGTGCCATTCACCAGCACCTCGCCTTCTTGTACCAGCAGGAGCACATTGTGGGTATTAGGGAGCTGTAGCGTCGTTGTGCCTGTATGATGTAGCACGATGTCCCAGAGGTTGATGGGCGTAAAGGTGCTGGCCGCCCCTTTGATGCCTTGCCAATCACCAGCGATAATCGCCGCTGTGCCAATCGCTGTTTGATGATTACTATCTGCTGTCAGCGTCACCACCGGCATGTCGGCGCGCTTGATGCTCTGATATCTTGGCGCTGTTAGTTTATGAGCGCTCGGCAGATTGACCCACAGCTGTACCATGCTAAAGAGCCCGCCGCGCGCACCAAACGCCTCAGAGTGAAACTCCTCATGCGTGATTCCGCGCCCTGTGGTCATCCACTGGGCATCACCTGCCAAAATATCGCCGCGACCGCCGGTCGAGTCAGCGTGGCTGATCTCACCTGCATACGCGACAGTCACTGCCTCAAAGCCTTTGTGCGGGTGTTGTCCGATGCCGTGCGGCTTGGTCTGATAATGAGGGTTTGGGGCAAAGGTGGTCGGCTGGCCATAGTCAAATAACAAAAACGGGTCAGTATGGCGATAGTTAATGTCGGAGTCATCATCCAAATGGTTGATTAAGGTTTTTACATAAAAACCATCACCTATCCAGTGCGGCGCTTTGTCACCATGAATATGTTTGATCGGACGCATGTATCACCTCATAATATAGTATATGGCTTATGCAGCATAACGGCAGCCAAGCGTCAGATGCCTCAATGTAGTATTATCTTACTGTATATTCAAAATAACACATATTATGCTTGTTTGAGTCATTATCTCACTGACGCAAGATTGGTTGGGTTTTTTGCACAGAGCAGGAGCAGTGAAGGCATGAGAATGCGGCTTATACCACTTATACTACCTCGCCGCATACATGGCCACTGGCCCACGCCCACTGAAAATTATAGCCGCCCAGCCAGCCGGTGACGTCTAACACCTCACCGATAAAATATAAGCCCTCTTGCAAATTGCTTTGCATGGTCTTTGATGATACCTCGTCGGTGGTCACCCCGCCGCGCGTGACCTCGGCGGTGCGGTAGCCCTCGGTGCCAGAGGGTTTGAGTTGCCAGCCGTTGAGCGCCGCGCCCAGCTCCAGTAGTCGCTCGTCCTTGATATTGGCAAGCTCGGTTTCTTTGATGTCATCCCACAGATGCGCTTGTAGGGCGGAGAGCAGTTTTTTGGGTAGCGGGCTGGTGGTATGATCAGCCAAAACGGTACGAACCAGCTGGCGTGGATGGGATTTTTTGTGAGCAAGCAGGAGCGCAGTCATATCAGTATCTGGCAGCAGGTTGATACGGATGGTTTCTCCAGTATGCCAATAGTTTGAAAGCTGAAGCATGGCAGGGCCTGAGAGCCCGCGATGAGTAAATAGTAGCGGTAGTCTAAAGGAGATGCGCTCATTGCTGGCAATTACCGGTAGGCTGATGCCTGCCAGTGAGCGGATAAGCTCGCCAGTCTGGTCGGTAAAGGTAAAAGGCACGAGGCTGGCATCGGTTGCCACCAGCGTATGACCAAACTGCTGCGCCAGCTCATAGCCAAGCCCGCTGGCACCCATCGTCGGAATCGACAAGCCGCCCGTTGCCACCACCAGCGACTCACAGCGGTAAGTGGTTTGTGGCAACGTCGGCGAGCTTGTGGCCTCTTTTCTTGCTTGCTTTTCTTTTTTACTCAGCGACTTGCTGGTGCGTAATTCAAAGCGTGCATGGTTGGCACTATCGATCGGTTTTACGCCATCAATCTGTGTACTAAGCTTGATATGCACACCGGCTGCCGTGCACTCATCTAGCAGCATGGTCACGATGTCTTGGGCTGAGTCGTCACAAAACAGCTGACCGTGCTCGCGCTCATGATAGGGGATATGGTGCGCCGCTACCATACCGATAAACTCCCAATTGGAATAACGACTCAAGGCCGATTTACAAAAGTGCGGATTGTCGCCGATAAAATGGCTCGGCTCGACGACATAGTTGGTAAAATTGCAGCGTCCGCCCCCCGACATGAGGATTTTCTTGCCTGCTTTATTGGCATGGTCGAGCACCAGCACGCGGCGACCACGGCGACCAGCGGTAAGCGCACAGTATAGACCGGATGCGCCCGCACCGATGATGATGACGTCGTAATGGGTAGAGTGGGAAGCGGGACGATGGTGACTCATGGGGATCTCATAAATAGAAAGGGGTGGGGGATGCGCGTGACGTCTACATTAGCCCAGATAAAGGGAAGCCTAGATACAGGGTAACGCAAATAAAGGGAAGCTAAACAGGTTAAGTGCGTAACAACAGCCAAAAACCCTCATCGGCGAAAAAAAGCCAATATAAGCGCGTGTCATCACCGCTGGCGTGTAGCTATTGTCCATATTTCATATCAGGTTACAAGGATTAAATGTAATGGTGCAGTCGCGCGCCAGCGATAAGCAAGTATACGGCTGTACAGTGAAATTGTTATGAATGGCCGTTGATGCCTTGCAACCGTCCCGCTTATTTGTCAAACTAACACAGAGTGTCACACATTATGGAAGATGACTCTTATTGCTTGTACAGGCAGCCGTGCGCGGCGGTTTGTGCGAGTCATAATAATTAAAAAGGATGAATACTATGACGCAAAAATCATTTCCTGTTACAGACGACTTTCTTGCCGCCGCCAATACCAGCGCGGAGCAATACCAAACAGACTACCAACAATCTATCGAATCTCCTGAGAGTAATGATGCCTTTTGGGCGCAGCGTGCCGAGCTGGTCGATTGGATAAAAAAACCCACCAAAATCAGCGACGTCAACTATGATTTGGACGATTTTCGTATCAAATGGTTTGAAGACGGTCAGCTTAATGTCTCTGTCAACTGTCTCGATCGTCATCTAAAGACTCATCCTTACAAGCCTGCCATCATTTGGGAAGGCGATCACCCGTCGCAGCATAAAATTATCTCATTTAAAGAGCTGCATGAAGAAGTCTGCCGGCTGGGCAATGCACTGCGCAAGCTGGGTGTCGAAAAAGGCGATCGAGTGACCCTATATATGCCGATGATACCAGAGGCGATGATCGGTATGCTGGCCTGTACCCGCATCGGCGCAGTACACTCTGTGGTGTTTGGCGGTTTTTCTGCTGAGAGCTTGGGCAATCGCTTGGTCGATAGTCGCTCCAAAGTCATCATTACCGCAGACGAAGGCGTGCGCGGCAATAAACACACTCCGCTAAAAGCCAACGTCGATCGGGCGTTGGACATGGATGGCACCGACACGGTCACCAACGTCGTCGTCGTACACCGTACTGGTAACTCAGTACCGATGAGTGGCCGCCGCGACATTTGGTACCATACCTTAATCGATGGCGAGTCTGAGCATTGCGAGCCTGAGGTGATGAATGCCGAAGACCCGTTGTTTTTATTATACACCTCAGGCTCCACGGGTAAGCCCAAAGGCGTGCTGCACACCACAGGTGGCTATCTGACGTATGCCGTCTCAACTTTCCGTGACGTGTTTGATGTCAAAGACGATGACGTCTATTGGTGTACGGCGGATGTCGGCTGGGTGACGGGGCACACTTATACCACTTATGCACCCCTTGCCAATGGTACAACGACCGTGATGTTTGAGGGAGTACCTGAGTATCCAACGTGGGCGCGCATTGGTCATATCATTGATAAACATGACGTGACGATTTTGTATACAGCGCCGACAGCGATTCGAGCGATGATGAAAGAGGGCGATGCCTTTGTCCGTGAGTCGGATCGCTCCAGCCTACGCCTGCTGGGTACGGTCGGTGAGCCAATCAATCCAGAGGCTTGGGACTGGTATTATCATATCGTTGGTAGTGGCACATGCCCCATCGTCGATACATGGTGGCAGACTGAAACAGGCGGTATTCTCATGGCTCCCATACCAGGTACGGTCGCACCCAAACCAGGGGCGGCGATGAACCCGCTATACGGTATCAAGCCAGAGATTGTCAATAGTGATGGCGAGGTTTTAGAAGGCGCTGCCGAAGGCAATCTGGCAATTAAGAGCAGCTGGCCGGGGCAGATGCGTACGATTTATAACGACCATGAGCGTTTTTTGAAGACCTATTTTAGTGAGTACCCAGGTTATTACTTTACAGGGGACGGCGCGCAGCGCGACGAAGATGGACACTACTGGATCACCGGCCGTGTCGATGATGTGCTCAATGTCTCAGGCCATCGCTTAGGCACAGCGGAGATCGAAAGCGCGGTGGTGGCGCATCCAGCAACCGCGGAGGCGGCCATCGTCGGTATGCCGCATGATATACGCGGTATGGGGGTCTGTGCTTTTATTATTCTAAAATCTGGCGAGGCGGCCACAGAGTCGCTAAAAGCCGAGCTAAATCGCCACGTGCGTACAGAGATTGGTCCGATTGCCAATCTTGATGCTATCTATATCGTCGATGCACTGCCCAAAACCCGCTCAGGCAAGATCATGCGCCGTATCTTGCGTAATTTGGCTGCAGGGCAGTATGTGGGCTTGGGCGACTTATCCACGCTTGCCGACAGTTCAGTGATCAATCAGCTGGTTGAGGTGGTCAAGGCGGAACGCGGTGAGTAAGCGGGTAAATAAATAGTAATCATAGTATCAACAATAAAAAAAGCCATGTTATCGACGGTAGCATGGCTTTTTTACGTAGATGATATTGATATCAGCAGGTTTTAAGGGTTCAATAGCTTTTATGAGCCTCGCTATCTGCACAAGACTGCCTGCACATGCTGGCTTACACACATTATTTTTTGATCAAAACACCACAAGGCCGACTGTCATTATGTCTGAGTACACACTTTACTCTTGTCATCCTGCCGATACCGCCGCACCGACCATCGCCATCATCGGTGGCGGGTTGACGGGACTGTTTACCGCCACTTTGTTGGAGCGTGCGTTTGGTCACACGCCTGCTACCCAGCCAATGCCGCAGCTGATGATTTTTGAAAAATCTAGCGGCGTGGGGCGTTTGGCCACCCGATATCGCCGCGATAGCCAAACGCATAAAAACTGGCAATGGGCGTTTGGGGCGCAGTTTTTTACCGCAAAGACCGCCAGCTTTCAGCAGTTTATAGCGCCATGGCTCGACATGGATATGATACAGCCGTGGTGTGCCAACGTGGTCGAGCTGACCACTGCTCATACGACGGGTCAGCGGCCATCTATCATAAAAAAAGAGCGCTGGAATACCGAGCAAGCCCGCTATATCAGTACCCCAAAGATGACCAGTTGGGGGCGCGCGCTGGCAGACGAGCTACAGCACACCACCATGCGCTTGCAAACCCGTGTGGCACCACTGGCGCAATACGCTGAGCCAACAGCTGATGAAAGTAAGCAACAAACTAAACAAAAAACCGAGCTGTTTGATGAAGTAGGCCATAGTCTTGGGCTATTTGACTGGGTGATCTGCACCGCGCCAAACGCGCAAGCGGCCGAGCTGATGGCTGGCAGTGGCTTTGACAAACAAGAGAGTATCAGCGCCATCAAGATGCAAGCTTGCTACACGCTGATGCTTGGCTGGGATGAAGGGCAGGCGCTTCCAGCGGCGCTGACGGATGCAGACAGTGGCGGGTGGGACGTCGCTTATATCAATGATTCGATCATCGATAGGATATTTATAGAGCAGCGAAAACCTGCCCATGAAACGCTGCTACCGAGTATCACCATCCATGCCCGCAACGACTGGTCCGAGCAGCAGGTCGATGAAGAGATAGAGCCTGTACAAGCTGCACTCTTGACAGCAGCGCAGCATGCCTTGGGTTGGGATAATGCCTGTGCTCCCACACAGATCGACTGTCATCGCTGGCGCTATGCCGCGACGTGCACCGATGCGCAAACCTTCGCCCAAGGCGTACTCATTGATGCGTCTCGTCAATGGATCGTCAGTGGCGACTGGTGCGGGCAAGGCAATATCGAGAGCTGCTATCACATGGCGCAGCAGACGGCTGAGGTGATCTGCGCCGCGCTTGCAGGGCAGTGTGTTGCTACCCCTTGATAATGACAGAGGGCATTTATAATAATCGGCGCTGGGCGGGAGGCCCGTTGGTAATATCCATGGAGGAGATACTATGTTTGGATTCGATATAGACTTAGACCTCATGCAGTACCACTTTTTCCAATTGGGTATTGCCTTTATTTTATCGTTGCCGATTGCGCTCAACCGCGAGATGAAAGATAACGGCGCGGGGCTGAGGACGTTTCCGCTAGTGACGATTGCCTCTTGTGCATTTATGCTGGTGGGTATGGATATCTATGAGTCAGCAGGTGAGGCGAGGATCATGTATGCCATCATCACGGGTATGGGCTTTATCGGTGGCGGGGCGATATTTAAAAACGAGATGGGCTCAAAAGGCACCGCCACGGCTGCCAGCTTATGGAACACGGGTGCAATCGGTATTTCGGTGGCCTATGGTCGCTATGAGATTGCCATTATCCTGTCTGCAGTTGGTTTTTTTATTTTACAGTTTTCTGAGCCCTTTAAGAGCGATAGCGAAAAAGGCGCTCCATAATCTGCTGTGGAAAATTTACCAGATAAAAAAAGCCCACAGAGGAGGTACTGTGGGCTGAGGAAAACTGGACAGGTAGCAAGATGGCGCTACAAGGCAGTGGTGGTATCTTGTTGTTATTATGCGGTTATTGCGCGCTTTCATGGATATGTATGACATTAGGTGCATCAGTAGTACGCTTAAATGTGCTGTAGATGACCATTTTGGTTTTTGTTTAAAAAAATACCTCTTGTCCTTACTACTATACCTATTAAGATTAGGGCAATTATAATCCGTTCAATAGGCAGATATATTTACTTACATATTTAAGTGTACAAGTGTTTTCGTTTGCATGGCTATCATAACGCAACTGATGGTGATTTGGCTACGATTTGGCGATTTTGGTTACATGACATTACGTTTTATCTTTGGGGGCAGTATAAGAGATGGCATGACGGCTTGCCCGAAAAGTGCTAAGCTATCTGCCATTATTATGTCTATATAAAGCTGGGTTTGCCATGACTGAGAGTACGCATTTGCATACGCAGGAACCGCCAAGTAAGCAAAATACCAAAAGTATTTTTAACTTGCCAAACAATCTGACCATTGCTCGTATCCTAATGATTCCGCTGTTTGTAGCGATTGCTTATTGGCCGCCAGCAATGGGGATTGGCATGCCTGCCATCTCAGATAATGTCATCGCGCGGGTAGGAATGAGTGAGTTTAGCGATAGCTTATTGCGCCATTTATTATTGACGGGTGTGTTTATCTTAGCGGCGATTACCGATTGGCTCGATGGTTACTTTGCTCGTAAGCTCAATGTCACCTCGGCCTTTGGCCGATTTTTGGATCCGGTCGCTGATAAACTGATGGTGGCGGCGGCTTTGATAATCCTCGTACAGTGGCACCCAAATATCATTATGGCCATCGCAGCGATTGTGATTATCTCGCGTGAAATCGCGGTATCGGCGCTACGTGAATGGATGGCTGAGCTGGGCAAAAGCACCAGTGTGGCGGTCTCTTATGTCGGTAAGCTCAAGACCACTTTTCAGATGGTGGCGATTACCGTACTGCTGCTAAACTGGGAGTCGCTTGAAACCATCGGCTACGCGCTTATGGTAGCCGCCGTGGTTTTGACGCTATGGTCGATGATGATTTATCTAAAAGCGGCGTGGCCTTATCTTAAACAAAACGGTTGATATTTAACCCTGTCTATAAAGGCATCTACCGGTCAAAGACCCTAGTTTTTAATACTCGATATCAGCACCTAATATTTAACACCTAATACCAAGCAAAAAACGCCAGTCGCATCAGCCACTGGCGTTTTTTTACTATGGTTATCGCTTATATTTATACTTCTTATAGTGCGATTGCCTTTATAGCGTTACTGAGTTGTTTTCCCCCAGATTGGTCGCTTTTTTGCCTTCCGTTACCGCAGCGGTGGTCATCTTAAACATATTGACCACTGAGCTACCACTGAGCCAATATTCAGCACCATGTGGTACGACTTTGATGAGCTGGACATTTGGGTCTTCTTTGCCTTGCTCGTAGAATGCATTATAAATCGGCGACCATAGCTCATCGAGCTTTTCTTGGTCTTCGACCAGCTCGGCTTTACCATTGATCGAGACATAGTTTTTGGCATCTTGGCTGACATAAGCCAAGTTCACTTGTGGGTTTCTTTCGATGTCTTTGACGGTTTCGGTGGTTTTATCACCGATAAACCAAATCTCTTTGGCACCGATACTGGTTTCGCTGGTGGTCATCGGGCAGGCATGCAGATGGTCTTCATGCGTACGGGTGGTCATCATGGCAAATTTGACGTCTTTTACCAATTCTTGCACTTTATCGATATGGTCTTGTCTACTCATAGGGATTTCCTTTTCTTTATAGTTTGTTAGGGTCGTAGATTGTTGTTATTTGATGGTGATGTCGATTGGCTTTGAGCAAAGGCTTTGGGTAAAAATATAAAAACCTTCTGCTATCAAGCAACTGCCATCTAGCATAACGACTACTGGCAAAGCATTTATATAGGCTGCCAGTAATGCGATGTGACGGTTTGTAAGGACTATAAGTATTAAGTAAAAATTGTGACGGCATCCATCAAAGCTTGCTGCTTTGCAAATCCTCAATGCTAAAAAGACAAGCCAAGTAAGACTATATGAGTAAGGCTATCTATGTATAAAACATCAATGAATGACAATGCGCCATGTAGCCCTAACGGACAAAAGGACAGTCATTAGCACAGCAGATTGCTGCTGCATCAAGTAAAGAAGCCGTCACTTTGGCAATTTATCCTGGTTTTGGCCTGCTTATTATGGGGCTTCTTGTTATAATACGCAGACCATTTACTTTGCATGGCAGAGATGCCTTTCTTACGGATTATGCCTTTATGATGACCATCGCCGGACAACCGTTTCTTACCGATTTTCAGACGCAGCAACTCATCAGTCAGTTTCAGCAAAAGACCGAACTAAATGTCAGCCAGATCCATACTCAGCAAGTGTATGTGCTATCACGAAAGCTTGTTGATGAAGAAGCGCAAAAAGCGCGGGACTTGCTGGGCGTCACAGCGGGCACTGAGCTTGTCGCCCCAGAAGCCAATCAGATACAAGTGATCGTCGGGCCACGTTTTGGGACGATCTCGCCATGGGCAAGTAAAGCGACCGATATTTTTAATAACTGTGAGATTAAAATCAATCGCGTCGAACGTGTCATTGTTTATACCCTCACGGTCGATGGTAAAGCAGGCGAAAAACTGCCAGTAAATGCTGAGCAGTTGTTATTTGACCGTATGACCCAGAGCTTGGTTTATGACTTAAACGACGTGAGCAAGTTGTTTGATGACGAACCACCAGCGGCGCTCAATCGTATCGACGTGATGAGTGAAGGACGCAGTGCGCTTGAGTCGGCCAATACTCAGTTTGGTTTTGCGTTGTCGAGCGAAGACATTGATTACTTGATGAATGCCTATGTCAATGAGCTGCAGCGTAATCCGACCGACGTCGAGCTGATGATGTTTGCGCAGGCCAACTCTGAGCATTGCCGTCACAAGATCTTCAATGCCGAGTGGACGATAGATGGCGAGGTGCAGCCAAAGTCATTGTTTCAGATGATCAAAAACACCTATCAATCAAACCCACAAGGCATCTTGTCTGCTTACAAAGACAATGCGGCAGTAATGGCAGGGGCAGAGGGGCTGCGTTATTATCCGGTGCCAACCGATGCGATAGACGCCAATTCAACCCATCCGTATGCTTTCCATCAAGAAGCCATCGACATCTTAATGAAAGTCGAAACCCACAACCACCCAACGGCGATTGCCCCTTATGCTGGTGCGGCAACGGGCGCAGGCGGTGAGATTCGTGATGAAGGCGCAACAGGCCGCGGCGGTAAGCCAAAAGCCGGTCTGACAGGCTTCCATGTATCGCACTTGCATATCCCTGAGATGCCTGAGGAGTGGGAGCAGTCTGGTCAATTAAGCACGCAAGACTACGGTACGCCAGATCGTATGGCGACTAGCCTTGAGATTATGACCGAAGCGCCATTAGGCTCGGCCAACTTCTCCAATGAGTTTGGTCGTCCCAACCTATGCGGCTATTTCCGCAGTTTTCAGCTTGATACCTCAGCGGCAAAAGACGGCAGCGAGATGCGCGGCTATCATAAGCCCATCATGCTGGCCGGTGGTTATGGCAATATCAAACGCAACCTTATCGAAAAAAATGCCATTCGTGAAGGCGACCTGCTTATCGTCCTTGGTGGTCCTGCGATGCAAATCGGTCTGGGCGGCGGAGCAGCATCGTCAGTCGATAGCGGTGAGTTGGATGAAGGTCTAGATTTTGCTTCAGTGCAGCGTGATAACGCCGAGATGGAACGCCGTTGTCAAGAAGTCATCGATCGCTGCTGGGCCTTAGCGGGGAACGATATTGACGCTAGTAATGCCAGTAAAGACGGCAACCCAATCGTCTCTATCCATGATGTTGGGGCAGGCGGCCTGTCAAATGCCATGCCAGAGCTGGTCGATGACCATGACATGGGCGCGCATTTAAACCTACGTAAAATCCCGTCGCTAGAAGCAGGCATGTCGCCAATGGCTATCTGGTCAAATGAGGCGCAGGAGCGTTATGTCCTCGCGATTCGCCCAGAGAGTAAGGAGCAATTCGATGCGATCTGTGCTCGTGAGCGCTGCCCGTATGCTATCTTAGGCGAAGCGACTGAAGTGCGTCAGCTTATCGTTGATGATGAGCTATTGGATGAGCAGCCGGTTGATATGCCGATGCAAGTATTGCTCGGTGGTACGCCAAAGATGCAGCGCAGCTTTGAGCGTCAAGAGACTGAGTTGTCCGCGCTGAACTTGGCTGATGTCAATCTAACCGAATCCATCAAAGATGTGCTACGTCATCCAACTGTCGCGAGCAAGTCTTTTCTTATCAGCATTGGTGACCGCTCGATCACCGGTATGGTGGTACGTGATCAGTATGTGGGCCGCTATCAAGTGCCCGTCGCTGACTGCGCGGTGACAGCATCAGGTCTGGTGGCGCTAGATGGTCAGCCGATGACTGGTGAGGCGATGAGTGTCGGCGAGCGTACGCCTGTCGCCCTTATCAATCCAAAAGCCTCTGCGCGTCTGGCGGTTGGTGAAGCCATTACCAATATCGCAGGTGCCCGTATCGCTCAGCTATCCGATATCACCATGTCGGCGAACTGGATGGCCGCTTGCGGTGACGACGCAGAAGACGCGGCATTGTTTGACGCCGTTCACGCAGTTGGTGAAGAGCTGTGCCCGGCACTCGGTATCGCTATTCCAGTCGGTAAAGACTCGCTATCGATGCGTGCTAACTGGACGGATAACGATGAAGGTGAAAACCAAGACAAATCAGTCGTGTCACCAATGAGTTTGGTCGTGACGGCCTTTGCACCGGTCGCTGACGTGGCAAAAACCCTCACCCCTGAGCTGATCAACGGCGACAGTGCGTTTTACCGTATTGACTTATCTAAAGGCAAATTGCGTCTGGGCGGTTCAATCCTTGCGCAAACGGCAAGCCAATTGGGCAACGAATGTCCTGACCTTGAAAAGCCAAGCGACTTGATCGACTTCTTTAACTTTATCCAAGCGGGTAACGCGCAAGGCGTTATCAGTGCTTATCATGATATCGGTGATGGTGGCTTGCTGGCGACGATTGCAGAGATGCAGTTCACCAGCCGTCAAGGTATCAAGTTGTCATTGGCTGATGACAATCTACTCGGTCAACTGTTCAGTGAAGAGCTGGGCGCAGTCATTCAAGTGTTACCAGAAAACGTCGCAGCTTTGATGGAGCTAGCGGAGCAATATAACGTCGGTGATATGCTTAGCCTTGTCGGTCAAAGCACTGAAGAAGATAGCCTTATCATTCAAACCCCAACGCTCATGGGTGACGATACCCTACGCTTTAGCCGTGCTGAGCTGCAACAAGAGTGGAGCCAAGTCAGCTACCAAATCGCCCGTCGCCGTGACAACCCAGCGTGCGTCCAGCAAGAGTATGACTTAATCTCTGATGCCAGCCATCAAGGCCTGATCGCTGCACCAAACTTTAATCTCAATCAAAAGGTTGAAGAACCGTACTTAAATAGCCGCGACACTAAACCGAGAGTCGCTATCCTGCGCGAGCAAGGCGTCAATGGTCAGACCGAGATGGCAGCAGGCTTTACCCAAGCTGGCTTTGAAGCGGTCGACGTGCACATGAGCGACTTACTAGAAGGCCGTATCAATCTACGTGACTTCGACGGTTTGGTTGCTTGTGGCGGCTTTAGTTATGGTGACGTGCTCGGCGCAGGCTCAGGCTGGGCGAACTCTATCTTGTTCCATGACGAATTGCGCATGCAGTTTGTACGCTTCTTTGCCCGTCCGGATACCTTTAGTTTAGGCGTCTGTAACGGTTGTCAGATGATGGCGCAATTGAAAGATTTGATCCCAGGCGCAGAAAACTTCCCACGCTTTATCGCCAATAAATCAGCGCGATTTGAAGCACGTACGGTCAACGTCAAAGTTGAGCGCACCAAGTCCATCCTGTTTAAAGGCATGCAAGACAGCATCTTGCCAATCGCTGTGGCGCATGGTGAAGGCTATGCCACCCTGGACAACACCGAAATCGACGGTATGGCGAAGCACGGTCAGCTGGCGATGCGTTATGTCGATAGTCAAGGTCATCCGACCGAGACGTATCCGCTCAATCCAAATGGCTCGCTCGGTGGGGTCACGGGTCTATGTAGCACCGACGGCCGCGTCACCATCATGATGCCGCACCCTGAGCGTAACCTAAAAGCCTACAACCACAGCTGGAAACCAGAAGCGTGGGATGAGGACGGCGCGTGGATGCGTATGTTCCGTAATGCGCGGGCTTGGTTGCGTTAAGATAATTTGAATTAGTTTAGATCATAAGAAAGGTGGGCTTTGGCTCACCTTTTTTGTGTTTGGGGTTTGGTTCTATTGGGAGCTAATCCTGCTTTTCGCTACTATCTTAGTCGTTCACTGGAGCGGTGGCTAAGGCTAGAGGCGTTCCAACATTCAAGCGACCACCTCTAGCCACGCCTCCGCAGCCCAGTGACCAACCAAGTATATCCGCTGCAATCAGGGCTAAAATGCGCCTCCTAATAACTATTATAAGTCTTCTACATATTTAACCTGCTGGTTCATGAAGTTGGTCTAAATTACCTAAATCAATAGGTGTTACACTTAATCCGCGCTGATACTCTTCATACCAAAGAGTGTATTTGTTTTTTGCTATATCAATAATTTCTTTTTTTATTGCATTATATACGTGTCCAATTTTTTGATTCGTAGAAATAGATTCACTTTCATATATATTACAGATAGTATCATTTGGAATCTCAATTACACCATTTTCGAAGTATACAAAAGGAAATACAAACAATTCTTCAAGTTTTGAGTTGGAATTTAAATCTTTCAATGCCAGAAATGTTTCTTTATTTAAAAACGATAAATTTACCACATCGAATTTATGGACAAATTCAAGAGGATATAAGTCCGAGTTCATATAATCTTTAATACTAAAATTCGGTGAGTCTAGCAAATAATCAATGCCTAATAGATAATTATCACTCACAAGCCTAGATGATCTTAGCGTGCTGTCAATATTGATAATTGGTTCTTCAGTCAAATATTTGCTTTCCAAAGAACCTTTATAATATATTCCACTTATATAATTATATTGCGAAGAAATACCTAAGCCATCATTCGTAACATTATATTTTCTAAATCCATTATCTAAAAGAACTCTATCAAAATACTCGTTACCCAAAGTAAGTCTTAATAGATCAGAGTTAATATAAGTAATATTATTTTCTTGTAGAGTATTAGCTATTGGCTCATTTTTTATTAAATTGTCTGTAGTGAAGCCGATTGAATCAAGTACATCAGAAAATTTGTAATGTTCGTTTAGAGGATACTTTTTCCAATTATTATCTAGAGATACTTGTAGTCCAGTGAGCATTAGAAATAAAGAAGTTTTATTGATGTCACTGTTCAGTAGCCTAAGAACTATTTCGTTGTTAGTAGCTATTTTTTCAACTAAGCTCTCAAAGAATTCTTCTAGTAACTGATTAATATAATCTGTGTTATTAACCTCTTCACGATTAAGAGATAGTATATTTGAAGAGTGAGAACTATATATATCTATTAATATCCTCATCTCTAAATTCTCCAATACACCAAGCTCAAAATTTATATCAGATGAATGCACTAGTTGACCACGGTACATGATAGCTATATTCTCAGGATCCATATATTCGTTAAAATAATAATTATTTGTAGATTCGTTTTCATCCTCATATATCAACTTAAGTGCAACACCTAGGTTCTTATCCCAATAAAAATTTTGATCATGTAAGCTATTATTGAATAAAGAACTATATTTGGTCACTAAAGTTTCAGTGTTTGAACTTACTTCAAAGTTTAATGTGGGGTTAGTAACTATATCACTTATATCAATAATTCTTCTAAGCGCTCTATTCACACCTAAACTCTTACCACCTAAAATTAAATCGATTAATTTAGGGTAGTCATCTATATAATACTCATCTATATAGTCTCGATTATCAGTTATAGAAAATTTTTCTAAGACTATTATTTTAGTGCCATACTTACCTAGGTCATCGATCACCTCGATAAAGCAATACCCAGCTCTACCTGACAAAGGTGAATTCAACTCAATTTTTAAGCTCTCATGAGTTAAGCGACTTTTGGTATAAATTATTATTTTTTGTTGGTCGGTGGGTAGGTCTTGCATTAACAAAAAAGCACTGTGCAAACCAATGCCAAATTCACCAGAAGGTCTCATCCACTCTGGCATATCACGGACTATCTTTTGTTTTTCCTTATTGTTTTTAGAACCAGCAATTTTTTGCATATATTCTAAGTCTTTTTTAGATATACCGACTCCATTATCTTCAATACTAAACTCCCATAGGGTTGACTCTTCATCTTTTGAAATTTTCTTACAATCTAAAGTAATAGGGTATTTTTTGAATAACTCACGAGTTTCGCTATCATAGGGATTAGCATCTTTTGGTAAAGGCTCCACAGCATTATCATGACCATGCTCTAACCAACCCCTAATCATAGTTGCATCAATTGCATTTTGAATAAGCTCTCTATAGATGCTCATATTATCTTCATATAAGTTATTGCCTTGCAGCAACTCTATGGCACTACGCTCATCCAACGAAAACTTCATTGGTTTGTCATTGAGTAGAATTTTTTTATCAGTCATCTCAACATCAAGTTTATTGATAGTTGGGAGTAATCCGAAGTCACGACTGGGCACGATGTTTTTCCACTGTGACATTTGATTTTGAATCTCTTCACGGATCCAATCAAACCAGTTACGGCATTCAATATATGCCATCTCAGTACTACAAATAGCTGTTACGCTTACCGTTTCATTATCTAGCTGAAATTCTCGAATCGCTTGATGCTTATGTTTATGCGTTCCGCTAAATGAAGGCATATTGCCGACTTGTCTTGCCATAACTGGGCAAAAGCGGTTGTCATCAATATCAAATAAATCACCTAAACGTAGTAAGCAAGCGACAAAACGAGGGTGGCAATTTTCTGTACCCATGCCCGTTTGTCGAAAAGGTAATGTTTTCATCACATAATCGTCAAAACCAAGCCCATGCGCCCAGCATATCTGACCAAGATAACGATAGATACGTTTCGGGAGAAGTTCAGTACGAGGAGAGCTAATACCAAGTTTTTCAAAGGGGTCTAAGACTACTGAATTTGAGTTTTTGGCATGACCACGGCGATACCACTCAGCAATCATTTGACGGTATTTTTCGACGCCTGTATGTGGGTCTGAATGATTAACAAGTGCTTTATTCCAGCCATCTTCGTGCCATACTTTGGCAAATTCATGTAAGTCTTGTGTATTGTCATTAGCTAAGCTTTCGACATATTCTTTGAAGTCATCTTCCTCAAAGACTTTTTGAACTTCATCAGCATTAAATAACATACCGATGTCATGCCAGTATGCCGCTTCCAATATTAACCATGTGTCTGTTGCTGTCAGCTTTTCAATGTTGTTACCAAGTAGACGTTCTATATTGACGAGTATTTGCTGTGAGTGCGATTCGTTATGACTACTAAAGTGTGGATAATAACTCCCCACATTTTCAAGCGACTTACCGACGAGCTTTTCATCAAACTCCCATTGCGACATCAATATTCTAGTATTGCTATCTTCTTCGGTTTTTCTTTTAAGATGCTTTATTAACCCTGCGCTCATGGTAAGTCCTACTCGTTATGTACAATTAGTATTGTAGTGCTAAATTCTACGAACTTAATTCTACCTTAAACACATGAACAAAGGAGAAAGGATATTTCAATTAATTATCCTCTGAATCTCTTTGAGCCTCAGCGATCAACTCATGAATCCTAGCGCTTTCTCTTAGCACACAAGCCTCATAGGCCGACAGCTGCTCAGGCTCTTGTTCTTTTTGCTTTTCTTGCTCCTGTTCTTGTCTGGCTTTTTCTTCTAGGTATTTCTGTAGCTCGTCTTGTTCGTCGTATTGTGAGT
The DNA here is from genome assembly GCF_032842965.1 of Psychrobacter sp. CAM01. Taxonomy (NCBI): domain Bacteria; kingdom Pseudomonadati; phylum Pseudomonadota; class Gammaproteobacteria; order Moraxellales; family Moraxellaceae; genus Psychrobacter; species Psychrobacter sp. CAM01. The sequence goes on from NZ_JAWJBL010000005.1 coordinate 164,413, forward strand.
TAGTCATGGTTTATGTCTCCTAGCATTTTTATCACTTAATAAAAGTCATCACGACCAGCATACTTTTTATTTAATGCCTTTAAGATAGCATAAGTTTCCAAATCCATCTCGCCCGTTGGTCGCTGCGGGCGAAAATGTAGCTGAAAGGCATAGACTACATCTCGGCTGGCTTTGTCCCATTCGTCACTGTTATTGATTTGATAACCATAATCGCGAAACGCTTGCTTAATCTCAGGTATCGTCGCTGCGGCAAAGGTGTCTGGATGCATAAAGAACTGCTTATCAAATTCATCATACCAAGCGCCAACGCCGTACTCTTTATATAGATGCTGCCAAGGGAACTTGGCACCAGGGTCGATTTTACGGGACGGTGCTATATCAGCATGGCCGACGATGTTTTTCGGCGGGATGTCATAGCGCTTGGCAATATCTTGCACCAGCTCAGCGACTTTTTTAATCTGTAATTCATCAAATGCGACATAGTGCTCGTACGGATGATAGTCGAGCGCGCCATTGTTTAGAGTATTGCGATATTCAGGCTTGATGCCTGCATTGACAATCTCGATGCCGATGGAGGTATCGTTAAGTATCGTCCTACCGGCAAACCCGCTGTCGCCTGCATGCCAAGCGCGCTCGCTCTCATCTACCAAGCTATAAATCTTGTCATCGCGTGTATCCAAGATCAGATAGTGGGCGCTGACTTGACCGGTGGTCAGGGTTTTTATCGAGCGCTCATTGTCTGAGACGGTGTAGTGCAGGACGATGGTTTTGATACGCTCGCTCTTGCCAGTAGCTTGATAGCTGGTGCTATCGATGACATAGCGCGGCGTCGATGTTGCCACGCAGCCGCTGAGTGGCAGGGCCATGCACAGGGCCCATGCGAAAGGTTTTACCATGTTTGGCCTATTTGAAAGTTTTTGCTTTTACAATAAGGATGTACTCTTAAGAATGTAATCTAAGGCGTGGCCTCAATCCAATCGACTGTCGTCTAAAGTAGTCAGCTAAACGGGTTAAAAATGGTTAAATCTGGCCAAGTGCTGTCAGATGGCAATTTGCCTCATTTTTATTCTATTTTTCAAATGAGGGCACGCCCTAGTATAAGGCTTTTGCGTATTTATTTTTTCAATCATTATGATTGGTATTGCTATCTGTTTTTAGGTCGACGGGCGAATGGCATGGCTTTGCCTGCGCGCACCTCTATCAAGGTCGCAATATGCAGCGGTAACGGGTGATTAAAATCTGTATGAGCGTTGGGGGTCGCGGTGTTGGCAATGGCAGTACTCATGGCGTGTCCTAGCGGATGATTATCTGGAGATAAAAAGGTTTTATCGTGACATCATAGTAGCGCAAACGCGGCGCAGTTGCAGTCTTGTTGACCAAACCCCAAAAAAAAGACCAGACGGGTTCGCTGATCTTTTTTGTATCACATGTTTTTGTATCACTTGCATTAGCCTATATAAGGTAGTCGGCTAATATAAGTCGATATATATGCGTCTGTAGAAAAGACAGCTGGTGGCCGTAGATTAATTGCGGCGACCGGCTTTCTTTTCGCGCGGGGTGGCGACCAGCTCAGCTAGGCTTTCAGGTGATGACCATAGACCTTCAAGATCATAGAACTCGCGGGCTTGCGGGGTCATCATATGCACGACGATAGCGCCTAAGTCGATCAAGGTCCAATCCGAGTCGTTACCGCCTTCACGGCCAAGTGGCATAAAGCCCGCTTGCTTGACCTCGGCTCCGACGCTGTCAGCCATCGCGCGGACATGGCGCTTTGAGGTACCGTTTGCGATGACGATACGCTCCATGACATCGGTTAGGTTCTCTACATTCATCACGGTGACGTTTTTTGCCTTCATGTCATCGAGGGCGCTTTCTACAACGGCTAAGCATTCTTTTAAACGGTCGTCAGTCATGGTATTGGTCATAAATTTTCATCTCTTAAATCGTAAATATATAAAATAAAATGTTAAAGCATCCGTCTGCCTAGGGCGACATTATCCCAGTGACTATTATGTCAAAGTGGCTATCAAGCCAGTAGTCCAACCATTTGCCAAAACATCAGTCAGCGTATCAGCGGTCAAGTCCTAGAGAGGCGAGCGTGGCAAAATAACAAAGATAAGGCGATTTTAACGGAATTGCGCCGCAGAATATAGCTGATGGGCGATAATATAATGATAAACAGCAGGATTTAGCCATTTAGCGAGTGGATCGGGCGGGTTCATAATAGCATTGATAGCGGATGCTGCGGTCATTTGCTCGTCTATAACTGGCTTGGTATGGTTGCCAGCCGCGCTATCAGGCACCGATTCGCTATCACCACGGGGCTGCTGCTGTAGCGTTTGCCGTATCTGCGTGCTGGATATGGCTGCTACTTGCCGTATGTCTATATAAATGCGGCCAGACGCTGGGTTTTTCAAGACCGCCTGATCGATCGTAGGGTCTGTAGGCGTTTGAATAAAAGAAGGCTGAGAGATAGGCTGGGTCAATGCCGCTGGCGAGTCGGTGACTGCTGCCTGCAGAGGTGTGGGCAGCCAATATTGCAGCGCTAGTCTGGTGTTATCCGTATCAGGGACTGACATACTATCGCGATAAAAGACCCACAGATGTACATAATCGGTCAGCTGTAGCCCATCTTGCCATTTATCCAAACTGCGGGCGCTGTCCATACCCATGATAAATATCAAGCTGTCGGCAGGATAACGCTGGCGCAAAGTGCGCACGCTATCGATGGTATAGACAGGCGGCGGCTGCCAAATCTCAAGCTCATCTATGTATAGTGGCGTGCCTTGTATCGCCAGCTTTAGCATGGCCAAACGATGCTTGGGGTCGCTGCTTTGGCGCTTGAAGGGTGAGCGGGCATTGGGCAACAACGACACATAAAGCGCGCGCTGCTGCGCTTGGGCGAGTGGTAGCAGGCTTTGATAGACTGCCATCGCCATCTGTACATGCCCGCGATGGACAGGGTCAAACGAGCCGCCAAGATAGGCACGAATGGCAGGTACAGGGTACGCAGGTTGCAGGGCAGTATTTGACATAGATAAGCGAATAAAAAGCGGATAAAAATGTAGTGGCTCAAAGACGTGAGATGAACTATAGCATCATTGTGAGCGTGTGGCAGTAGATGTCATGAAAAGCGCGCTATATTTGCTCAAACTTCACTAATAAAAAACCGACCATCAGTATGACAGTCGGTTAAATAAAAGACAGAATAAAAGACAGTACTACGTAAGCCAGGCGATAATTAAATCAAATCGCTATAGGCTTGGATGGCGGTCAGGGCGATGGTATAGATGATATCATCGACCAGTGCGCCGCGAGATAAGTCATTTACCGGCTTGTTGAGGCCTTGTAGCATGGGGCCGACGCTGACCACATTGGCACTACGCTGTACGGCCTTATAAGTGGTGTTGCCCGTGTTTAGGTCTGGGAAGATAAAGACATTGGCTTGACCTGCGACCGGTGAGTCGGGCGCTTTTTGTTTGCCGACACTCATCACAGAGGCAGCATCATACTGTAGTGGGCCATCGACTTTTAGCTCGGGTGCCCGCTCGCGGACGATTTGGGTGGCACGCGTGACTTTTTCTACATCCGCGCCGCTCCCTGATGAGCCAGTAGAGTAGCTGATCATGGCAACTTTTGGATCGATGCCAAAGGCGGCGGCCGACTGCGCTGACTGAATAGCAATCTCGGCGAGCTCTTCGGCATTTGGATCTGGGTTGATGGCGCAGTCACCATAGACCACCACTTGCTCAGGCAACAGCATAAAGAACACCGACGATACTAAGGAGTATTGTGGTGCGGTTTTTATGAGCTGAAAGGCAGGACGCACGGTGTTTGCCGTGGTATGAATAGCACCAGATACCAAGCCGTCGACTTCATCTAGCTGTAGCATGATCGTCCCTAAATAGACCGTGTCTTTTAGGTATTCGGCGGCCACCTCTGCGCTGGTCTTGCCTTTGCGGCGCTCGACGACAGCAGCGATATATTTGCTCATATCAAGGCTATCGGGATCGATGATCTCAAGGTCATCAGGAATGGTCAGATCGCGGTTTTTGGCCACTTGCTCGACATCGGCGCGCTTGGCGAGCAGTACACAGTTGGCGATACCGCGGCTTTGACAGATGCAGGCCGCTTCGACTGTACGTGGTTCCGCGCCTTCTGGTAGGACGATACGTTTTTTGGCATGTTGGGCCTTTTTGACCACTTGATGACGAAACGCAGAAGGCGACAGGCGCGGCTCATGGTTTTGGCTAAAATAAGTCTTAATCCAGCTCAAGTCTAGGTGCGCGGCCACATAACGCGCCACTTCATCAGCGCGCTCGGTGTCGTCACTTGGAATCTCAGAGCTCATATGCACAAGGCTCTGTACCGTCTCGTAGCTGTCGGATTCGACACTCATGACCGGAATGCCCGTTTTGAGCGCCGACTGCCATAGCTCAGCGACGGTGGCGCTTGGCTCGACGCCGCCTGTCAATACCAGCCCTGCCAGCGGAATACCATTGATACAGGCCAAGCCTGCGGCCAATAGCAAATCATCGCGATCGCCTGGTACGACGATCAGGGTGCCGCGTTTAAACACCTCGTCGACACGTGACACCGAGCGCGCGGTGAGGCTAATGCGGGTGATGCGGCGCGATTTGGCTTCGCCGACGTTGAGCCACTTGGCATCAAGCTCGGTGGCGATATCCCACGTGCGGGGCACAGACAGCGAGTCACTAAACGGCACCACCCCGATTAGGCGAAATGCATCGGTGTTAAAAGTAGGGGAGAGGCGCTGCACCTCTTGCATAAAGGTGTCATCTAAGCTGACGATGGCCTCGCCTGGTGCGACGGGCTGCGTCTCAAAGGTATTTGGCACGTCGTGTACGCGCATCAAAATCACCCCAAGGGTGCGGGCGTTGACGATACCACCGAATTCGCGCGCGTGCACATCGATTTTATCTGCCAAATGCGCCGGATTTTTGGTGTCGGCGGTGCTGACAAAGATGATTTTGGCATCGAGTGCGTGTGCGATGGCGCGGTTGATTTGTGAAGCATAAGAGGTTTCTGTGGTCGGCACCAGACCTTCACAGATGACCACGTCATGATTGTCGCCAATCGTATGATAATTGACCACCACTTCTTCCATCAAGTCGTCTAGGTTGTCATCACCCAGCATACGCTCAACGCGCTGACGGCTGATCGATTTTGGTGGGTTGAGACCAAAAGCATGCATGGTCAAAGCGCTGGTACTGTCCAAGCTATGCTGCTTATCAAAGGTATCATCTTGCAAAAACGGCTTCATAAAGCCGGCTTTGATACCGTTATAATCAAAAGCGCGAATCAGACCGAGCGCCGCTGATGTCACACCGATACCGCGACTAATGGGAACAAGTAAAATGGTTTGCATAGTGTATCCTACGGTTTATTGTATTTTTAAAACGTGTTCATCCTTGCCAGAATGAGTCAGATGGATGCCGCGCTTTTTGATAGCACTCCTCAAAGGCACGGACAAAAACGCTGACAAACCCATCCTAACGATGGATCTGTCAGCAGACAGAATCTAGGCGAGGCTCAAGGCTTCACGAGTTTCTTGAGCGATGCGGCATTCTTCGTCCGTTGGGACGACCCAAAGCTCCAGATGGCTGTCCTCTGCGTGGAAACTGCCTTCGCTACCGCCAAACAGCCCTGCGTTTTTGTTGGCATCGACCTTGATACCAAAATGACGCATCACCTCTAAGATACGAGTACGCGTGGTGACCGAGTTTTCACCGATACCACCGGTAAAGACGATACCTGTCAGCTCAGGCAGCGCACAGCTTAAGCTGGCCAGATATTTACCCACGCGGTAGCAGAACATCTCGATAGCCAGTTGGGCATCTTGGTGGCCTTCGTTGGCCGCTTCTTCGACTGTACGCAGGTCGTTCGATAGCCCTGAGATACCCAGTAGGCCACTTTCGTTATTGAGCATCGCATCGATGTCTTCTAAGCTCATATCAAGCTGGCGCTTTAGATGCATGTGTAAACTTGGATCGACATCGCCACTACGGGTACCCATCATCAAGCCCTCGAGCGGGGTCAGCCCCATGCTGGTATCCAGACTCTTGCCATCATAGACAGCGGTCGCCGAGCAGCCGTTGCCCAAATGCGCGGTCAGCCAGCCATGCGGGCCTTTTGTTTGAGTGATTTCACTGGCGCGCTCTGAGACATAGGCATGAGAGGTGCCATGAAAGCCATAGCGGCGGATTTTATGCTCTTCGTAGAGGGCTTTTGGTACTGGGTAGCGAAACGCCACCGGCGGCATGGTTTGGTGAAAGGCGGTATCAAAAACCACCACCTGCGGAATCTCGGGGTAGATGGCTTGTACCGCTTCGATGCCCAAAGCGTGAGCTGGGTTGTGTAGCGGAGCCAATATTTTTAGGCGTTTGACTTCGTCTAAGACATGCTCATCGACACGTACTGCTTCTGAGTACTCGCGGCCACCATGGACCACGCGGTGTCCGACAGCGATAAAGTGATACTGCTCTAATAACTCAAGGATTTTTTGTAAGGCCAGTTTGTGCCGGCCGCCTGGGATAGAGATTTCTAGCTTATCGCCATTGATGGTGGTGTGTTTGATACGGGCGGTGTCAAGGCCTAAGTTTTCGGCCAGCCCAGTGATACGGATAGAGTTATCTTCGCTGATGAGGGCGTATTTGATAGAAGAAGAGCCGCAGTTGAGGACTAAGGTAGGGTTGGTTAGGGTTGAAGTTTCTGCGTTTTGGTCGTAAAAATTGGGATTTAGGCTGTCGCTCATATTCTCTCTATCCTTAGATGGTTTTTGTTAAATGGTGACTCAGCAAATGAGTCGCGGGGTAATACACAAAAACCAGCGATATCCAAGCTGACACAGGTCCAGCAAGCATATGGCTGATTTGAGATATCCTTGGCTGTCACGGTCATTCAGTGTGTGTTGAGTTGCCCGCTAGCACCCAAACACAGTCGCAAGGTCCGTCTATAATGTAACACATTTTTGTGGCTATACCATGATAACTATCAGGGTTAAAGCCATAAATCGTTGCTTGGTCAATACAACTGTACACCGAGTGTAGTCAATGTCTATCGAGCGTTAACACAAAAAATAGCAGCCAATAAAAATTGTAAGAAAGTTTGTCTAAATCAGGATAATGCGCTTTTTTGTGCTCAAAAACTGTCCGTTTGTCCGCCAAGAAAGCGATGAGGAATTTATTGCCCTATCATGTTCAGTATAGGGGGCGCTTTATGTCATAATGCGATTACCCAATCCGCCCATGGATGCTTTTTTGGCGGAATCATTCGCTTATTTATAGTCGATTCTAAATAAAACAGATACGTTATATTTCGACGCAGAGCTGGTATCAGTTTTTTTGGCGTACTGTGCCTGCGACGCTCGATGCTGGGAAAAATCCATCCCAGTCGCACTGTATCAGTTTTTATACTGAGCTCACTATATGTTGTCATATACACCATGCTGTTATATACACCATTATCGGTCATTCACATAGGTCATTCACGCTATGCTTTTCACTCGCCGCTCGACTCATCTCCAGAACGCACCCAGCGCAGTCGCTCATCGCCGCGCCGGCCTTTCTTCTATGAAGCCAGTATTTATCATGAGTGCCGTATCACTGCTGGTTTTATCAGGCTGCGGGCAAAAGGGCGGCCTGTATCTGATAGATGATAGCAACCAAACAGTGCAGCAAAGCACAGAGACGTTCGGCAGTACCAGCCATCCGCAAGATGCCGCCTTTGCTGGTATTGATGATGATAAGTATCAGCCGCGCCATGATTGGCAGCTACCAGCGCCCAGTACCGATCCCAACGACTACTAAGGCAAATGACCAAACTAGTAAATTATGAATTCACTAAGCAACTAGCAACTAAGCATCCCAGGGCAGCCGCTTTTAGTATAAGTCAGCTTGTGAGCTTGATTGTTTCGGTGTCCACACTGTTATGGCAGTGTTTGAGAGTCGTTTATATGCTAGTCATGCTATCTTTGATAGGGCTGTTGCCGCGCTAGTCGTGCATTTTTGTCCTTGCCATCTTCTTAATACCTTGATCAATGTAGAGATATTTATATGAGTCATTCTGAGCAAAAAATCGGCGAATCCGTCACTACCCAAACCGCACAAGGGCTGTATATCGACCCGCAGGCGCTAACTGCCCATCTGCCTGCGCTGGATTATCGCGATGGCGCACTGCATATGGAGCAGGTCAATGTCGATGAGGTGGTCAAGCACTACGGCACGCCATGCTATGTATACTCCAAACAAGCAATATTGGACGTTTATCACGCCTATAGCAAAAGCTTTGCCAGTGTAGAGCATCAGATATGCTACGCCGTAAAGGCCAACTCAAACCTTGCGGTGTTAGGGGTGCTGGCACAGGCGGGCGCTGGATTTGATATCGTCTCGCGTGGTGAGCTAATGCGCGTGCTGGCGGCAGGCGGTAGGGCTGATCGCGTGGTATTCTCAGGTGTCGGCAAAACCTATGGCGATATTGAATATGCCCTCACCCAAGGTATCGGCTGCTTTAACATCGAGTCTATCAGCGAGCTTGCGCTGATCAATGAGGTAGCAAAGATGCTGGATAAGCCTGCACCGATCTCGCTACGCGTCAATCCAGACGTCGATGCCAAGACCCATCCATATATCTCAACGGGCCTAAAAGACAATAAGTTTGGTGTCGCGCACCAAGAAGCGCTCGCGGTCTATCAGCAAGCCGCGACTTTATCGCATATTGAGATTGTCGGTATTGACTGTCATATTGGCTCGCAGCTGACAGAAGTGGCGCCTTTTGTGGCGGCATTAGATAAAGTCATTGAGCTGATACAGGGTTTACGTGATAACGGTATTGAGCTGCGTCATATCGATTTAGGCGGGGGCCTTGGCGTCCGCTATATCGACGAGATGCCAGTATCTATCGAGGACTTCGCGCAAGCGTTACTGCCTAAGCTGAGTGAGCTGGGATTGACGGTGTTTTTTGAGCCGGGCCGTAGCATCGTGGCCAATGCAGGCGTGCTGTTGACCCGAGTTGATGTCCTCAAGCCGACAGCGCACAAAAACTTTGCCATCGTCGATGCGGCAATGAATGATTTGATCCGTCCAGCGCTCTATCAGGCTGAAATGGCAGTGATACCGACTGTGCTGCCAAGCGCTGGTATCGAGACGCCTGATACCCAAACGTGGGATATCGTCGGCGCTATCTGTGAGACAGGCGACTTTTTGGCAAAAGATCGTCTGCTTTCCTTACAGACAGGCGATACGCTGGCCATCACAGGAGCGGGGGCTTATGGCTTTACCATGAGTAGTAACTACAACTCACGCCCGCGCGCCAGTGAAGTCATGGTAGCGGGCGAGCGTCATCAACTGATTCGCCAGCGCGAGACAGTCGAGGCGCTCTATGCAGATGAGCAGCTGTGGCAGGACACGCCCTAGCCAGTATGGCCGAACTGATGACGATAATTGGGTATTTAACGGTGATAATTATCATTGTATCTGACAGCGTGCTAATATAACGCATACATAAAAATTAGGATAGGATATCAAGGGTATGCTAATAGAATTTACAAAAATGCATGGTCTGGGCAATGATTTTATGGTCATCGATTTGGTGACCCAGCGCTTAGATCTCACCAGAGAGTTGGTGCAATTGTTGGGCGATCGTCATCTCGGTATCGGCTTTGATCAGTTATTGGTCGTCGAGCCGCCGATGCGTCCTGACGTGGATTTTAGCTATCGTATTTTTAATACCGATGGTACAGAGGTAGAACAGTGCGGCAATGGCGCGCGCTGCTTTGCTCGTTTTGTGCAGGCACGAAAGCTATCATTTAAACAGCGCCTGCGTGTCGAGACGGCCAGCGGCATCATCTCGTTGACCACCGACCGTTACGGCTGGGTCGAGGTCGATATGGGCAAGCCCAAGTTTGAGCCAGATGAGATTCCCTTTACCCCAAAAGCCACTACCAAGATTCAAAACGCCTATCATCTCGATGTCGATGGCACGCCTGTGCAGCTTTATGTGGCCAATATGGGCAATCCCCATGCGGTAATCAAGGTCGATGACGTCTTAAGCGCTGATGTCGAGATGTTAGGTAAAGCCATCGAGTCGCACCCTGCTTTTCCAGAGCGGGTTAATGTCGGCTTTATGCAAATCATGAATCAGCGGCACATTCGCTTGCGTGTCTATGAGCGCGGCGTGGGCGAGACCCAAGCGTGTGGTACAGGTGCCTGTGCGGCGGTGGCTGTCGGTATTCGTGAAGGCTGGCTCGACGAGGGCGAAGAGATACGCGCGCAGCTATATGGCGGTAGCATGATTATCAAGTGGCAGCCTGGTTATTCGGTGATGATGACCGGCCCGACGGCCTTTGTCTACGAAGGGGTGTTTAGTCCGGATGGGCTGATGGCGCAAGCGGGTATCAAACCAAGCTCTGAGGGCTAATAAAAATCGCCCAGCGTGTACGTTTAGCGAGTAGGTAACAGCGATGGTCATGTCCAGCAAAAGGATGTCTCATAACAAGGCGCAGCGACGCACCAGTCAAACACAAGACTTAGAGCGAGCGGCAGCTTTAGCAGTAGACGACGCCTCAAAAGCGCGGCGCTCAGGCTCGCTGGCGGCAAACAGAGAGGCCGATGCGGCACTGCGTGAGCTGCTGTCCCCAGTGCATCGCTGGCTCAACACCTTGTCGGTACGCAATCATTCTGAGCACACCTTGACGGCTTATTTTGCTGGGTTAAATCAGCTGGCGCTGTTTTTGCGGGGCAAGCGTCTGACATGGACGCGCTGTGACAAACGTCAGTTGGCTCAGCATATCAGCCAGCGCCTCGATGAAGACAAGCTTGCCCTGGCCAGCGTCCAACAGGAGCTGTCTGCCATTCGCCATTTTTATGGTTGGCTGATAGAGGAGGGTGTAGCCCGTATCAACCCAACCACTGGTTATCAGCTCAAACGCAGTGCCAGACCTCTACCGTCTATCGCGGATGTCGATTTACTCACCCAATTGCTTGAGCAAGAAGTGCCCGATACCCCAGAGCAGGCGCGCCTTTGGTTACGTGATAAGGCGATGTTTGAGCTGCTATATAGCAGTGGTCTTCGTGTCGGCGAGCTGGTGGCACTTGATATGAGCGATATCGATTTGTCTGACTTACGCGTGCGCGTCACAGGAAAAGGCAACAAAACGCGTTTGCTACCGCTAGGGCGCAAAGCTGCTGAGGCCATACGCCGCTATCTGCCACACCGTGAGCTATGGGTTGAGCAGATGGACACCGCGTTGTTTATCAGCGAAAAGCTGGGCACCCGCCTATCGACCAGAGCAGTGCAGCAGCGCCTAAAAGTGGCCGCTGCCCGCGCTGGTATCGCCCAAAACATGTATCCACATTTGCTGCGCCACTGTTTTGCCTCACACATGCTCTCAGGCAGTGGCGACCTGCGTGCGGTACAAGAAATGCTCGGACACAGTGATATCAGTACCACACAAATCTATACCCATGTTGATTTTGCCAAGCTCACGCAGGTTTATGACCGCGCTCATCCGCGTGCCACTCACACACAAGTTGATGGTGATACCGAGTAGGTTTGGCCTTATCTATAAGGTTCTATCGTCTTGTGCCTTGTGACGGCATTGCCCTATTAACAATTTAATCATCAAATTATTTGTCAGACAGCTTTACGCCAAACGGTGACAGTCAAAAATCGGCAATTTTTGTCGTCCTTGCTGCTGTTGCGATTTTTCTAAAGATGCCATCACCATGGCATAGCCCTGGTTTTCTGTGGCGCTCATTTTTTGTAGCTCGCTGTCATCGTAGCTGCTGAGCACCGTGCCATCGTAGCCGGTGATGGCAGCATGTCCCCATGTCTGCCGTGTGTGACCGTCCTGATAAGTGTGGTCTCCCCCTTGCGCCGCCCCAATCACCATGCATTGACTGTCTAGTGCCCGTGCCCGTAACAGCAGTGACCAATGCGCTTGCCCAGTCAAATAGGTAAAGGCTGAAGGAGCGCTCAGCATATCCGCCCCGGCTTGACGCAGGCGCTGAGCCAACGCTGGAAAACGCAAATCAAAGCAGACCATCATACCCAGCTGGTAGACCATATCATCAGTCTCTAGCGGTGCCACGACGGTTTGGGTGCCAGGCTCAAAGGTCGCCGCTTCATTATAGCTGCCTGTTTTGTCAGCGACTGTCGCGGTAAACAGATGAATCTTGTCATAGCGAGCCACGCGCGTACCGTCAGGGGCAAACACTTGGCTGACTTGACGCAGCCTGCCGTCAGGGACGACGATACCATCAGGGCGATAAGGGCAAGGCAATGAGCCTGCCAGCACATAGATACCATGAGTGCTGGCATAGCCTGCTATCGTCGATGATAGCTCATCGAAGCGCTTGGCTGTGGCAGACTGTTGCCCCATACTACAGCAGTTTTCTGGTAGCACCACCATGTGGGCGCCTTGCTGGGCGGCGGCGCTAATGGCCGTCTCTATGTCTGCTAGGTTTTGCTCGATGTCCTGCTGGCTATTCATTTGAATGGCAGCGACGGCAAATGATTGGTCGTTTGCTTGGTTGTGGTTCATAGTATTCTCAATTGTGTTTTAGTTGTCGTTGGTTTTGTTGTTTATTTTCATATTGAGCTTTTGCAGGCTTTGCCAGTTGTCTGTGTCGGCATGCCAGCAATGATAGCGAAAATATTGATTTTAGAAGGTTTTATAGTAATAGTAAAATAAGCGTATCTGGGCTAGGCATAAATTATCGTAGCAAAATTGCAACAAAAAATGCTATCGTCGTGTCCTGTTAGGGCTAAATCGCAATTTTAGCCAGTTGTTTATTGACTATCACTATCGTCGGAGTGTAATAAGCCACCCATGAGTATGTCGTTCGGATTGGCAACTACGCTGAGCACCTCACAAAAACTGACCCCGCAGATGCAGCAAGCCATTAAGTTGCTGCAGCTCTCTAGTCTTGAGCTGGCGCAAGAGGTTCAGGCCAAGCTCGATAGCAATCCTCTGCTCGAACGCATCGAGGACGATGAAGAATATGGCGATGGTGAGGGCTCTGACAGCGGCGCGAACGACAGTATGGAGGCGGCTACGCATAGCTTGACGCTTGATGATTGGAATCAGACGACGGCCACCGATGCGTTTAGTAGCACCGCAAAAGAGACGGGCGAGTATGGGGCAGATAGTGGCGTAGACGTAGATATTGACCGTTTGGCGACAGCTGGTCTGGAGACAAACGGCGATCCTGCAGGTGATGATAATCTAACGGACTTCGACGCAGCGGCCTACAATGATGACAGTGTCGCTGACTATCGTACAGATAACTATCATACCGATAACTATGCATCCGCCGCGAGCAGTCCAACTAGCAGCAGCGCGCCGCACGCGAATGAGGACTTTGATAGCTATCAAGGGGGCACCTCTGCCACTATTCAAGACCATGTGCGTTGGCAACTAAACTTTAAGCGTTTATCAGACACCGATACCTTGATCGCTGAGTATTTGATAGATTCGATGGATGAGATGGGGTTTGTTCGGCTCGATATCGATGAGCTGTTACAGAGCTTGGATACCATGGCCAGCTTTTATCAGTGGGAGGAGCGTGTCGAGCGCGATGAGATATTGGCCGTGCTTCGTATTGTCCAGTCTTGCGATCCACTTGGCGTTGGCGCTCGTGATTTAAGCGAATGCCTTGCCCTGCAGCTCGCAAAGCTCGATCCTAGTACCGCATATCTAAAAGAAGCTCACGCGCTTTTATCTGCCAGTGAGTATTTGGTCAGCAATAATATCAAGGCATTGACCGAGCACACAGGGCTGACCCCTGAGGACATCATGCCTGCCTTGACGTTACTGCGCACATTGACCCCGTTACCAGGCGTTGCCTTTCAAAAAAATCAGCCTGATTATGCTCAGTCGCCAGACAGCTACGACATACCCGATGTGCTAGTCACACCCATTCGTCGCCCTACGGGTTTGCCTGACGCGCAGGAGGCCGGCTGGCAAGTACGCCTAAACCCTGAGACGCTACCCAAGCTACGGGTCAATCAAGAGTACGCCAGCTTGGTCAAGCGCGGTGATGATAGCCTTGATAATCAGTACCTGCGTGACAACCTCACCGATGCCAGATTATTTATCAGGAGTATCGAAGAGCGCAATCAAAACCTACTAAAAGTCGCGACCAGCATCGTGCATCATCAACAAGCGTTTTTGCAGCAGGGTGCCACCGCCATGCAGCCATTGGTTCTCAAAGCCATTGCCGATGAGGTCGGGCTGCACGAATCGACGGTCTCACGCTTGACCACCAGCAAAACCATTTTGACACCGCAGGGCTTATTTTCGCTTAAGCACTTTTTTTCTTCGCATGTTAGCAGCGCAGATGGTGATATCTCATCGACCGCTATTAGCGTCATGATAAAACAGCTGATCGCCGACGAAGACCCCAAAAAGCCCTTATCAGACAGACGTATCAAAGAGACGCTATTGGCTGATGGTATCGATATCGCTCGGCGTACGGTGGCCAAGTACCGTGAAGCGATGAATATCGGCTCGTCCACCCAGCGTAGACAAAAATACTAACGCATCTTTTTATCTTCAAGCACTCGTGTTCAGGCGCTTATTTTCGAATAGATATGTCTTTAGCCCATTTTATTTTATATGCTCGAAAACTAAAATAGCGCCGCTAGTATCACGATATGAGCGGCGTTATTTTTTTGCGTCGATATCAGCCATAGACCATGCTGCTGTGTTGCTGCACTCTATATCTAGTTATAAAAAATAAAATTTTTTGATTATATAGAAACTTGATAGAAACAACAGTTTTTATTACATTTAATTACAATTTAATGGCTTGCTACTACGCCGCTTTCATGACAAATTAGAGTCATACCAACAACGAAACCCAAGTACAAAATCTAAGTGTTTAACCTTAGTACGTATTTATAGAATGTATTTACCTTTACGGTATTTATCTTCATTAACAATCAAAGAGACGATATAAGGGTACGTTGATTTTTTGCTAAAGATACTGGTTGCTAACGGTCTATCTATCAGAGACATAGCTAACAAAGGTCTTAGATTTGATTAATGAGTTGTTGGTAAGGCAGGGTGATACAGGCAGGACGGCTATGTCATCTGTTGATTGTGAGTCATAAACAAAAGGACAGTAATATGAATGTTTCTATCAGTGGTCATCATATCAGTGTTACCGAAGCCATGGACAAGGCAGTTCGCGAAAAGCTAGAAAAAGTAGAGCGACATTTTGATCAGATACAGAGTATTAAAGTGATACTATCGCTCGATAATAGCGGCGCCAGTGACGGCGGCATGAAGAGCCATAAGGCCGAAGCCATTATGCGAGTGGCGGGTCAAGAGATGTTTGTTCAGGCATGTGAAGATGATATGTACAAAGCCATCAACGACATGGCCGACAAGCTCGATAGACAAGTCCGTAAGTACAAAACCCGTCAAGAGCGTAAGAAAACGCAAGGGGCAGGACGTGATGGGCGTTATCAGGATGTGACGCCAGCCGAGATAGCGCCAGCAGTATGATCCCATTAGGGCCTAATAGGGCGTAGAACAATACAACTACTATTATAATGTCATTACTCTATTAGGCCTTAATTTCTTATAAACAAATAAACGTCACAAAATAAAAGACCTTAGCTCATAAGTGCTAAGGTCTTTTTTTCGCCATTTACTATATCAAAGCCGGTTGCTATATCAGAGCTATTTAATCAGAGCCGCTTATTATTAGCATAGCGATTTTATGTAGAACTGACGATACGTAACGACAGGGTAAATAGCTATACGGTCGTTAAGACCTAGCCACCGCCGACGGCTTGTACCACTTCGATGCTCATGCCTTCTTTGACACGCATGCCAGCAAGCTCACTTTTTGGTATCAGCTCGCCGTCGACTTCTACCGCATAGCGACCTTTACTCAGGCCCAGCTCATTGATGACCAGCTGCACCGTCTGGTGTGTGGTTTGTAGATGTTTACCGTTGACACTAATGGTACTCATAACAGATGCTCCCTAATGCAGTCTTGTTCCTTTCATCGGCGCTGATATATAGGTCATACTATCAGTCGCCTTACTTTTTATCGTTTTTTTATCATGGCTATCAGCGATGACAAGCTATTTTGCGGCTACCGACTTGATGGCAAACGCGGATATCGCCAGCCATAGCCAGCCTGCTATCATCAGAACGCCGCCGATAGGCGTGATAGCGCCAAACCAGCGCGGCGCGCCCAGCGTCATCGCATATAGGCTACCAGCAAATATGATAATACCGATTTGTAGCAGCCATGCAGGGGTTTGCGCGACGTACCTTAGACGTATCAACACGCCGACGATCAGCAGACCGAGCGCATGGACAAATAAATACAGCGTTGCGGTATGCCACCACTCTAACTGCTGCAGACTGACGAGGTTTTTTAGACCATGCGCGCCAAATGCCCCTAGAGCCACGGCAATGGCCATATTAATTGCCGCAATTCCTATCCAATTTACCATAGAAAAACTCGTGTTATGTACTGCATCATGCTCTGCATTATCTATTGCCATGAACTAGCGATCCTATTACCTTGTACTCTGTGCTGTCTATTGAATGTCATCAGGTAAGATAACGCTATCGATGGTCATGGCATCGCGAATCTTGTCCATGGCGTTTTTTTCGATCTGGCGCACGCGCTCCGCTGAGATAGAGTAGACTGCTGCCAGCTCATGCAAGGTGGATTTTTGCTCAGAGAGCCAGCGCTGCTCGACGATGTCACGTGAGCGATCATCCAATGTGCCCATCGCAGCAAGCAGTGCTGAGGAATTGTTTTCTTCCCAGTCTTCTTCTTCGAGCTGCTCGGCGGGGTCGATGCCATCTTCTAAAAACAACTGCGGCGCATAGCGGCCATCGTCATCATCGCTAGATTGCGCTTCAAATGAGGCGTCGTAAGAGGTCAGGCGCGATTCCATCTCTAGCACTTGCTTACGCGTGACGTTTAAGTCCTTGGCAATGGCATCCGCTTCTTCTAGCGTTAGCTGGTTGTTGGTTTTCTTTAAGCTGCGTAAATTAAAAAACAGCTTACGGTGCGCTTTGGTGGTAGCGACTTTGACGATACGCCAGTTACGAATCACAAACTCATGAATCTCCGCCTTGATCCAATGAACGGCAAAGGATACCAAACGTACGCCTTTATTAGGATCAAAGCGTTTGACCGCCTTCATCAGCCCTAAGTTACCTTCTTGAATCAAGTCCGCCTGCGGCAATCCGTAGCCTGAATAGCTACGAGCGATATGAATGACAAAACGCAGATGTGACATCACCAATAAGCGCGCCGCTTCTACATCGCCTTCGTCATAGTAGCGATGCGCCAGCTCCTGCTCTTGGGTCGGTGTCAAGATGGGGATTTGATGGACGGTATTGATATAGGCACCCAAGTTGACGCCTGGCGCGGACAAGTGGGTCGGCATCGCAGGCACCAAGTCACGGGTGCTAGTGTCGCCAAGGGTGCGAGCGTCGTAGGGTGGCCGCTCGGCCGCGGCTTTTAGCGCCGCATCGCGTGCTTCATTTTTTATCGGCGCTGCCTCGTCTTTTTTACTCGTTTTTGCAGCATTATTAGAAGGATTAGCCATATTTTTGACCTTGGTTAAATAGTTAAGCAAATCGTCAGATAAAAATCTTTATAGTTGTAATTGTAAAGGATAGCCATCGTTAGTTGCTATCGGTTTTGGTAATGATGAAGTGATATATTGTATCGAAATGCGCGACAGATTTATCGTCATTGGCAGGTTGATAGGTCACTTCATGGACGCTTAAAGACAAGGGTGCTGCGCTGCCCGTTTGCTGGCTTTGGCGACAAAACGCGGTGATATCTGCTTGTGAGTTGGGGTCGGTCGCCACCACATATAGCGACTCGCCTGCTGCCACCTCACGCAGAGCCACTTTGGCCTTTAATAAAGGCATCGGGCAGGGCAGTCCGCGGCCGTCGACCAGTTTTTTTATCGTCAGGCGCGGCGGTATCATGTCCAGCGGCGTATCGCTGATGAGTACTGCGTCACCCAGCAATCGTAGCAGCTCGCAGCTTTGCTGTTGCTCAGTTGCAGGCAAATCCGCCGCAAAGTAAATAACGTCAGAGGCGGGGCGGGTAATGGGCTGACTATCGGCAGACATAAACAAACCTTATCGTATGCGAGGGTTTTAACTTAAGAGAGGGGTGATGGTTTGTCATTATAACAAATAGCGCACGGGCGATTGCAGTTGAATATAGTCAACGTCATATTCGGTTCATTAGAATGATAATGAGATAACGATTGCACAGTCATGTTGCACAATCGTGACGGTCTGCGTGGTGATTGGTAGTCACAGGCGCGGGACAATTGATTTTGCCCAAACAAGCTCGTATAGTCGAAACGACGTTAGGATTTATTTGTATAGGATGCGCATTTGTTTAATTTTCATCAATCGCTCAAAGGCCGTACAGTCGCCTATGAAGTAGCATCGTCGCCGACTTTGCTGACGCCTGATGCTGTCTCTATCCATAGGCGCAGCATGGCTCACCGGCTATCCTTATCTATCCTATCAGCGGCGATATTGACCATATCGGCGATGACCGCTGTGACCCCTAAGAGTAGCCACGCCGCCGGCAGCGATTTGCGCCAAGCGCTGTCTGCGCCTTATGATTCTTGGCAGTCCACTGACACACAAGAGCTAAGTTTGCCAAGCTTACGCGGGCAAGGGCTGAGCTTTGCTGAGCAGTATCAAAATAAGCTGCTCGGTGAGTGGTCATTACGCAATATCAATAAAAGCATCAAGATGGAGCATGACCCGTGGATACACGAGACCGTCAAAGACATGACATGGCGGCTCAATGCGCAAGCAAGACAGCAGGCACCGATGGGCTTGGTCATTATTGATAATCCAAGTATCAACGCTTTTGCCGCGCCAGGGGGCGTCATCGGTATTAATACAGGGACGATACTCGCCGCCAGTAGTATGGATGAACTGGCAAGCGTCGTTGCTCACGAAGTTGCTCATATTAGTCAACGCCACTATGAGAGCGGGGCAGACGAGCGCAAAAAAGCGCTACTGATGCAGATAGGCGGTATGCTGGCAGCCATTGCCGCATCGGCGGTCGATGGAGATGCTGCCGCGGCCGTGATGATGGGGAGCCAGACGGCGACGATGAACAGCAGCATGGCGTTTAGCCGTAATAACGAGCGCGAGGCCGACCGTGTGGGCATGCAAATTATGACCCAAGCGGGTTATGATCCAAGGGCGATGCCAAGGTTTTTTGCCACTATGAATCAGCAAAGCCAGCTCAATCAAGTTGAAAATCGATTTTTACCAAGCTTTGTGCGCTCGCATCCACTGAGCAACGAGCGTTTGAGCGAATCGCAAAGCCGAGCCCAGCATTATCCACCTTTATCATTGTCCGAGCAGCAGCGCCACCAAGCACTGTTTGATCTGCTTTATTGGCGCGTACAGAGTACAGGTCAGCATGCGTCAGAAACGGTGCTGACGACAGCCGCCAAAAACAGCGTTGGGGCCAAGCTGGCATTGATGCACTGGTATGGTGAGCAGCAGCGCTTTGATGATGCCAATGAGGTACTTGCATCGCTAAGCAAACTGCCCGCAGCTCGGCGTCAACGACTAGAGCCACTTTTATCGATTACTCATAGCCAGTTGTTAGCTGAGCAAGGCAATTGGGCAAAAGCGGCGGACATTCTGGCCAGTCAGCAGCGCCTATATCCTGAGCGCCGTGACCTGCGACTCTATTTGGCAGAGGCGCTGACCAATAGCAATCAGCCGCTCCAAGCGCAGGCATTACTCAAGCCTTTGACTCAGCAGCAGCCAAGTGACCGCTATGCGTGGCAAAGCCTGCAATTGGCCAACGAAAAACTGGCCAAAACCACCACCACACCAAAGCTGGCCAATATCGCCACCATCAATGCGTTGCGCTATCGCAGTCATGACCAGCTGTGGAGTGGGCGTTATGATGCCGCGCTCACCTCGTTGACACAAGCCAAGCAGCTGGCAGACAATCTCCAAAACACTGCGCAAGCTGGTAGCGCGCGCCCGCTATTGGCCAATATCAATGCTGAAATCAAAAACGTAAAAACCGCCCAAGACTTTGAGCCTTAGACGGTTATTGACTTAGACGGTTATTGATTTGGGCACTTACTGATGTAAATGCTCACTGATATACAGCTGCTCACGCGAAACCGTTATACTTAGATTTGCAGCGCTTAGCCTTGTAGCGCGTTTTTGACCAGCTTTGAGATGGTGGCAGGGTCGGCGCGGCCTGCTGTTTTGCTCTTTAGCGCGCCCATGACACTGCCCATATCGCGCATCGATGTTGCGCCTTGTGCTTGAATCTCTGCATTGACCAAGGCGGCAAGCTCGTCATCGTCCATCTGGGCAGGCATAAACTCATTAATGACATCGATCTCAAACTGTTCTTTGGCTGCCAAATCATCACGGCCGTTTTCGGTAAAGATACCGAGTGACTCTTGGCGCTGTTTTAGCTGCTTTTGCAAGACTTCTAAGACGGCGGCATCGTCTAGCTCGGTCTGACGGTCGATCTCGATTTGTTTGACGACTGACTGCACGTTGCGTAGCACCTTGACGCGCTCGAGCTCACGCGCTTTCATAGAAGCTTTGATGCTGTCTGACAGTGTTTGTTTGAGTTGGCTCATTGTTATTATCCTTATGGGTTAGAGATTAGGGAAGCGTGCCATAAAAACAGCCTGCGCTGGTGTTTTTTATGGATATGGTTTTATGAGTATAGTTTTATGAATACAGTATGAGCTGATAACAATATATCAATAATAATAACAAAAATTGTAGCACAAAAAACGCCACTGATATCGATCGATAGCAGTGGCGTTCCTGTAGCGCTGGTATTTAGCTAATCAAATAAGTGATTAGTACATACGAGTGGTACGAATGGTTTCGCGTTGCAATTTTTTCTTATAACGCTTTACAGCAGCGGCTTTTTTGCGCTTGCGTACTTGCGTTGGTTTTTCATAAAACTCACGCTTACGTACGTCTGATAGTACGCCGGCTTTTTCACAAGCACGTTTGAAACGACGGATAGCGATGTCAACTGGTTCGTTTTCTTTAACCTTAACTGCAGGCATGAAGACTCCTTGATTAGGATGAGATATAAGGGCATTAGTTTGGCTGTATAGTAGTATTTAGCCGTAATATCTCAAGATTACCGGCATCAGCTCAAACTAGGACAATTTTGTACTAGAGCACAAGGGCGAGTATTTTAATAAAAAAGAGCCGTAAAGTCAATGGTTTTTGCTGATTAATCCATAATTATCATTAAGTTGCGCCCTTTTGTCCACTGGTACAGTGCAGCGGCGTCATTAATACCAAACAAAAGCGACTCATGTCGTGATAAGGTGTGATTGGTCACTGCAAGGTGAGATGGACTATATGCATCCGTAGAGCCGTTTTTGGCAAGTATGACCAACAAGAAAAAACCCTACTGTCTATAACGGTTTGGGTAGAGTTTATGCTATGATTATTTGCATCATATCAATCGTTTTATGTGCACTTTATTGAGGATGTTGCAATGAAAAAATCCGTACTAAATACGGCGCTAAGCACCGCATTTATCGTCGCTTTAGGCTTTGGTATCAGCGCGTGTAGTGGCGACAAAGAGGGCGAGTCGCATCAAGTGTTGGCCAAAGACCGCGTTGATGAAGCCTCTGAGCTTGCCCGTAGCAACGCCCCTGCCGCTGAACAAATGGACTTCCCCGAGACAGCGCCGATGACGACAGAAAGCACTGATGATGAAAGTACCGATACTGAAGGCACAGAGGCCCAGGGTGAGGCAGTAGATGCTGACACTGCTGAGGCCGCGGATGCTGATAGCGCAGCTGCCATGCCAGCTAGTGATGCGGAAGCAGACGCCGATGCTGAGCCTGCGACCAACGAGTAACACTCTTTTGATGGTCTATCAGTGTATGCGCTGTCGTCGGCAGCCATCGATATACAATAGCAAATAGAGGTGTGATCATGATGAACAAACCACAGCGTATAAATACATTGACCGTATCGGCCATCAGCATCAGTGCATTATTGATGCTAAGCGCTTGTAGTGACAATAATACTGCCGAGCCGCCCGCTGACGCGCCTGCCGAAACGAGCACGGCAGTAGAGGAGGCACCTGCCGCCGCGCCTGAAGCGTCTGAGCCGTTAACGTCTGAACCGCAGACGTCTGAGCCAGATGCAGTAGAAGCGCCAGCAACGACGACAGCTGAACCGGCCGAAACAGTCGAGCCACCAACCCCAGATGAGCCTGAGGTACTAGCGGCTGACGCAGGGGCGAAGCTATACGAGTCCAACTGTAAGGTCTGCCACGAAGCAGGTCTGCTCGATGCACCAAAATACGGTGATAAAGCAGCGTGGACGCCGCGTCTTGCTAAGGGTATAGATACGCTACATATGCACTCAGCGCAGGGCTTTAACAAGATGCCCGCGCAGGCGACTGACAAGGTAAGCGAAGCGGAGGTTTATGCAGCGGTCGATTATATGGTAGCTGCCGTGAGCTGATTTAGGCGATATGAGCCATTGAAATTTGCTAAAATGGCCGTCATTGTGACAGACAATGGCGGTTTTTTTGTGCAAGTGCTTAGATAGAGAGTCGCAGATAAAAGCGTGGTCAAAACCAACACGCAGACCAAGGTATGATGAAGGCAAAAACATGAAAGTATTGGGTTTAGAGACGTCTTGTGATGAGACGGGGCTGGCGATCTTTGACAGTGAGCAAATGGGTAGCGACAATCAAGGTTTGGTCGGGCAGGTACTGTATTCACAAATAGAGCTGCACGCCCTTTATGGCGGCGTGGTACCCGAGCTTGCCAGCCGCGATCATATTCGCAAGCTGGTGCCATTGCTCAATGAGCTGCTCGAGCAGTGTGATGTCAAAAAAAGCGAGCTCGATGCCGTCGCGTATACCAAAGGCCCAGGCCTGATCGGTGCGCTGATGACGGGCGCGCTATTTGGTCGCAGCTTGGCATACGGCCTGGATGTCCCTGCGATTGGGGTCCATCATATGGAAGGGCATCTGCTGGCGCCGCTGATGGGTGCCAATCCGCCAGCGTTTCCGTTTGTCTCGCTACTGGTATCTGGCGGTCACACGCAGCTGATCGCCGCACAGGGTATTGGACAATATGAAATCCTAGGTGAGTCCATCGATGATGCCGCGGGTGAGTGCTTTGATAAAGCGGCCAAAATGCTCGGCCTGCCGTATCCTGGTGGCCCTAATATCGCTAAATTAGCCGAAAATGGCGACCCCAGTGCTTATGATTTGCCGCGTCCGATGCTGCACCGTGGACTGGACTTTTCTTTTAGCGGTATGAAAACAGCGGTGCATAATCTTATTAAGGATACAGATGGCTCTGGCAGCGACCCACAAGTGCGCGCCGATATTGCCGCCAGCTTCCAACATGCCATGGTCGATACGCTAGTCAAAAAATGCGTGAAGGCGTTAAAACAAGTAGAGATGAGTCGCCTAGTCATCGCAGGTGGGGTCAGCGCCAATACGCACTTGCGGAAGACCTTGGAGCGTGAGCTGGCCAAGATCAATGCCACCGTGCATTACGCGCCACCAGCGTTATGTACCGATAATGGAGCGATGATTGCTTATGCTGGCTTTGAGCGTCTGCAAGCAGGGCAGGCTGATGATCTAGCCGTCAGCTGCGTACCGCGTTGGCCGATGACGGAGTTACCTGCGGTTTAATGTTTAGCAGCCATATACAGTTGAAAAGCCATACAAAGGAAGGATAATCTATGCAGTGGCTTGCCATTGGTTTGGGAGCAGCACTTGGCGCTTGCCTGCGGGCGTGGCTGTCGCGTTTTAACCCCGTACATAGCTGGATACCGCTTGGTACGCTTGGCGCGAATGTCTTGGGCGGTCTGCTGATCGGTCTGGCGCTGGTGTGGTTTGAGCGCATGGGGAGCAGTTTGCCTGATCATCTACGGGTATTTGTGATAACAGGGTTTTTGGGCGGGCTGACGACTTTTAGCACCTTTAGCGCTGAAGTGTTTGGCTTTATCCATGATGGGCGACTGCTGGCAGGTCTGGCATTGATCGGTCTGCACGTTGGGCTGACATTGCTAGCAACCGCGCTTGGCTTTTATTTTTTTAAGCTGGTTTTGTAAGCTTTGCTAGATGTTGCTTACTTAGGGGACTGATATAAGTCGTTCCTTTATTGCAGTCTGTTTTAGGTAGTCTATTAATAGGCTTTAATGGCAAAGTAATTGGTTCGTTTAGGGGTATACATATAGAGGTCCTCATAGATTGAATGACCTCTAGCTACACAGAATTTGTGAAAGTATCAAGGTTTACTTTTCTATCTTAATTAATTTGCCGCCTTTAAAGTAGAGGGAGTGAGTGCTGCTATACATCCATCGTTCTAACGTTCCTGACGCATCAATAGTTGTCCTTACATCTTTAGGTCTACCCCAGTTGGTATCACTCAAAACTTGTTTATGAGACATACCAATTCTGGCGGCTGGTTTCTTATTTAACTGGCGCTCCCATTTTCTCTCTCTATCTTTATAATGAGTTACTTTTGTTTTTTTAGTGAACTTATCAAAATTACTACTAGGTGTAACGTTTGTGAGTAAGACTTGTCCACCTCGGTCCTTGTAAATATACATTTTTCCTGTAGTAGCTTTTGAAGTAGTAGCTAAGCGATCGGCATCATCTAATTCATTCTGAGCAGTTTCTATACCTACTGCAGCTTGAGCTTCTTTTATATCTGCTTCAGCTTGAGCTATGGCTGGTGAACGAACAAATGCTGCTGCAGACTCAGATATTCCTTGTGATGCGATCTTATATGGATACGCACTTTCACCATTACTGTACATTGCCTCAAGATTAAACTGAGCTTTAGCATTGCCTTGATCAGCGGCTTTTTGAAACCATTCGAACGCCTTTGTATTATCTCGAAGTACCCCTTTGCCCTTATAATACATCACTCCAAGATTGTACTGAGCAGAAGCATTGCCTTGATTAGCCAACCTTAAGTTTTGTCTAAAGTCCATAGCTATCACTGACACAGAAAACATTGCTGCTACTAAAAAAATTGTTGTCTTGCTTATGAGTGAGTTTCTAAATAGTGGCATGGCTTCTCTCTAATAAGTTCTCTTTAGCCCGTAGGTTGGGTGGAGCTTGCGACACCCAACACGATAGATTAAGATTAACTATACCCTATTACTCGTAGAATACCATGCAATATCGCAGACACTACGTTCAAGGCGCTAGCTATTTTCTAACCGTTAACCTTGTTGATAGATCAAGTGATTTGCTAATCAAAGAGATTGAAACACTACGCTACGCTTTCAATGTCGTAAAACAAAAACCTTCTTTCATATTGATACTATTGTAACCGCGCCCCATTATTTAAATATAAACCCTACAACGGCTTCACAATTCCCTCCAAAAGGTTAGCAAACCCCTGCATATAAGCCATATCTAAACTTACCGTGCGCGTTGCAGCATATAGCTGACAATGCACGCCGTCTCCCAATGGACGGGATACCACCCAGCCTTTTTTCTCATACTCCGCCACTACCCAATCGGGGAGAGCAGCCACACCGCGCTCACTGGCGACCAGCTGTATCAGCATCGCCGTCAGCTCTGTGGTACGGACATTTTTGAAGCTCACATCGCTTGGCGTCATAAAGCCCGCGATGATATCGAGGCGTTTGGCTTCGACTGGATAGGCGATCAAGGTTTCATCGATTAAGTCATGAGGCGCGATAAAGTCTTGCGCCGACAAGTCATGCGTGGGCGACAGTACCAAACGGCTCTCATACTCAAATAGCGGCTGATAGCTGATACCCTCTATCGGCAAATCACTGGTGGTGATAAGCAGGTCAATATCACCTTCCATTAGTAAATGATGCGGCTCCGGCTCAAACCCTGTGGCGAAGTCCAGCTCTACATCCGACCACTCGCGGCGATACTGGTTGAGTATCGGCATCAGCCAATCAAAGCAGCTATGGCACTCAGAGGCCAGACGCAGGCGACCAGCCTGCCCGTGGGCGAGGCGTTTTAGGTTGGATTTGGTGCGGGTGACTTGCGGTAGGATGCTGTCGGCCAATGCCAGCACTATCTTACCTGCTGGGGTAAAGCTCAGCGGGCGCGTGCGGCGATTGACGAGGCTGACATCATAATAGTTTTCCAGCTCTTTTAGCTGATGCGAGACGGCAGAGGCGGTGACATGCAGCTCATCGGCGGCCGCAGCCAGCGAGCCATGCGCGCGCAGTGCCGTCAATGTATTAAGATGACGGAGCTCTAACATAAGATAACCTAAGCACTTGAGTGAGAAAAATTCATTATAAACAATCTATCGGTGAATTCCACTCAAATATTTTTATCAAGTGCCTGCCATCAGCCAGCCTTCAACGTCTAGCGTCGCCGTAATAATAGCTGTGAGATGACGACCAGTACCAAAGAGGCTACCAGTAGCAACGTACCGATGGCGTTGACCTCAGGTTTGAGGCCGACGCGTACCATCGAATAAATCCGTAGCGGCAAAATCTCATAGCTAGGCCCCGTGACAAAGGTCGATACCACCACATCATCGAGTGATAAGGTAAAGGCCAGTAACCAACCTGCCATCACCGCAGGCAAGATGACAGGAATCAGGACGGTGCGTACCATGGTCGATTCACTAGCGCCCAAGTCGCGCGCCGCTTCCATCAAGCGCTCATCTAAGCTGCTAAGGCGTGCAAATACGGTAATGACCACGAAGGGCAAGCAAAAGGTGATATGAGCAAGCAGCAGCGAGACAAAGCCTAACTGTAGCCCAATTAACAAAAATAATGCCAATAGTGAAATCGCAAGGACAATCTCAGGCGACATCATCAGCACAAACAACAGCCCGTTTAATAAGCCTTTACCGCGAAAGTCGTAACGATGTAGGGCAAGGGCGGTGAGCGTGCCGATTAAGGTTGAGACGGTGGCAGCGACCAAACCCAAGACGATAGAATGCCAAAATGCATCGAGCATCGCTTGGTTGTTAAATAGCGACTCGTACCATTTGAGGCTAAAGCCGCCCCAGTTGTAGCCGATTTTTGACTTGTTAAATGACATCACCACCAAGACGATGATAGGCAGATATAGCAAAGCATAAATCAGGCCAAGATAGCCTTTGGCCGCGATACTGCCGAGGCTCGATGGTTTGATGTGGCGTTGGTTATCAGGCATTAGGCCACCTCATTAAAATCTGTCTTGCCAATGCGGCGGCTACTGGCACGATAAGCCAGCAATAGCACGGCCATCGCCAGTGTCAATAATACACTGGCCGCTGCACCAAAGGGCCAATCACGCGCGTCCAAAAACTGGTTTTTGATGATATTGCCCACCAGCAGGTTACGCGAGCCGCCCAGCACGTCCGCCACATAAAACATTCCCATCGCAGGCAACAGCACCAAAAGCACCCCTGAGATAATCCCAGGCGTGGTCAGTGGCAGCACCACGTGCCAAAAGGTCTGGGTTTTTGACGCACCCAAATCTTGCGAGGCCAGCAGCATGTCGTTGCGCAAATCGGTAAAGACCGCATACAGCGGCAGCACCATAAACGGGAACAGTAAATACGTCAGGCCTGCTATCACCGCGCCTTGCGTGTACAAGATATCGATAGGCGCGTCGATGATACCCAGCGTCAGTAGGGATTTATTGATCAAACCATTATTGGCAAACAATAATTTGAGCGCATAAGTCCGCACCAAAGAGTTGGTCCAAAACGGCAAAATTAAAAGCATCATCAGCAGTGGCTGCCAGCGCGTCTGGGCTTTAGAGACCAGCCAAGCAAACGGATAGCCGAGTAATAAACAGATCACCGTGGTGATACCAGCCATCCATAGAGAGTGCACAAACACCTCAAAATACAGCGGGTCCACCATACGTAGATAGCTGTCGATATTAATGGGCAAACTGATAAAGGCGCTGCTATCACGGGTCAAAAAACTGACCGCGATGACCAAGATATTTGGCAACAAAGCAAATATCAGCAGCCAACCCCAGATGAGCCATAGCGTTGCAGTACGAAACGGGCTTTTATTACCCAAGTTAAAACGGCTAGTACGCGCCATTAGCTGACATCCTTTTGTGTAGCTGTTTTTTGTATAGCCGCGCTTTGCTCAGGTGCTTGTGGTTCTGTTAAATTGTCTTCGGGCAATACCCACTCCCAGCCATCAACCCACGCCACCTTGACCGCTTCATTGAGCTTATAATCAAAGCTAGGATCGTCTTCATCAAAAAATTCAGAGGCTTTGATAATATGACCATTGGCCAGCTCGATAATCGAGTCTAAGGTACTGCCTTTATAGTTGCTCTCGATGACACGGCCCAGCAAGCCTGCATGACTGTCGTCTTTGGGATCATAAATGCGTAAGTCTTCAGGGCGCAGCAGTAGGTTGACGATGTCGCCTACTTGTACATCGTTGGCAAAAGCAGGACGGCGTAGATTGCGTAGTGTCGCTTTACCTTCTTGCACCTGCGCTTCACAGACTTCCACCTCGATGCGGCCGTTGGTCACGCGGCCATCACGATCTGGCTGATCGGGGTACACACCTTTGACCTCTGCCTTAAACAGATTGGTCTCACCGATAAATTTGGCGGTAAATAGATTGGCCGGGGTTTCATAAATCTCGATTGGTGTACCGATTTGCTGAAACTTGCCGTCTTTCATCACCGCGATACGGTCGGACATCGACAGTGCTTCTTCTTGATCATGAGTGACAAAGACAAAGGTGATGCCAAGCTCGCGCTGCAAGCGTTTGAGCTCTGACTGCATCTGCAGACGCAGCTTGTGATCGAGCGCCGATAATGGCTCATCGAGCAACAGTAGTTTTGGGCGATTGATGACCGCGCGCGCAATGGCCACGCGCTGCTGCTGACCGCCAGACAGATCTTGTGGTTTGCGATTGGCTAAGTGCTCTAGCTGCACCATGGCCAGCATCTCACGTACCCGCGACCGAATCTCGTCTTTGGGTACTTTTTTGAGCTTGAGGCCATAGGCGACGTTTTGCGCGACGCTCATATGCGGAAACAACGCATACTGCTGAAACACGGTGTTAACCGGCCGCTTGTCCGCGGACAGCCCTGCCATCTGCACGCCGTCTAGATAAATCGCCCCTGCCGTTGGCTGCTCAAACCCCGCGATTAAACGTAGCAGCGTGGTCTTGCCGCAGCCTGACGGGCCAAGCAGGGTCAAAAACTCACCATGCTGGATATCGAGATTGATGTCTTTTAAGACCTCAGTTTGATCGTAGGTTTTTTGTAGGCCAGTCAGTTGTAGCAGTACAGTGTCTGATGACGCAGGGTTTGTATGCGTGTTTGCTGAAGATTGGGTCATAAATCTGGTTCCTAAGCCTCTTGCCTGTCCGTACTTTTTTAGCGTAGGGCACGACAAGGGCTGGCATGAGCATGGTCTGGTTATTGCGTATTATAACAAACCCTTACTATAAATCAGTGCAACTTCGTTATCAGTTACGCGAGTCATACCCGCAAGACAAAGCGGATGGCGCGGATGGCACGGGTGGCGATAGCGCTCGTTATATGGCTTTTACGGTAGTATAATAGTAAGGCGTTTATGTGCTTGGGCGTTTTTCTTTTGGGCAGATTGTATTATCCTAAGCGCGGTTTTTGTATGGTTAATCCACTTAAAATAGATGCCGTCCTAGTAGCATAGAGTGTGTTGGCATACAGTGTGCCAGTTTTATGTCGAATGGGTTGCATTTCACCATGAGCATGAGGGTCTTGGGGACAGTGGCAGAGGCATTTATAGCGATATTAACGACATTAAAACAAAAGTTTTTAGCATTTTTTTGTCGGTGTTCCTATACAATCATGTCATGGCTGACACCAAAGTGTACGGCATGACCTCGTCGCCATTGGCCGTCTTTTGGTCTATATATCCATCTTCTTCTTCATCCGTGATATATGAGCAGCCATCTATCATTTAACATTCGAAAAAAAAGGATTTCTCATGCCTAACGACACACGCCCCAAAACCGGTCAAGAAGCGCTTGAGCTTTTAAAACAAGGTAACGCCCGTTACGTCGACAGCCTCACCAACCCAGATCCTGCGATGCAGAGGCGCCCAGAGCTTATCAGTGATCAAGACCCGTTGGCGATTATCTTGGGCTGCTCAGATGCACGCGTACCGGTTGAGATTGTCTTTGACCAAGGATTAGGGGATTTGTTTGTGATTCGGGTGGCAGGAAATGTCGTCGCACCCTCACAGATTGGCTCGGTTGAGTTTGCTGCTGAAAAATTCGGCACCAAGCTGGTGGTGGTGCTCGGTCACTCACACTGCGGCGCGGTGACCGCTTGCGTAGAAGCGCTCATCAACCCTGAACAAAACTACACGCCAAACCTACAGTCTATCGTCGATCGTATTCGTCCAAGTGTTTACAATTTGCACGAGCTGGCGACTGCCAATGGTCAAGACGTCGATGCCGACGAGCTGTTAGATCGCTCTATCAGTGCCAACGTGCGTATGTCTGTCAGTCAGCTCAAACATGGCTCCCGAGCCCTAGAGGACTTGACGACGAGTGGTAAGCTGCTTATCGTTGGGGCAGAGTACGACTTAGAAACCGGTAAGGTACGGTTTTTAGAAGACTGATCTGTGCTTGGGGTTTGGTACTCACTTGACAAAAGCCGCCCTCACACCAGAGCGGTGCGCTTTCTGCTTACAAAACCCTATCATAGATTGGTGCATTTTTGATTATCATAAAAGTAGCAAGCGCATCGCCATGCTGTGATTCGCTTGCTGATTCATCTGTTTTTTATATTAATTTTATATTAGGTATATTAGGATTGTTATGTCTCATTCAGCGTCTAGCTCAACCTCTCTTGATGATGCAGCGACTATCGCGCAGCCTGCCAGCAGCGTCGCGCATGCAGGTATTCAGCCGATCTCAGCGCAAACCTCAGGCTTTACCTTTAACCATACCATGCTACGCGTCAAAGACCCTGCCAAGTCGCTTGAGTTTTATACTGGGGTGCTGGGTATGACTCTATTGGCGGTCAAAAAATTCCCCGAGATGGAGTTTGATTTGTATTTTTTGGCCAAGCTGACCGATAGTGAGCGAGAGAATCTGCCGTCAGGTGCCGATCTAGAGATCTTTGCTTTTCGTCAGCGCGGTATCTTGGAGCTAACCCATAACTATGGCACAGAGAGTCAGGCCGACTTTAGCTATCATGATGGCAATAGTGGGCCGCAAGGCTTTGGTCATATTTGCTTTAGTGTGCCCAATTTAGCAGAAGCGGTGGCTTGGTTTGACAAAAACAATGTCGAATTTAAAAAACGTCCAGAAGATGGCAGCATGAAAAACATCGCCTTTATCAAAGACGTCGATGGCTACTGGATCGAGATTGTCCAAGCAGATTTGATGGCGTAGAGTGTTGAGGCGCATGATGCGCTACAAAACACAATGAGCCGCTGCGTTACCCAATCAATCAAAGGAGTGAACCGCCCATGCCTACCCCTGAGGCAGGAACCACAGTAAACGCTGACCGTGCCCCTGAGTCGACGACTGATACGCTGACGTATCACAGCATCTTTGATTCGGCCAATGACATCATGGTGGGGTTTTTGGAGCGAATTCCTTATTTTGTCGCATCGCTCATTGTTATCCTGATTTTTTGGTTTTTGTCGATACTGTTCAAAAAAATCGTTCATAAACTCTTAGGTAGCCGTAGTCGCCATCAAAACTTGGTCAAGGTGTTTCAGCGGGTAGGCGGGGCACTGATTATCTTTATCGGCTTTATGATTGCGATGGTGATTGCGGTGCCAGGGTTTACGCCCGCCAAGCTGATTGGCGCCCTTGGTATCGGCTCGGTGGCGATTGGTTTTGCGTTTAAAGATATTTTTCAAAACCTGCTATCAGGTATTTTGCTGCTGCTATCAGAGCCGTTTCGTATCGGTGATCAGATTGTCTCAGGCGACTATGAAGGGACGGTGGAGGACATCAAAATCCGCGCCACCACCATCAAGACTTATGACGGTCGGCAAGTGGTCATTCCCAACTCAGACCTTTATACTTCGGCGTTGACGGTCAATACTGCCTATAAGCAGCGCCGTTTGCAGGTGGCTGTCGGTATTGGCTATGAAGACGATATCGAAGCGGCAAAAGCGGAGATCTTACGTGCGTTAGATAAGGCCGATAGCGTCTCGACGAAAGCTCAGCCTAGCGTGATTGCGACTGGATTTGGCGGCTCGTCTATCGATTTGACGGTACGCTGGTTTATCGAAGATGGCACGCAGGCCAATAAAGTCGCCTCCATTCATCAAGTCATCGTCGAGATTAAAAAAGCGCTGGATGCGGCAGGGGTCAATATCCCGTTCCCAATACGTACCATAGATTTAAGTGATCCGTCTGTCAGTGCTATTGTGGATAAAATGCAAGCGCAGCAAGCTCCTGCTACCGATCAGCAAACGGCAAAGTAAGCCGATAGATACTTTTATAGCAACCAAAAAACCTATAGCAAACAAAAAACCGCCAAATCAGCAGATAAGGCGGTTTTTTGTGTCAGATGGTTTTGACAGATGTTGCTCTGGACTTAGTCGTTTTTGACTTTAAAGTCAGTGTGGCAAGATTTGCAGCTTTGGCCCACTTGACCAAACGCTGGCATGACATCATCTATGCTAGTGGCGGTTTGAGCGGCTGCATTTAGCTCAGCTGTCGCTTGTTGGAAGTTTTCTGCTTCCGCGCGAAAGCCGTCAACATTTGACCATACCGCTTCAGTTGCGTTACCTGCGGCTTCTTGGTTTTCAAAATGGCTCCAAGGCGTGGCGGCATCTTCTGCCAAAAACGCAGCCTGCTCTTTAAATACTTCTGCATCAAAGGTGTCAGGGGCTTCGGCCATATCGCCCATGACACCCATCGCATCGCCCCAGCTTTTCATGCTGTCTTGACGCGCTTTGACATCAGGGTCCACAGAGGTGCTACAAGCGCTAAGGCCTAAAGCGGCCGCCATCAATGTGATACCAAAGACCGAGGTAAGTGAGGATTTGATAACTTGGGCCATATAAATTACTCCTTTAAATTTGGCTAATCGTCGGCGTGCTGAGAAAAACGCGCCACAAATAACGTTTTATTATAAAAATGAACGCATAATATCTAGAAACATCAGTGCTTCTAAATGACTTTTGCTAAAAATACATTCTATTATAACGGCGAACTAAGTAAGCTCAGTTAAAATAGTTGTTATCTCATCGTAATATCCATCGCAAGCGTGTTTGTCAGACGTGGCCTATCAGGCATCGTCGACGTATCTTGGTGGATGCTTTTGCTGTTTTGATATCGTCTTATATAAATAAGGTCAGCCATGACAGCTGACCTTATGTGCACTTGGTAAGTGAGACAAAAACTTAAGCAATAAAAACAATGAAAAAATACTTTGGTCTTTATTATAGGCAGACCTGCTATAGAGTCAACCAGTCGCGCGGTTTTAAGTAAAAATCTGTCAGCTCAAACTCAGGCGAGTCAGGCTCTGGCTCAAAGCGGTAATGCCAGCTGGCAAGCGGCGGCATGCTGACTAAGATAGACTCGATGCGGCCATTACTTTGTAGCCCAAAGAGCGTGCCGCGATCATAGACGAGATTGTACTCGACATAGCGGCCGCGCCGATACAGCTGGAACTGACGCTGCTCGTCGGTATAAGGGACGGCTTTGCGCTGTTCAAAAATAGGCAAAATACCATCAAGATAGCCGTTGCCTACCGCTTTCATAAAGTCAAAACATGTCTCAAAGTCCCAGCCGCGGCTCTCGGTATTGACATCGTCATAAAACAACCCGCCAATGCCGCGCTGCTCATCGCGATGACGCAGATGAAAATACTCATCGCACCACTGTTTGAAGTCAGGATAAACGCTGTCGCCAAACGGCGCGCACAAATCATGGCAGACCTGATGCCAGTGGACGCAGTCCGCTAGTACAGGATAAAACGGTGTCAAATCAAATCCGCCGCCAAACCACCAAATCGGCGCTTCGCCTTCTGCCTCGGCGACGAATAAGCGCACGTTGGCATGGCTGGTCGGGACGTTTGGGTTTTTGGGATGGACGACGAGGGACACGCCCATGGCTTGTGCTTTGCGCCCTGCGATATTGGGGTGGCGCGCGGTCGCCGATGCAGGCAGGTTGTGTACGTGAATATGGCTAAACATCACGCCGGCTTTTTCGATCACCTCACCGTCTGCTAAGACACAAGAGCGGCCGCCGCCGCCTTCTGGGCGCTGCCAATCATCAGGGACAAAAGTGGCATTACCGCCGCCGTCACGCTCTTGTGCCTCGAGCGCTTGGCAAATACGTGCTTGCAAATCGACCAAAAACGCGCGGACGCGAGCGATATCGTTATCGTTTGGTATGGCAGGGTTTGCCGCATCTGCTTGTGCCTGAGCGACGTTTTTGTCTATAGTGGTATTAGCTGTATCTGGAGTACTCATAACATATCTATTTATTTAGGTGTATGGCAGTATTAAAGTCTTTGTCGAGCAAATGTCCCATGCGGTCGCGTTTGGTGGCGAGGTAATCCGCATTCATATCGTTGACACCCACCAGCAGAGGCACGCGCTCCACCACATTGACACCGTGTTCGGTCAAATAGGCGACTTTATCTGGGTTGTTGGTGATGAGCCGCACCGCATCAACGCCGACATGGGCGAGCATGGGGCCACACATGTCATAAATGCGCGCATCAGCAGGTAAGCCTAACATTAAATTGGCATCTAGCGTATCATGGCCCTGATCTTGTAGGGCATAGGCACGGATTTTGTTGGTCAGGCCAATACCGCGGCCTTCTTGGCGCAAGTACAAAATAGCGCCGCAGCCTGCTTCTTGGATGGCTTGCATGGCAGTATTGAGCTGCGGGCCACAGTCACATTTTAGTGAGCTAAAGGCATCGCCAGTAAGGCATTCAGAATGAATACGTACCAAGGGCACCGGCGGCTCTGAGGCTGCATGCGCTGTGCTCGGCACGCGGGTGTTGTCTGCCGTCTCATCGGCCGCTACTTGCTCACACGCAGACAGACCAACGGTCAGCATTACATGCTCTTGGCCGTCGTCGTTTTCAAAAACATGAATATCAAACTCGCCATGACGAGTCGGTAGTTTGGCACTGGTAATAAATTGATATGACATTACTGTCCTGCATAAGCCGGTGGTGGCAGTAGAGTCTGTAAAAACGCGCTCACCTGCTCATGACGATAGCATGGTTTTGCGCTTTATGGTAAAAACACACAAAGTTCACAGACGGCGCACGATGATTAAAGCGACAATTAAAAAAAAATGCTATTATGCCATACTATTTTGACGGATACAGTGACAAGTCTTTACCCTTACATTACTATGTCGTCACGAACATTCGGTATTGATGTCTGATAATAAGGCATAATACTCATCCCAAGCCGCGCCGCGCTATATATTATGCTCGCGTGCTTGCTGTGAGACGCCGCATGATGGATTTTATGCCGGCGTTACATAAATAACTATAAGGCTTGTTACATCAATAATGATGTAGATATTATTGGCGTCGCTTGGCTATCTCTTTTTTATACCCTAAAGCACGTTTTGTCAGCAGATTGGTAGGTATCGTACGGTTTATGCAGCAGTCACCTTATTCCCCACAGTCTCAGTCCGTATCTGCGTCAGCCACTACGTCTGCGGCTCAGCTGCCCAGTCTGCAGCAGACTTATACGGCGATCCCACGTGTGCGCCCGCAGACGCCGCTGCTCGATAGTATCGATACGCCTGCTGATTTAAATGCCTTTAGCAGCGCTCAGCTGATTGCGTTAGCTGATGAGCTGCGCCTTTTTTTGTTGTATTCGGCCGGTCAAAGTGGCGGACACTTTGGTGCCAACCTAGGCGTGGTCGAGCTGACCATTGTCCTGCATTACTTGCTAGATGCGCCGCACGATCAAATCGTTTGGGATGTGGGGCACCAAGCCTACGCTCATAAAGTGCTGACGGGTCGCCGCGATCAGCTGGGCAGTATCCGTGCAAAAGACGGGTTGACGGCGTTTCCTGAGCGCGCCGAGTCTGTGTACGACACCTTTGGTGTTGGTCATTCATCGACCTCCATCTCAGCGGGTCTCGGCATGAGTCTGGCGCTGCGGTATCAGGGGCGGCCGCAGACGGTCGCTTGTATCATCGGCGATGGCGCGATGACAGGCGGCATGGCGTTTGAAGCCATGAACGACGCGGTGCAGCAAGATGCCGATTTGTTGGTGATTTTAAATGATAATGACATGTCGATATCTTGCTCGATTGGCGGGTTTTCGCGGCATTTGGCCATGCTATGGGAGTCGGGGTATCAAGTAGATATCTCTGATACTGGCCAGCCTATCGTCTGCCAGCGCCCTGACATGCAGGGGTTTGATCGGCGCAAACGCCACAAAGAGATGCGCGATGTGCCGCAGCTCGAGGACAATTTATTCAAAGCCATTGGCTTTACCTACTTTGGCCCCTTTGATGGCCATAATATACCTGAGCTACTGCGCGTCTTGTCATTAGCAAAACAAGTCAAAGGCCCCGTGCTGGTACATGTCTATACCACGAAAGGCAAAGGCTTTGCGCCTGCAGAGCTAGACCCAGTTGGCTATCATGCCATTAGTAAGCTACCAGATGAGCAGCCGCATGATACGCCGCCTGCTGCTACAAAATTGCAGCCTGCGCTAAAGTACTCGCAAGTATTTGGCCAGTTTTTGTGTGATAAAGCGCATGAAGATGACAAATTGCTCGCCATCACGCCAGCGATGGAAGAAGGCTCAGGCATGACCGACTTTGCCCGTCAGTTCCCAGAGCGGTTTTTTGATGTGGCGATTGCTGAGCAGCATGCCGTCACACTGGCCGCTGGTATGGCAACGCAAGGCGTCAAACCCATCGTGGCGATATACTCGACGTTTTTGCAGCGCGGCTACGATCAGCTGATTCATGATGTGGCTTTGCAAGATCTTGATGTCACGTTTGCCATCGATCGCGCAGGATTGGTAGGCGAGGACGGCGCGACCCATGCGGGGGTGTTTGACTTTGCTTTTTTGCGCTGCGTACCCAACATGCTAATCGCGGCGCCAAAAGATGAAAACGAGTGCTATCATTTATTAAATACTTGCTATGAGTATCAAGGCTGTACGGCTGTTCGTTATCCGCGCGGCGTCGGTACAGGTGCTGCCATCGAGCGCCCCGCGCAGACCTATGATATCGGCAAGGCAGTGATTGAGTCGGTAGTAGGTCGAGATGACGCCCCTCTCAAGCTGGCGCTACTGGCATTTGGCAGCATGGTCGCCGCCGCTGATTCGGCCGCCCAGGATATCGCTCAGCAGTTGGACTGTCAGGTACATGTGGTCAATATGCGCTGGGTGAAGCCGTTAGATACCGTATTACTAGAAGAGATACTGGCACACGGCATCACCCATATCGCCACTCTAGAGGAGCACATGCTGATGGGCGGCGCGGGCAGTGCAGTCAATGAATACTTGCTCAATGAGTCGGCGGCCTTTAAGCACCATCGCCCAGCCATTTGCAATATCGGTATTCCGGATCGTTTTATCGCGCACGGCGCACCCGCAGAGCAAATGGCCGACTGTGGTCTGGATGTTGCAGGTGTGGTCAGTCAGCTCAAGCAACTGCTAAAATAAAACCCTATCATTCACAAAAAATTGCTAAAATAGCAGAGTAAAAAATAAAGCTTATAGGTTTTTGCTTAAACCTCCCCTACTTGCCGTAGGTGTGAATTATTTGACAACTTGGGCGGGCGGTGCCACGATTAGCAGTCATCTATTTGGTTTGCTTGGCGGCTAGGGTTTTTGTTAGGTTGATAGGATTTAGTTTTAAGTCGGCTTTATTTTTTGTACATTTTATCAGTGATATCTCTTAAGTAGTATTCATTCATCAAGCAAATAGGTTATCTATGGAACCCATGGTCGTCATCGCAGCACGTGCTGCTGAAAAAGTCGGTAAAGAGATTTTATACGCGCATCAAAACCGTCACAAAATCGAGCTAGATATTGAGTCAAAAGGGCTTGATGGACTGGTCACACGTATTGATCGTTTTAGTGAAGAGCTGACGATTGAGACACTAAAAGCCAGCTACCCAAACCATTCGTTTTTGGGTGAAGAGTTTGGTATGCAAGAAGGCCGCGGCGAAGATGCTGATTGGTGCTGGATTATCGATCCACTAGACGGCACCAAAAACTTCGTCCATGGCGTGCCGCAGTTTTGTGTTTCTATTGCCGTACAGTATAAAGGCGTGACCGAGCACGGCGTGATTTATGATCCTGTGCGTGACGAGATGTTTTCTGCCAGCCGCGGCAAAGGCGCGCGTCTCAACCAACGCCGTATCAATGTCAGTGAGCGTAAAGTCATCGACGGTGGACTATTTACCACCGGTCACCCGCTTGAGCGCAAACGCAATGGCGAAGTCATCTCTTATGCCAAGCAGCATTTTGAAAGCCTACAAAAAATCTCTGAAGCGGGCGGACAAGTTCGCCGTTTAGGCTCAGCTGCGCTGGATCTGTGCTATGTGGCGGCAGGTCGTTTTGATGGTTATTTTGAGATGTCTATCAAGCCGTGGGACATTGCAGCAGGTGAGCTGATTGTCACCGAAGCACGCGGCGTGGTCGTCGATCATACTGGCGCGCACAACTCGATGACCTCAGGCTCTATCTTTGCTTGTAACGTCAAGCTTCTCAAGCCATTGATGCAAGTGGTGGTACCGACTTGGGGCGATGTGTTTTAAGCTGCCTTCAACGATCAAATCTTAAAGGCTGGTACCATTATGGTGCCAGCTTTTTTGTGCGCTGAGGATTTTGGTCGTCATGCTTGTCCTTGACCGTGATACCTTGAAACTCAAGCTCTTTGCTAGTAGCCTCTAGCAAATCCAGCTCTTCTTCGATCAGTATCAGCATGTCTTGTATATGCGGTAGCGCCTTACTACAGGCAGTGATACCAAACTCAATCCTATCGAGATAGCTGGCGAGCGTGATATTCATCGCTTGACCATCAAAGACGATAGAGGCAGGGTATAGCGACTGTAGCTTTGCGCCATTCCAGTATAAGGGCTTGGTTGAGCCGGGTACATTGGAGATGATCAGGTTAAAGGCTTGTTTTTTGGGAAATAAGCCCGTTGCCAGATTGATGCCTTCCCACGCATACGCAATCACGCTGTAATTGATCACTTGGGCTTGATTCATACGGCGAAAACGGCGTTTGCCGTTATTCATGCTGCGGTGGATAAGCTCGATGCGGCGTAGTGGGTCATCAAGGTGCGTGCCGAGGTTTGCTAGGACAAACGATAGCTGATTACCTGAGACGCTATTATCAGTACGTAGCGACATCGGGACAAAAGCGATCAATGGCTTGCTGGGCAGGGCATCCATGGCGAGTAAATAACGACGAATGGCCCCTGCACAGACGGCAAGCACCACATCGTTTTTGCTGATTTTTAGGCGGGCGGCGATATCGTTAAAGCGTTCGATATCATAAGACTGCGCAGCGATACGACGAGAGGCGGAGATGCGTCTGTTTAAGATGCTCATCGGCGCATCAAAGGTGCCGACATAGCCTTCGTCGCCATGGTTTTTGAGGTTGTCCAGCAGCTCAGTAAACACCGGTTTGATGGTAGAGATTTGCTCTTTGATAATGCGCCGCACGGAGCGCTCTTTGGGCAATATGGCGTTGACTTGGTTGCGGTGGCGCGCCATCAGTGACCACACAGGCAGGGTGACAGGCTCGGTGGCGGACTGCGATAGGGATTTTTGTACCAAACGCATGGCTGCAATACCATCGACCAATGAGTGATGGATTTTAAAATACAGTGCAAATCGTTCAGCACCGCCCTCAGTCTCGGGCTGGATGCCTTCTATCACATGGCATTCCCACAGCGGCATGGCGCGATCTAGTAGCCGTCCGTGCTCCCTTGACACATACATCAGCAGCTCGCGAATCCGCGCAGGGTTTGGCAGCGCGACATGATGCAGATGATGCTCCACATCGAAGTTTTTGTCTTTTTTCCAAAAGATCAAATGCTCTAGCACTTGGTTAAAAGGAAAGCTTGGCGGCACGTCGGACTCTTGCATTTGTTTTACCAGCTGATAGACAAAATCGCTATCTGCCGCTTTTGGTAATTCAAATAAAAACAAGCCGCCAACGTGCATGGGCTGTTTACGCGACTCAAGAAGTAAAAATAATTGATCGACTGCGGTGAGAAGTCGCATAATAAATCCTTTTATGATGTTGGAAAAAAGACCCATGATGGTGGCGTCATATCTAGCGCCACACAATCAGGTGTCCGCTGAGCTAGCAAACGTTTACTGAAAAAAGTAGCCTGTCTGCGGCGAGCTGGCGGCTGCCATTTTGCGCATCGGCATACGGCCCGCTAAAAACGCCTCACGCCCAGCCCAGATAGCATGCTTCATGGCTTTTGCCATCAAGACTGGGTTTTGCGCATTGGCAATGGCAGAGTTCATCAAGACCCCATCGCAGCCAAGCTCCATGGCAATCGCTGCATCCGAGGCGGTACCGACGCCTGCATCGACCAATACGGGTACGTTGGCGTTTTCGATGATTAGGCTGAGGGTATGGCGATTGAGCAGGCCAAGTCCAGAGCCAATCAAGCTACCGAGCGGCATAATCGCCACGCAGCCCATGCTCTCAAGCTCTTGGGCGACGATAGGGTCATCAGACGTATATACCATCACCTCAAACCCATCGTCTATCAAGACTTTGGCTGCTTTTAACGTTTCCATGACGTTAGGGTATAGGGTTTTTTCATCGCCCAATACTTCAAGCTTGACCAAATTGTGCCCGCCGAGCAGCTCGCGAGCAAGCTTACAGGTACGAACCGCCGTTTCGGCATCAAAACAACCAGCAGTATTTGGCAAAATAGTGTATTTTTCTGGAGAGATGACGTCGAGCAAATTGGGCTCATCGTTGTTTTGCCCAATATTGGTACGGCGAATGGCGACGGTGACAATCTCTGCCTCCGACGCGCCGATGGCCTCACCAGTCTGCGCCATGTCTTTATATTTCCCCGTCCCGACCAATAACCGAGAAGAAAAGGTACGACTACCGACGTTAAAGGTGTCTGATAGTAGCGGCGTGGGAGTGGGGTGGGCATTTTCTGACATAACTCAAATCCTAATAACGGGCGGCAAGATGACCTAATAGACAGTCAAATATGAAAGGGTGTGTCTTAGTGCAAACGTGCACCGCTTATCAGACAAGTCTCAAACTGATAATAGCGCACTATCGACAAAATAAAAATCCTCTGTGGACTTGGCGCGTTAGATGGCGCAATTGGCACCAGGCGATAGAGGCGCGCGTCTTGCAGATAAACTCATACGCATCTGACACAAAATGCTATTATACCAAACTCATGCAGGTTTACAGGCAGTCTTTTTAGACTAAGGCGGTGCGGCGCTGAGCCGCGCTATGCTAAGCCGCGCTATCGCGCTATGCTAAGCCGCGCTATCGCGCTATATAGTCAAAAGCGCTATGTCATTTTAAAGAGAATCGATTTACCCATACCTCTGCTGTCATTATATGCTGCTCATACCGCAGTTATTCTTAGTTATCAGGTCGTTTTTATGATGCAATTGCCTTATAGTTTTGCCAAACGCCATCAGGTTTTGGTCATCCTTGCAATAGACCCTGAGCTGCCCGCGACGCTGGTACTGACCAAGGCCACACCGCTATCGGCGATTAATGAAGCGGTGCGGTTTTTGCAGCAGCAGGGCGTGCGCGGCGTGCCCACCTATGACAGTGTCAGCGCCGATGAGTTTGAAAAACGCCTAAACGCCGCTTATGCAGGCAATACGGGCGAGTCACAGCACATTGCTGCAGGACTTGAAGACCATCCGGATCTCGATAGCTTGGCAGATAGCGTGCCTGAGACAGAAGACTTGATGGAACAGCAAGACGATGCGCCCATCATCCGCCTGATCAATGCGCTACTGTCCGAGGCCATCCGTCTCAATGCGTCTGATATTCATATCGAAACCTTTGAAAAACGCTTGGTCGTGCGTTTTCGCGTCGATGGCGAGCTAAAAGAAATCATTAGCCCAAAACGTCAGTTGGCGCCGCTCTT
This sequence comes from Psychrobacter sp. CAM01, assembly GCF_032842965.1. Lineage (NCBI taxonomy): Bacteria > Pseudomonadati > Pseudomonadota > Gammaproteobacteria > Moraxellales > Moraxellaceae > Psychrobacter > Psychrobacter sp. CAM01. The sequence goes on from NZ_JAWJBL010000005.1 coordinate 206,511, forward strand.
GGTCTCGCGTATCAAGGTGATGGCCAAACTCGATATCGCCGAAAAACGCGTACCACAGGATGGCCGTATCAGCTTGCGTCTAGCAGGGCGTGAAGTCGATGTGCGGGTGTCGACGCTACCCTCTAGTTTTGGCGAGCGGGTGGTGATGCGACTGCTCGATAAGCAAGCAGGCCGCTTAAACATGACCTATCTGGGTTTGTCTGACAGCGACTATAGTGAGCTTAAGCGCCTTATCCATCGACCGCACGGTATCATCTTGGTGACTGGGCCGACGGGGTCTGGTAAGACCACTACTTTATACTCGGCATTGACTGACCTAAATGATCAGACTCGCAATATCTTGACCGCTGAGGACCCGATAGAATTTCAGCTCGATGGCATCGGCCAGACGCAGGTGAATAATAAAGTCGATATGACCTTTGCCAAGAGTCTGCGCGCGATGTTACGACAAGATCCAGACGTGGTGATGGTCGGTGAGATTCGCGATTTAGAAACCGCAGAAATTGCTGTACAGGCGTCACTTACCGGACATTTGGTATTATCGACGCTACATACCAACACCGCTATAGGGGCAGTCACCCGCTTACAAGACATGGGGGTTGAGCCTTTCTTATTATCCTCATCATTGATAGGGGTCGTCGCCCAGCGTTTGGTGCGTACCTTGTGCCCGCACTGTCATGGCTGGCAAGCTGCAGATAGTGAGCAGGCCAAGCTCTTTACCGAGATTGATCTGACATCGGGGCCATCAGGCGCACAAGCGTCAGACACCTTTATCAAACTCCCCAAACCCGTCGGCTGCGACAAATGCAACCAGACAGGCTTTAAAGGTCGTACCGCCATATATGAGGTGGTGCCCATCGATGATACGCTGCGCCGTATGATTCATAGCAACACCGCTGAGTATGAGCTAGAAGCCTACGCCCGCCAAAAAACATCGTCGATTCGCGCTGATGGACTGCACAAAGTGATAGCAGGTCGAACGACGTTAGAGGAAGTGCTGCGCGTGACCAAAGAAAGCGCGCTAAATGATGAACCACTTTTAAATTGATAGGGGGTTTATGAGGATGCCTAGCATATAAATGGCAAAAAAATAACTGACTATCAAAGCCAGTTATTTGGTCGTGCTCTATTGGTAATGACTGGTATGCAGTGGCACATTGATAGTGAATACCGCAATAGTGAACACCGCGATTATTTGACAGCGATACATTCAACCTCGACGCTTGCGCCCGCCGCCAGCTCTGAGACGCCAAAGGCTGAACGCACCGGATAAGGCTTGGCCATCGTGGCTTTGTAGACGTCATTAAAGTCAGCAAAGTCATCCATGTCGGTCAGCATCGCCATGCATTTGACCACATCTGACTTTTGGTAGCCATACTTTAAGAGCGTGGCGTGAATGTTGTCTAGCGCTTGCTTGGTTTCGGCTTTGACGCCGCCTTTGACCAGCTTGCCGTCTTTAAAGCCGATCTGGCCTGACATATATAGTGTATCGCCGACCCGCACCGCTTCAGAAAAAGGATAGCTGCCACCTTCTCCCAAAAATACAGGGCTGGATTTGCTAAGTGTGGCATGTTGGCTGGTATTTGCTGGAGCGGCCGTGGCTGTCATGCTAAGCCCCAACGCGCAGGCGCTGGCCAGTAGTACCTTAGATAAAGGGGCTGTCAATGTATGGATAAGTTTGGACATCATTGTCTCCTTGTTGTTGGTTTTTTGATTTGATCACGCAATCTATGTGCTTTTGGCCATATCTGTAGTGGCGGCAGACAAGTCTTGCGCAGAGGGTGTATCGTTTAGTTGTGAAGCGGGTTGAGCGTCATTGGTCTGGTCGTCAAGCGCACCTGCCAATGCTGCGTCATCACCTGCTGCTGTTTGCGCATTCGTTTTGCCTTGACGTCTGGCTTCTAGCTCTGACTTGGGTATCCAAGCCCATGTCATTTCGACCACGATAGGGTCGCGCTCGCTATCAGACTCGCGATCATGAATGACGCAAGGGATGACCATCTCGCCTTTTGGGGTATTGAGTATGGTTAAGCGCTGCTCATCAGACAAGGTGGCGATAGCAGCGATCTGACCTTTTTTGATGGGGCGATAAAAATCTACCGAGTAAGATTTAATCAGCAGGACACGGTCAGAGGGCAGGTTTAGACCCAAAATAAACCCCGTGGCTGTTTCGGCCAGTAGGGTGATGGCAACGGCGTGGATAGAGCCGATATGGTTTTGCACGGCTTTGGTGTTGTTTAAGCTGACCGCCACTTGGTTTGGCTCAACCGTCTCATAGTAGACGCCCGTGGTGCCGACATAGGGCACCACTTTACCAAAAGCCTTGGATAAAATACTGGAGCGGGCGCTGGCCGGTAAGTATTTGGTCACTGACAATAGCTTGGTAAATTGGTTACTGACGGGCTTGAGCGTGCTGTTTGGTGGTTCGACTGGCGATCTTGTGCTGTCAGCTACTTTGGCTGGCAATTTATTGGTCAGCTTGGTAGGGAGTTTTTTTAATAATCCTGACATACAAAAATCCTTTATATAGTATATAGATAGGTTAAAGGTGACATTGCGTATGATGAAACCTCATCAGTAACGACGAAGCGCCTATTGGCTGCCAAGTCGTCACCGCTACTATGGTACATTAACCGCGTTCTGCCTACTATTATTAGCATGAACTGCTGCGCTTACAAAATGATAGTAAGGTAACGAGCAGACCGCTCTAACGTCGCCATTTACCTTGTTATAATCAGCCCGCCTATTGCTTGTTTCATGTTTATACACTTTTGCTCTGCTGGATAATGTTATGTCTGATGTCTTGCTCACTCAACCAAACCGCTCTCATCAACCAGTCAATATCATCTACACGGGCGTCGCTGGTACTGGTAAGACTTATCGATTGCTACAAATCGCCCAGCAATACACCGACGATCTGCCCACCGCAGATGATGAGGCGCTATTGGCCCAGCTGTTACAGAAATTGAGCTGGCGCGAGGTGCTGTGCTTGATATTTTTGCAGATGCGCAAATCGCAGCAGGACTTACTAAAAGTACCAGAGATTGTCGCGCATCCTTTTTTTGTGGCAAAGGCGGCCAAAAATGCCCTTGACAAAAACTTAAGCAGCACCGCTTGGTTGGCGCTGCGTCGCCACAGTCCTGCTGACTCGCGGACGGTCAGCTGTGATAACCGCGCTAGTCAAGCGTATTTTGATAAGGATGAGAGCGGTGCGTGGTATTTGCTGCCTGATAGCATCGACTTGCTAGAGGGTTTATCACAGCAGCTAGCCGAGTTTGAGCAAGCGCAGCACGACAATAGTGCGCGCCAGCAAGCCTTTAGCCAGCAGCGCTTTAGTATGGTGAGCTTTCACCAAGCCTACGGCTATGAAGAGTTTGTCGAAGGGATTCGCCCCGTTATGACATCTGCCAATACCGCCACCAATGCCGCAGGCCGACAGATGCAGTATGGCATTCAAGATGGCGCGTTTTTGTTGTTGTGCCAGCGCGCCGCTCGCGACCCCAAACAACGCTATGCTATGCTGATCGATGAGATCAACCGTGCCAACGTATCACGGGTCTTTGGTGAGCTGCTAAGCTTAATTGAGCCAGATAAACGCACTGGCATGGCCAATGCGATGACGGTAAAGCTGGCGTATTCTGGCCGTACTTTTAGTATTCCGGCCAATGTCGATATTTATGCCACCATGAACACGCAAGATCATTCTTTAGCCCCGCTAGATATGGCGCTGCGCCGGCGCTTCCGATTTATCGATTGTCCGCCACAGCCTGAGCTGCTACCAAGTATCGAGACAGGCCACAGTGCAGACAGTGCTGAGCCTGCTGCCACGATAGCGCTCGATAAACTACTCAGCGGCCTCAATCAGCGCATCACGCAAACGCTTGGCAGCGAAGCGCAGTTGGGCCATGCGTTTTTATGGGCGATAGAGAGTCTGGAGCACTTACAACGCGCCCTGGCCGAGCAAATCATTCCACAATTAGCGCAAGCCGCAGGTGGGCAAGTGGCGGTGCTACAATATATCTTTCAAGATGATGAGCAGCCGCTAGCGATGCAGTTTATACAAGACAGCCAAGCGCTGCTGGCAGGTAGCCGGCCTACACAGACGGCGACTCAAAACGACAGCGCCGCTGGCTATTTGGGCCATGATTCGTTTTTTGGTCAGCCGCACTCGTCTCTAGGGGCAGGGGGCTATAGGATAAATGCAGATCTTATAGCAGGTGCAGGCGCGTTTGCGCAGGCGGCTATCTATCAGCGATTATACTGATGACTGTGCTCCATAACGATAGCAACCTTCATACCGCTGGTAAACCTGAGCTGGGGCAGCCAGCTGTTTCTAAGACAGGCATTATGACAGTGTTTGAGCATCAGCGGCTGACCGCGCGCGACTTTGTGTACGTGACTGATTTTGAATGGCTACTGGCGCAAGAGTTTTCGGTATTTGGCATCAAGCGCAAGCGGGGCCAGTGGCAGCTTCAGGTGGGTCACTATATTGGTATTGTGCATCTGCCAAGTGGCATGGTGCTCGAGATATTACCCAAACGGATGGCGGCGACAAATACACCGCCTCAGCGTCAGTCGCCATCACAGCAGCAAAGCGCTATCAGCCGCACTCGGCTTTGGGTGCAGAGGATGCTGGCAGACTTGATCGCCAGCAACGACTCATCACCGCAGATACTGCCACATAGCAAACACCTTGGCCAGTTTGGTCGCCACGCTGCACCCTTACCGATCAACGCTTTGCCATTGTCAGATTGGCTTATTCAGCAGTTTTTGCAAGGACTGACGCACCACTCACCCACCAAGCACTATCAAACGCAGATCGATAACCAAACCTCATTGCAAGGTCGCCTAGTGATAAAAGCGCAACTGCAGCGCAACCTGCTGCAGCCGCATAAGTTCGTGTGTGAGCGCAGTGTGCTCAGCCAAGAGATGCTAGCCAATAGGCTGATCAAAAGTGCTTTAGAGCAACTTAGCCCATTACTACAGACCTCTGTGCGTTTTCCTCGCATCGGTGCTCAGTTGTCGACGACATGGCAGCGAGTCTCTGCGCTACATGCTCATGAGCTGACGCAGTTGGCGACGGTCTATCAGCAAGCCAAACGCCAGCTTGCTATGCAGCCACTGCATGCGAACGCCGTGCAAGGTGCGCAGCAGCTATTAGAGATGGCGTATTGGCTACTGCGCCAGTCGAGTGTCGCTGGGGCAAATGGTATCGCGCCACCTGCAATAAAACAGCGGCCATCATCACTACGTTTGTGCTTACTGCTAGATATGAACCAAGCTTTTGAGCAGTGGGCCAGCTTACGTATTGCCGCACTGTTTCGGCGTATCAGTACGGATTATCAGCCGCTGTTTCAGGCGCAGCGGGTCTGGTTAAATGACGAGGAGGGGCGAGCTTGTTTGTCTATCCGCCCTGATTTGTTGATTTATCAAACGCCGCCTGACAATGATAATGATAATGACAATGACAACTCAACTCATACGCATCACAAGGCAAAGACGGTCACTAACACGGCAGGTTGCTATAGTCATGTGATTGATATCAAATGGAAAGCGCTAGCAAATGCTGCTGCTATCAGCCCCAGCGATGCTTATCAATTGGCCAGCTATGCGCAGGCTTATCAAGCGCCGCAGGCTTGGCTGGTGTATCCTGTACAAGATGACACGCAGCAACCAACGAGGCTTCGCCAGCTGCCTGTCACAGAAGCGCTCGCCAACAAGGTGCCAAATCATGCCACGCTATGGCTAATACCCTTTAACGTCAACACAGGTACGATAAATAAGGGCAGTGACTTGCTTCCCTGAGAAAATGTAGTATAATGCCCCTGTCGATGAGTAGGTATCATCGATATTAAGGGATATTAAGGCGTTGATTGTGGCCTTTTTTATAAAAACATGCGTTTTTGCGGTAATTTAATAATTCTTTTAAATTTATCAAAAATAGGTGTTGACACAATCGGCTTTACCCCTTAATATGTGCACCTCGATAGCGATGAACATTAACAAGTTAGCGGTTTTGCCAACGACAAGTTACTTGACAAAACTATCGTAAAAATAGAAATATCGGAGTGTGGCGCAGTTTGGTAGCGCATCTGGTTTGGGACCAGAGGGTCGTAGGTTCGAATCCTATCACTCCGACCATCTATTTATTTAAGAGCCTTACAGGCTTTTTTTTATGTATAATGATTGAGTTTATACTACAATAGTATTGTAATCTTAATCAGATATATAAAAAGCCCTTAAGAGCGCCTGTAGCTCAGTTGGATAGAGCACCTGCCTTCTAAGTAGGTGGTCGCAGGTTCGAATCCTGCCAGGCGCGCCATTTAGCCTGCATATCTTGCCTTCCTTGGCCATATTATGGCGGTTGTAGCTCAGTTGGTAGAGCCCCGGGTTGTGATCTCGGTTGTCGTGGGTTCGAGTCCCATCAGTCGCCCCAATTTTTCTTTTCCTATCTTTATCTATCAGTAGCCGTTTTGGTTCTATTGCTGCACCTTTTTTCTGTTTCTTTATTAGACTTCCCTGTCGTCACTCTTGATATTTATCCTTTGATGCTCATAAATAATGACACTGGTTTTGGCCGGCGTTTTTTTGTGCCTGCGTGTTTATACCGCGATCTGATGCTTGGTGCTCATATTTGTCATTCTATCGTTTTATTTAAATGTCACTTGCCCAGCACATAAGTGCGGGCAGTATTTGCGCGCCTCGAGTTTGCTGTATGTGTCTAACGTATGTATATTTTTAACCAGAGTCCACGAGCGAATATTTGACTTGTGTCATCTCTATGAGATAGTTTATTTTGCCAGGTTTGGACACTGCTCATAATCACTGAGGAACGACAGATGGACGCTCTAAGCGTATTGCTACAAAATGTGCATTTGTTTGAAACCAAATACTATCGGCTAAATTGCGTCGGTAATTGGTCTTATTCATTGACGAGAAAAGACACTATTTTATTTTACTTGGTGATGTCTGGCAGTTTTTGTATCGATGTTGGCAATGATCGACGAGAGGTACATGCAGGCGATATTATCATGATTCCCAATACCCATCAGCACACAAGCTATGCGCTAGCGTATGATGGTGATGCCGCCCAACCGCTAGATGAGATGCTCAATAGCTGCAAAGCGCAGACGCTAGATGTCAAAGGTGAGGGCGAGTCTAATTCGTCTCTGATTTTGATTGAGTGTCAGTATGACAAAGAGATGATACGGCCTTTATTGTCTGTCCTGCCATCGATTTTGCCCGAAATCAATGAAGAGTCCGATGGCAGGTTTGAGGTCATTGATGTGGAGATTAAGCTGCTGACCTTGGAAGCTGAGCGCGAGCGTATGGGTAAGACCGCAGTCATCAATCACTGGGCGAGTATCATGATGATTGAGTGTTTGCGCGTCTATATCGAAAGCCTGCCTGAAGCCACTGAGAATTGGCTAAAGGCCATGAAAGATCCGTTTTTGACCAAAGCCTTGGCCGCCATGCATGAAGCCCCAAGCAAAAGCTGGACGATACATAAGCTGGCAGAGGTCGCGGGGATGTCGCGCTCGAGCTTTGCGCAGCGCTTTAAAGACACAGTCGGTATGCCGCCGCTAACGTATCTGATAGATTATCGCTTGCGTTTGGCGGCGCGCTACTTGCGGTTGCAACAAAACAGCATCAGCCGTATCAGTGAGCTGGTCGGCTATGCGTCGGATTCGACCTTTAGCCAAGCATTTAAGCGCGTTTACGGCGTCTCGCCCAAAGCCTATCGCCAGCAGTATCACGGCTAGCGCATGACGTGATGCCGCGTTTATCTGGCTAGGTATTTTGTCTAGTCTAAGTGTTTTAAGCCGCGTGCGGCGGTGGGTATTTTGCCGATGGACGGCTGACAATACGTCGATGTTCAGGTACTATGGAACATTGAGTCATCTGGACGCCAGCGCTTGTGACAAGCGTGCTATATTTCCTTATAAAGCAGGCATATAGTCAGATCTAGATGATGTTTCATTTTGCTGCAGATGGTATGTTATGACTGAACCAACCGCAAAGCCAAACGCCCAAGCCGGTAGCCAATCCGCTATCGAAGCCAATGGCAACAAACCAAGTAATGCGCCTCAAGGCACCGTCAGTGATGCGCAATATCCCATGACAGACGCTCAAACGGATGACAGCGCTGTGGTCTTTGATAAGGCGGCACTGTTGGCCTTGTTTACGGTTGATAGCGCTGTGGACACGGCGCATACAGTCACGTCACAGATGCAAACTGATGCTTCTACTGACAAGGACAGCGTTGCCGCCCAGCGTCTGGCCTTGTACCGTGCTCAGCATGAGCGTACACGGCTCTTGTATATGGCTCCTGCCAATACCCGTCCGACTTATTTGGTACAAACGCTCAAATCACAGTTTGTAGAATACCAGCAATATTTGCTGGCGCAGCAGCTCGATAAACGCGGGCTGATGGATACCGATGGGCTTGAGCGCCTTTGGCAGCAGCTACATGTGGTCGACGACATCATCGCTGATATCGTCCGCCACATGCCCGCGCAGCAGCCAGCAGGGTGGCAGCTGACCACTCAAGAGGGCCGTAACCCGCTGTGCTTTGCCACGATCGGTAAGCTCAAAAACACCAAACCTATCCTTGATCAAGGCAGTCTCAATAGCTATGTGCTTGGACACTTTGGGGTGAGTAGTTTTACTTACGATAGAGGCTATTATATCGGCCATGTAGTTGGCTATTTATTTAGTTGTTATTTTTGCGCGCATCTGTCCATTAGCTATAGCGTCACGGCGCTTGCGCCCGAGGTGGTGGCGGATTATGACTACGCCAGTTTAGAGACACCGCATATGGTGCGGCTGCTACAAGGGCTAGACGGCTATTGCAAAAAACGCATTTATCAATTGGCCGTCATCTGTGCACGGCTGAGCGTGTTTGCAAGTGACAAACGCATCGAGAGAATGCTGATCGCTGAGGTCAATGACTTTGATAAAAAGCTCCAACAGCAGCATTTAGATGTCTTGCTCCTCCAAGGGCTGATGCCAGACAGTAACGACTCCACGCCGCTGTTTTAGGCGACAAAGCCATGCCCTAAGGTTTTGAGCGCTGTTTTATTATTCACTCTCTTTGATCTTCTTAGGATATCTGCTGCTATGCCAGCCTATCATTTTAAAGCGCTTGATGAGCGCGGCAGTATGCAAAAAGGCCTGCTCGAGGGCGATTCGGCGCGGCAGATACGCCAGCAGCTGCGTGATAAGCAGTGGATGCCCGTGGAAGTCAGTGCGGTCAATGACAGACAAGCTAAGCATAAAAACCGCTATAAAAAGCCCTCCGCTTATGAGCTGGCGCTCTTAACCCGTCAGCTGTCTGTCTTGCTGGCAGCAGGTATTCCATTAGAAGAAACCCTAGCCGCCGTCGCCAAACAATCACCAAAGACGCATATCAAGTCTTTAATGCTCGCTGTGCGCTCTCATGTGTTAGAAGGCTTGAGTCTTGCGCGCGCACTACAGCAAGCAGCCAGCTTTCCGCCGCTATATATCGCCACCATTGCCGCAGGCGAGAAATCTGGTCATTTGGATTTGATCCTCAACCAATTGGCAGATTACACCGAAAACCGTTTTGCTTTACAAAAGAAAATCCAAGGGGCGATGGTCTATCCGATTGTGCTGATGGTGATGGCGGTCGGAGTAATCATGGGCTTGATGAGTTTTGTGGTGCCAAAAATCGTCAAGGTCTTTGAGCAATCAGAGCAAGCGCTACCGCTGATCACCCAGATCGTACTGACACTGTCCAATTTTATCACTCAGTGGTGGTGGCTGATGCTGTTGGTATTGGCCGCGCTGGCATTTTTGTGTTATCGCTTTGCCCAAACGCAAGCGGGCAAGCTGGCCATTGACAGTCTGGTACTCAAGCTACCGATATTGGCGCGCTTGTCTAAGGGACTCAATGCCGCGCGCTTTGCCAGTACTTTGGCGATATTGGTGCGCTCAGGGGTGCCGCTGATTGAAGCCCTACATATCGGTGCGGCGGTGACGACCAACTTACATATCAAACAAACCATTGTGAGCGCAGCCGATCGAGTCACAGAAGGTGCTAGCCTCTCTACGCAGTTAGAAAAATCCTCCTATTTTCCGCCGATGATGGTGCAGATGATCAAAAGCGGCGAAAACTCAGGCGAGCTGGAAAACATGCTCAGTCGAGCGGCCAACATGCAAGAGGCCGAAGCCACCAACTTTATCAGTACATTATTGTCATTACTTGAGCCTTTGATGCTGGTATTGATGGGCGTGGTGGTGATGATTATCGTCATGGCAGTGATGCTGCCGATTGTCAATATGAATGATTTGGCCGGTTAAATGCTATGTGGTTTTTAGGATGAATCGACGATATAGACTTGTTTTAAGCGGACTGTATGGGTCATTAGATAACAGTGAGCCGTGGGTCTACCTTGCTTAAACTTGCACCAGCTTGCTTAAGCTTTACTTACTGTTGTACATTGTTGACTGCGAGCCGGATAAACTTCTGCCAACCCCCGTATTAAGCTATAGTAGCCAGCGTCAGTGTCTCTAAAGCCTGCCCGCTGGTTTATGAAGCTAAAAATATATAAAGCCAAAAAAGATAAATTCATAAGATAAGTCGTCTGGCGGCGCTGGATAAAAATAAAATCATGGTCTATAGTGACCATGATGCCGATATCGATAGATAACGGCAAATAAATCAAATCAGGTAACCATGCGCCAAGTATTAAACGCCATTTAAGCGCCTTGATAACTGACACAACTGCGATGATAAAAGTGATGATAATGACTGACAAAACCCCAGCCGCCCCCCGAGCACAGATGACGATGGACAATACAGGTAGCAGCCCGATAAATACCACTCATGCGAAGCCGATTGGCCAATCCGGTTTTACCTTGATCGAGATTATGGTGGTGATTGTCATTTTGGCCATCCTAGCAGGCCTTGTGGTACCCAAAGTGGTGGGACAAAGCGACAGAGCCCGTATCAAAACCACTGAAACCGCGCTGGCCACTGTCTCAAACGCGCTTGATATGTATAAAGTAGACAACTCGCGTTATCCCACCACCGCGCAAGGATTAGAGGCGCTGATCACGCCGCCAAGCGACGCCAAAAACTATCCTGAAGGCGGTTATATCAAAGGCGGCTACCCGACAGATGGCTGGGAAAATGAGCTGCAGTATGTCGCTCCAGGCAGCGAAGGCCGCCCTTATGACTTGTTTTCATTAGGGGCCGACGGCCAGCAGGGCGGTGAAGGGCAAGATGCGGATATTTACGCGCAGCTATAGTCCACAATAGCAAGGTAAGCATTGTATCTCGGCGCAGGATAAAGGCAGTCCAAAATAACATCGACATGCCGATATTATCCGTGCTACTGCTATAAATTTACTTGCGAGCTGTGTTCCTAGAAGCTACGAAAAACTCATCCCAGTAGCACTGTACCAGTTTTAGAGAGAAGCAGGCTCAAGCTCAAGCCTTGCAGTTTTTTTTATGATGAACAGATATCAACCAATAACAGCTTATTGGTTGATATTTTTTATTAGTGACACAAGTTATGATTTTTGTTAACTACTCTTTATTGAGCGGGTTTTGTTATAGACTGTCTCGGTATATATATTAATATTATAATTATTTTTAATATATTTTGCTTTGTATAAGCAGCCTCGCTGCTTTGAGCATGATTTAATCTGCGTTATCAAGTTTGACATCAGTTATTAAGAGGTATCATTTATGGGTATATCGACATCTACGACAAAACACCAGTCAGCGTGCGTACGTGCGGCGGCAATCATTTTTGCTAGTACCTCACTGATAGCAGCGGGAACCATAAGTGCTCAAGCAGCCAGCCTTAGCGGTTTGTTTAACAGCAGTAATAACGGGTCGTCAAAGTTTTTATCAGTTGAGCAAGCGTTTAGCGTAGATAGCAGCAGCAAAGCCACCAAAAAAGGCACGCAGCTGTCAATTACGTTTGATATCACCCCTGAACATTATGTTTACAAAAACCAGCTGAAACTGCGCTTTCCTAAGGGCATTAAAGCCACGCCATTTACCTTTAACCAAAAGCCTGTGACCATTGATGATCCGACTTTTGGCAAGGTGCCTGTATTTACTCAAAAAAGTGTCACCGCTACCACTACCTTAACCACTGCCAATGGCAAGGGCGCAAAAAACGTCCCTGTGGTGATTCATTGGCAGGGCTGCGCTGAGGCAGGATTATGCTATCCACCAGAGAAGATTGCGACCAAAGTTGATATCGCAGTGCCACGCTAAGCCGTTGCTGACATTTTGATCCGATCCTGAGTAATAAATAGGTAGCCTTTCATGCCCGCACATATAGCAACACAGCCGCCGACCACGACTACCGGCGAAACCATCGTTCCTAAACAAGCCAAGCATACGTCCCATTACAGAGTAAAAAACCGCCCTTATCTATCGGCACTCGTGCTAAGTGCCAGCACTCTGCTGGCAGGGCTAAGCGCGCCGATGCCCGCGCACGCAGCAGGGTTGGGCGACTTGTTTGGTGGTAGCAGTGACAGTCGTGCACAAAAAAAGTTTTTATCCGTCGATGAGGCCTTTGATGTCAGCAGTAGTAGCAGCCCTGCCAAAGCTGGCACGCGCTTGTTGATCAATTTTGATATCACCCCTGAGCACTATGTTTATAAAAATCAGCTCAAGCTGACACTGCCTGATGGGGTAAAGGCCGCGCCGTTTACCTTTAGTCAGCAGCCCGTTTCTATCGACGATCCGACCTTCGGCCGCGTACCAGTGTTTGATCAGGCCAATGTAGTGGCGAGCACCACGCTGAGTACGATAGATGGCAAGCCTCTGGACAATGCTGCGATTACGATTGGCTGGCAGGGCTGCGCCAAAGCAGGGCTGTGCTATCCACCAGAGAAAATAAAAACCACAGTCAGTATCGCCGCTGCACCCTCCCAGAGCCGCGCCAATAATGCGTCAGCGACTGACCAAGACGTGACAGCTAAAAGCACTGTGGCCAATACTGACGCCAATACCGTAGATACTGATGCTCGAGATGAGGCGACCATCAGTGAGCCGCTAACCACATCATCGGCTGCTGCGTCGCCAGAGAGTGCCAGCGGCTTTGCTGGTAAGCAGATGGATGATGAAGTCGTCGACTATGATTTGATAGAAGATGTGTCATTGGAGGGTGAGATTGCTGGTGCAGCTGCGCCCATAGCAGACACTCAGCAGTCAACTGATCGCGCCGCGCCAAGCAGTAGTGAGACTGCCGCTATCGGCGCGATGGATAGCGACCCTTTTGGCCTAGCGTCTCATCCATGGCTGGCATTGGCATTGCTGTTTTTAGCAGGTTTGGGCTTGGCCTTGACGCCTTGCGTCCTGCCCATGCTACCCATTGTGGCCAATATCGTCGCCCGTGAAGACAATCCTACGGTCAAACGCGGTGTGCTTTTGACAGGTAGCTACGCCATCGGGGTAGCCACCGCTTATGGGATTTTAGGTGCGGTTATTGCGGTGTTTGGTGAGTCCTTAGGTATCATCGGCTGGCTACAAAACCCGATTATCTTAATCAGCTTTGCCATTGTGTTTGTACTTTTGGCGTTATATATGCTGGGAGTTTTTAGTATTCGTTTGCCCAGTGCCATCAGCAGCAAGATGCAGCGCTTGAGTCAAGCAGGAGATAGCAAGCTTGGCAGTGCGGGCGGCAGCCTAATCGCTGGTTTTTTATCTGCGCTGGTGGTATCGCCCTGTGTCTCAGCGCCGTTATTTGGCGCGCTGCTAGCGGTGTCTACCATTGGCAGTCCGCTGCTTGGGTTTGTCGCTTTATTTATGCTGGGTTTTGGTCTGTCCGCGCCGCTGATCCTAATCGGTGCCACTCAAGGTAAAATCATGCCCAAAGCTGGCGAGTGGATGAACTGGGTTAAGCAAGGCTTTGCGTTGCTGCTTTTTGCTGTGGCGCTGTTGCTGATTGAGCGCGTCTTTATCTCGCCTGTCATGCTGGTCGTATGGGCGCTTTGGTTTATGGTGCTGGCGACATGGGCATGGAGCTGGCTTGGTAAAGGGCGCGTCTTAACCCAAGCGCTGGGCTTAATCGCTGGGATTTGGGCGGCTTGTTTGATGATAGGTGCCGCTTTGGGTAACGACGACAGTCTGCATCCGCTGGCCTCTCTAAGCGCCGCGCCTATGATGATGACATCTGCAAATGGCGCATCAGGTGCGAGCAATAGCGCCAATGACGCGCATATCACCACCCTTGCCGAGCTAGATGCTATTTTGGCTGACAATCCGAAAGTCATTGTCGATGTGACGGCAGAGTGGTGTGTTGAGTGCCGTATTATAGAAAAAAACCTATTTCATAATCGCCCCGCTCAGATGCAAGACTGGCTGCTGGTCAGACTCGATATCACAGAGACGACAGAGGACTCAAAAGCCATCTTAGCGCGTTATCAGTTGTTTGGGCCGCCAGCATTGCTCTATTATCAAGACGGGCAGTTGGTCAATCAGCAAGTAGGGGAAATCAGTCGTTCGGTATTTGAGCAGACTTTAGAGGCGCTCAATCGCTAATCATCTCCATGGATAAATAATAGCTAAAAGGGTGAGTGGCCCATCTCCAAATACCCGCCTGATGTAACAGCCAATGCTGTGTTTTTATTAATTAAAAGCCAAGCGCCTAACATAGTAGGCGCTTGGCTTTTTTGGATAAGGAGCCTTGTGAGTAGGAGAGTGATAGACTAACTATTTGCTTTTATAGGTATTAGATGTCCTTGTTTGTTTATACAGACATGGTGCTTGATATAATGGTAACCTCTATTATCTCTCGCTAGTCAAAGTAAGGGGACATGGAGATTTGCCTTTTTGTGTTTGTGAATATCTGTATTTGTAGCAAGGATAACGCTAGTATAGTGTCTATATTTTCATTACAATAAAGCAACAATGCTGAAGGGCTGGGTAAATTGTCAGCTCAGCCCTCGATGTTCATTCATGAATGGTTTTTATATTAGCGCTGATGCTAATGGTATATTCATTATCTAAAATACTCTACTGACCTTATTGTTGGTCAGATAAAGGACACCTATGTTTGCCCATATCATTACTCAACGTCAATTACCGCAAGCCTGTGCCACAAGCCAGCCATCTGGTGGCTTATCACTTAACTGTCGTCAAAATAGCCATCGCCATCTATGTGTTGCAATCGCGGCGGCTTTGAGCTTGACGGCCTTACAAGCTCACGCTGCGATGGACGAGCAAACTTATCGGGAGCTGCCAGTTCCAGATGCGGCGTTTGAGTATGAGGATTATGAGGTGCCGCACAGCGAGGCCGACCCTAAGCCATCAACGAGCGCAGAGGCAGGTAAGCAAAACCGTAAAGTGGTCAGTAAAGAATTTATCGCCAAACAAGCAGAGCTGTTTGCTGAATGTACCGAGGTACAGCTGGCGACCGCGCGTTTGGCTTGTTTTGATAAAGTGGCAGAGCAAGGCAAAACACCAAGCTATACCACCACCAAACAGCCTGTGGACTTAGCCAAAACCTTTCAAAGCACACTGTCAGGCAACCCGCAAGTGGTGTTTGTAGAAGAAAGCTCTACCATCACAACCGATAGCAGCAGCGCCGTCGCTGCCGAGCTGCCCCAACAAGCGGCGTCCTCGCCTGAAACGCAGAGTCTAGACACGGTGGGGTTGACCCAGCGAGAAGCCAAAGTACTCGAAAGTGTTGGTGTCAAGCAAACAGACATCGAAAAGTACACCCCGCTGAGCCTATCTTATGATTTGGATAAAAACAGTGAGCGCGGCACTTGGACCGTCAGACCTTATCGTCCAACCTACTTACTGCCGCTGTTTTATACCTTTGACCCTAACTTGGGGCCAAGCAGTCCTTCACAAGACACCGAGCCTTTTACGTCCAATGATGTCCGTGAGACGGAGCTGAAGTTTCAGCTGTCGTTAAAGACCAAAGTGGCAGAGGACTTGTTTGATAGTAGTGCTGATTTATGGTTTGGCTATACCCAAGAGTCGCATTGGCAAGTGTATAACGAAGATAACTCTCGGCCGTTTCGCGCCACCGACTATCAGCCTGAGATATTTTTGACCCAGCCTGTGACCGCTGACTTACCCTTTGGCGGCCGTCTACGTATGCTAGGTGCAGGTGCCATTCATCACTCTAATGGCCAAGATGATCCGTTATCGCGTTCGTGGAACCGCGCGTATCTGATGGCAGGGGCTGAGTGGGGCAAGTTGTCGGTCGTGCCGCGGCTCTGGGCGCGCGTCAACAACGAAAGCAGCAGCAGCGAAGACAACCCTGATATCGAAGACTACATGGGCTATGGTGATATCAAATTCCTATACGACTTGCCAGATCAGCAAAGCCTAAGTGGCACGTTGCGCTATAACCCCAGCACCAATAAAGGCGCGGCGCAGATCGACTACATTTATCCACTGACCAAAAACGTCAATGGCTATGTACAGCTGTTCCAAGGCTATGGCGAGTCTATCATCGACTATAACCACGAAAATACCTCCATCGGTTTTGGTATCGTCTTAAATGATTGGAAGGGGTTTTAAGGCCTGATCGACGGCCTTTGACTGCTAAGGAGTACAAGCAATGCGCCGACTGGCTCCTTATCAAGCTGGACTATGGCTGGCAGAGTATGTGGATATACGCTGCCAGCTATGCCGCGTATATCGCAGCACCGCACCATCCCAGCTGTTGACCTCGCATCTATCCCCAGCCGCTCCTTTTATTGCTGATTCAATGCTTACCGATATTTACCGTGGTAAGGTTACTCGGTATATCCATCGTCACTTGAGTCGCGGTCTGCTCTGTGCTCATTGTCATCATGGTATTACATGGTTGCCCAAACCATTTAGAGTCGATATCGCAGCTGGCAGCGCCTTGAGCATTCAGGCGTCTACTTTTTATGACTATCCTATTCGGCAAGCCATTCGCGCTTTCAAGCATGACGAAGACATGAGCAAACTACCACTGCTGCTCCATGCGATTCGTCAACTACCACGGCCACGTGGCTGCCATCACGATAATGCTGTCATCGTCGCGATGCCAACCACCCCTCAACGTCTGGTAAAACGTGGCTTTGATCCGGTCAGTATCTTAGCTGCGCAGCTGTCTAAGCATTGGCAGATACCGCTATGGCAAGGTGTCCGGCGTATCGATCACACCGTCAGCCAGCAAGGCCTGACACGCGCTGAGCGCCTCAGTAATCTCAATAATGCTTTTGTGCTGACCGAAACCCCGCCAGTTAAACGTTTACTGCTGTTCGATGATGTCGCAACCACAGGCGCGAGCCTACAAGCGCTGGGCCGCGCTTTGTACAAGCCTGCTACCAATACCACCTCTGCGTCCTCATTACCGACCAACCGCTACCACCTATCTGCCTATGCACTCGCTCATGGGAGTCAGCAGTAAGCTTGCTGGCTTGCGACTTCGATTTGATATACACTAAATAATTCTGGAATGTTTCTGTAACGATGATATGAGTAACTGATAAGATAAGAGACCGTATCGCTAGACTTGATAAATCTATTAGATCAGCAATGAGTATAGACTTGAGTAATAGTAAATGGTACAAAAATTGCAGGTATATAGTTCAAGCCTATTAAACAACCTTTTAAGATGCCTTTATAAAGATTAAATTTCAAGCGGTTAAATACGCTATTGTTTGATAAGAATCACGTCAGTTTTTGACAGTAACCAAGAATAGGATAGCGACATGCATAATTCTACGGTAAAGATATCACAAGCCAGATTTATAGCTTGCTTAGGGTTCACATTGGTTGAGCTAATGGTGACGATCGTGGTCTTAGGTATTGTTGCAAGCATTGCTGCTCCTAGTATAAGTAAACAGTTAGCAAATCAGCGAGTAAAATCAACAACCACTACTTTAGTAAATGTGTTAAAAGGGGCTAGAGCTGAAAGTAGTATTAATAAAATACCCGTAACCGTTAGCTATATTAATGGAAATAAGTCAAACAATATGATCAATGTTGAGGTTCCCTATTCAGGCCCGTTAGTATCTTTAACAGTAACAAGACCTAAAGACTGGACAAGCTTTTTTATTAATTCAGCATGGGCGTTAGATACGCCACCGACAGATCCAGATAGTGGCGGAAACGGAAACGGAAACGGGAACGGGAACGGAAACGGAAACGGAAACGGAAACGGAAACGGAAACGGAAACGGAAACGGGAACGGAAACGGGAACGGAAACGGAAACGGAAACGGAAACGGAAACGGGAACGGAAACGGAAACGGAAACGGAAACGGAAACGGAGACGGGAACGGAGACGGGAACGGAGACGGGAACGGGAACGGGAACGGGAACGGGAACGGGAACGGGAACGGGAACGGGAACGGGAACGGAGACGGGAACGGGAACGGAGACGGGAACGGGAACGGGAACGGGAACGGGAACGGGAACGGGAACGGGAACGGGAACGGGAACGGGAACGGGAACGGGAACGGGAACGGAGACGGGAACGGAGACGGGAACGGAGACGGGAACGGAGACGGGAACGGAGACGGGAACGGAGACGGGAACGGAGACGGGAACGGGAACGGAGCTGGAAACCCTACAGAATCAAACTTAGTAATTATTGCGACTTATCCATATGATGCGAAGAGTATTGTAAAGTCTTCAGCGAATAAGATAACTTTCAGGCCTAATAAAACAGTAAGTGCCGGGGTCACATATACTATTTGTGATAGTAACAAATCCGCCACCTCTAGACAGGTAGTTGTTAGTAGCGTAGGACTAATCAGTAGCAAGCTAGGAGGGGTTTGTGAATGAGAGTTAATAATAGGCAGTCAGGTATCGGGCTAGTAGAGGTATTGGTTGCTGTATTACTGTTGTCTGTTGCAGTATTGGGTTTTAGTGCTTTACAAATGCGTGCAGTCAGCGCCACAGATGAGAGTCTTATACGCACAAAGTCTTTGACTATAATACGTAACTTAGCTGAGGTTATGCGTGCCTATCCTGAAGCATATGTGACAGGTAGTGGCAGCAGCTTTGCCAAAGCAGTAGCTAGTGATAACAACGCAGTACCAACTGTACAAGCGGTGGTTAGTAGTAATGCAACGGATAGCGTTACGATCGATAGTCAAGTCGTGAGTATTGTAGGAACAGATAGCTGTCTATCTACCACCACTAAAAACATAGAAGGTAAAGAGATCGCCCAGCAGTCCTGTGATATCAATCAGTTAGCAGCACGTGATGCTTTAATAGTTAAAAAAATGGCAAAAGATCAAGATCTTAGTGTTAGTATCGTTATGTGCCCAGGTACATCTGCACAAGCCATTCAACAGCAAATGTGTGTTATCACGGCATGGAGTGATACCAAGGCTATCCTTGATGATAATGATAGTAAAGCTTGTGCCTCTGCTAATGGTGTATATAAGACAGGTAGTCACTGTCTTATCTCGGAGGCTTACTAGATGACAAAATACCGTACTGCCCGTTTGTTGTCCAATGCATCTTTAACGAGCATGCGTGGTTTCACTCTTATTGAGTTGATGATTGCTTTAGTGCTTGGGCTTTTGGTTTCTGCAGCTGTAATGCAGGTCTATTTGATTAATACTCGTACCATCACTATCCAACAAAGCGCTTCTGAGGTACAAGATAGCAGTATTTTCGCTATGCAAGCTATTGAAGAGCACGTTCGTCTAGCAAATCTAGGGAACCCTATCAGTTATATCACGGATGCTACTGATCATGGTGGTATTGTATTAACTCAAACCAACTTAGGTACAAATAATACAACCGCTACCAAGTACCTTACATTAAATAGCGCTACTGGTTTATCCAACATCAAAGATAAGCCAAGTGACCAATTAACTATTCAGTATAAGAACATCACTCCATATGATCTATATGATTGTGAAGGTGGAAAAATTGAAGTAGCAGAACAAGACTGGGTCGTTGAGCGTTACTTTGTGCGTCTAGCAACAGGTGCAAGTAATTCAGCTACCACTAAAGACTTGGTATTAGCTTGTACAGCAGGGCGTGTAGATACAGATGGTAATGTGACAGAGGCATTTACTGGCAATGGTGAAGTAGTAGTTGCAGCTATTGATCAATTCAAAATCCTTTTGGGTGTGCAGGCAGCTGTCGATCAGCTGACTTATTTGCCGCCTAGCGTTTATTTAGATATTGATAAGCCAACTGAGGGCGAAAAACCTGCTATTACAAGCGTCAAGCTTGGCATGATCGTACGTAGTAACACACCGCTCATCACTGATACTGATGCAGATGAGTTTACTTTGTTAGGCACAAAGCACGAACTTAAAGCAGATAGCTCGCGTAAAAAATACTATCGACGTAGCTATGAATCGACTATATTGTTACGAAGTGCTCGGATAATGAGCATTGTGGCTACTGTCAATAACACACCATAAAGGAGAGTCAAGTGTCTGATATGCCGAGCTCATATCCTAGCGAGTTGCCAGTTGCCCAACAGGGTGCTGTACTAATCGTGGTATTGTTATTTTTGATGTTAATCATCTTGGTGGGTGTTATTGCGGTCAGACAGAGTACGACAGACTTACGACTGGCCACCAGTGACCAAATAAATACCTTATTATTACAGTCAGCTGATAATGCTCATCAAAATATAGAACAGAGCATCAATGGCAGTAGTAACACAAATATTTATAACGACATGATCTCACGTAGTGGTCCTTTTGGGCACTTCATGTTAAATAGCGATAGTATAGATCATGAGTATATCTTTTGCTTTCGTCCACGGGGGCAATTTTTTGACATCAATAAAGCCTCAATCATTACTCCATCTGGTAGTTTGAATAATAAAGGTTATTGTAATCCAGCTGTGTCTGATGACTACATCAGCGCTCGTAATGCCAGCATGACTCAGGTCAGTGTTGCCCTAACGCCGCCTAGCTCTGAAAACGAGCCTTTTAGAAGTTATACAATCGGTCAAGACAGTAGCGAGATATCTAGTCAAGCTTTTACTTTTGATATTAATAGTACGGCAGTATTACCAGCATATGGTGACACATCGGTAGGTAGCAAAAATTGTTTTGAACAAACAAGCCGCTTACACTCAGTAAATGATACGGCTGATACTATCGGAGGCTGTATGACAAAAGCGGGTGTGCCAAGTACGGTCATCTATGAGATGGCCAATGTCGAAAACCAATCTAAACGCACTAAATGTGTCAATTTTGGTAAAGGTAGCGGTAAGCTCTGCACATTACCTACTAGTTAGTCCAACCACCATAGTTATGTCTGAGTCAAATATTAAAATATTGCTATTAGGAGTAGGTCATGATCTACAGAAATAACAAATCGTACTCACGCAAGTGGCCTATCAAAGCATTGACAGCGTCAATAATTATGGGTCTGATAACGACATCTGCGCATACCAATACTGCCACTATTAAGCGCAAACCGATTGGCGACTTAGAGATTTATGCACCTGCTAAGCCTGGAACGGCTGCTATTTTTATGATGTTAGATACATCAGGAAGTATGAGCTATTATGACGGCTCTTGTAAGGGTAAAAAGAGCGATAGAACAGATAAAGCCATTCAGCTGGTTGTGTATGAGCGTGAAAAAGATGCAAATCAGCCCGATGGTCTGCTACGAGATGAAAACGGTAATACAGTTTTAAACTTTAATAAAGTGCATGCGCAAGGAACCTATACTCCTTATGGTTGTACTGATAGGTATGACCAAAGTAATATAACAACTGATCGCATGACGCAGCTCAAATTAGCCCTTTTAGAGCTACTTGCTGATAGGGTTTATAACGTACAAGATGGAAGTCTCAAACCGACAGGTTCGCTACCTGATGATTATAGTATTGGCATGGGGAACTATAGTCTCAATGGTGATGGTAGTCGGGCGGTTATTCTAACACCTACCCGCGAGTTGAGCGCAGAGCAGCGTGTTGAATTGCTCAATAAGGTCATAGGTCTAAACCCTACTGGAGGAACGCCTACAGCCCACGCTTTAGCAGAATCTGGTGCTTATATGATGGGCACCTCTACAAAAGATAGTGGTTATAGTAATAGTACTTGGTGGAGCGGTTTTGACTACTCTGATAACAGTACCAAAAATAACGGCAGTTATATATCGCCCCTCAATGATGAAGAATGTAGTGGTAATGGTATTTATCTATTAACTGATGGTTATCCTAATGGTAGTAGCACTAGCAGAGCAAAAGCTATTATGAATAACTCACTGTCTTACTCATCGTCTTTATCTATAAATACTTGCAGTGGTTTGCCAAATGTAAATAGTAATAGAGGCTGGGCATGTATGGCAAGCTATGCTGCGCTACTACGTAACCCTGCTAACAACCCAAAAGGGCTACCGATCAAAACGGCGACCGTTGGATTTGGTAAAGATTTTGATGGCTTAACAGGTACTCGTAATATTATTGTCAATGGTAAATCAAAAGAAGTCACCGATTGCAACAGCGGAAACAATGTCGATGACGATATTCGTAACCTTTGTAAGCTTGGTGAACGCAAAGGTGATGATGAAGTAAAAACCTTTGGCGATGGCGGTTTTTACTATACCGAAAAGTCTGAAGATATTGCTGCCAGTATCGTTGACTTTGCTTCAGGTTTGGTTCAAATAATCAACACAGCACCCTCTGGCACGATCACAATTCCTGATGATCCATATCGTGCTGCTAATCAGCTACCTTATGCCTATCTACCTATGCTAGATCCAGATATTGCCTCAGCAAGCAGTATCTGGCGCGGCAACCTAAAAAAGTATGACCTAAATAAAGGCACATTATATGGTAAAAACGATAAGCTGCTATATGAAGATGTCGCAGGTAACCTAAGTGCTGCCACTCAAGACTTGTGGCAAACCGTTGGAGTTAGTGTAGATGGTAAGCCGGCTAATAATAATATTGCCGCTGGCGGTGTCTATGCACAGCTGAAGTCACCAAACTCCGGACTATCTAGTCTGCGTACTGTCTATGTAGAAGACACTCTACAGGACAAAAAGACGCCTGTTTTACGCAAAATAACTGTGGATAGTAATGGTAAGCCACAAAACTTCGGCAACCTTGTTGATAGTGTTTATACCGACGCAAATGAAATAAACAAACGTCGTTTACTGAGCTTTTTAGGTTTTAGTGAAGTATTGACTAAAGATGGTCAGTCGACTAGCTCTGATGAAGTAGATAAGCTAAAACTCGACCAGCCTACCAATGAAGTCAAGGTACTTGGTGGAGTAGTGCACTCTACACCCACAGCAGTCTCTTATGGCGCGACCTTAGATAACAATGGCCGTATCACTGATACGCGCGACGATTACGTATTATTTGGCTCAATGGATGGGGCACTGCATTTAGTCGACGCTGATACAGGTGTAGAAGAGTTCGCTATCATCCCTAAGCTTATGGTGGAGACGCAACCAAAAGCATTGGTAGAAGGTTCTATAAAAGATGAAGTTGGAACACCATATTTCGGTGTTGATGCGCCGTGGCTGGTCACCACTGATTATAAATACGATTTAGAGAATAAAAGAGTCACAGTGGATACTACAGATGATAAGGGTATGTTTGCTTATGGTGGCTTGCGAATGGGTGGACAAGCTTTCTACGGTATAGACATTAGTGATAGATCCAGTCCTAAAATTAAATTTAGTATCACGCCAAACACCTTAAACGGTGAGCCCTCGACGAAGTTTTCTCGACTTGGACAAATTTGGAGTAAACCAACAGCGGCCAAAATTCGCTTAAATAAAGGATCAGACGCTAACAAAAACACTGAACCTACTGATGTCCTGATATTTGGTGGTGGCTATGATATGAGCTACGAAGACGCTGAGTATGCTCCTACTGATAGCAAGCCTGCTAAAGGCAATGCTATCTACATGATTAATGCTAAGACTGGTGATTTAATTTGGTCAGCGACCAAAAGTGATAATAGCAACATGATTCATAGTTTTACGGGCGAAATTACCGTACTTGACCGTGACAATGACGGGCTGATGGATCATCTTTATGCTGCTGACCTTGGTGGACAGGTGTTTCGAGCAGACTTTGAAAATGCGCGAATCGAGCAGTTTGGTTTTGACGCAGTTGATAAGTTTAGCAATAAAAGTATGACTCGTATCCTAAATGCCAGTGCTGATGTCGACAAAAAATATGCATACCGTTTTTATACCCGTCCAGTAGTAAGCTTCTACCGTAGCGAAGGCGGCTCTAACAACGGTAGTATCTTTGCCCTTATTAATGTCATCTCTGGTAATCGTAGCTCGCCACTGTCGACGTTGCGTGACAACAATGAGTATGCCAATCGAGTCTACGGTATCATTGACACTGATATCTCGAGTATTGATTTATACAAAGATGGATTCACTAAAACCGTCACTGATTTGAAAAATGAAAACTTGGTGAATTTGGCCGATAAGCTTGCGGGTACTGTGACTGCCGATAAGAAGTCTGAGGTCAAGAAGTTGATGATTACGGGTGGCAAAAAAGGCTGGTATTATCCACTGACTCGTTTTGACGGCTATAGTAAAGTCAGATACAACAAGGGTGTAGGTGACATGGCTGCTATCAACAATATCTTATATACCACTGTCTATAACCCCGATAAAATCT
The DNA here is from genome assembly GCF_032842965.1 of Psychrobacter sp. CAM01. Lineage (NCBI taxonomy): Bacteria > Pseudomonadati > Pseudomonadota > Gammaproteobacteria > Moraxellales > Moraxellaceae > Psychrobacter > Psychrobacter sp. CAM01. Next base: position 231,079 of record NZ_JAWJBL010000005.1, read on the forward strand.
ATGGCGCCGTCTCAAGTTGTGCAGCACGAATCGTAGGTGGTTCAGAGCGTCAGCTATATTGTCTACCTTACGGTATCTGTATGGATGATGATTCAGTGACAGGCACTGGTGGCTACGTTCCAGCAGGACAAGGTATTCAAGAGCTGACGCTTGGTGCATACAACGCTGATAACAAAGACATAAAGGTCTTGATAGGTACTACTACTATTGCTGATCGTATCGAAGCTGCAAACCGTGCTGGATACGGTCAAGATGGTTTTAAGAACGACAGTAATATCAAAGATCTTTATCCTGGTACTGGTAAGCCAAGTCAAGCTGGTGGTGATGGTAGCGCAACGGAATACTTATTTAATGAGCGCTATACGCTACAGCCAAAAGCATGGTATGAGCAAAACAGCAGTCAATAAAAAACTGGTGTTTTATAGTGAGACTTCGTCAAGATAAAAGATAAGGGTGACAAAAGATGGCGGCAAACATAATGGCATATCGCTCATCAGTCGCGCGCCGCGTGGCTCAGGGCTTTACGCTTATCGAGCTGATGATTATCATTTTTATCATCGGTATACTAGCTGCCATCGCTATTCCTAGCTATCGGCGCTATGCAGTACTAAATGCGGAGCGTGATGTCCAAGCTAAGATGCAACAACTTCAAATAGAGCTGGAGCGATGGCGCAGCAGACAGCTTAGCTATCAAGGGTTTGCTCCGCAAAAAATAACTACTAGCAACGGTACTGCTACTCCAACTTATGTTTATGACGACACACCAACCAATAAAACGATTTATGTCCCAAGTGGGAGTAACGCTAGTAATTATCGTTACCAGATTACGTTGGTTGATGGTAGAGACACCAGCAGCTCTTTGATAACTAGCGGCACTGATGTTGATACAGTCACAGGTCGCTCATGGAAAATGCTAGCCTCACCTAACAACACAGGTATCACTAAAAATGCTCACTATATGATGCTCGGCAGTAACGGTGTGCGTTGTCAAAGTGAGAATGAAGTAAAAATAGGCGATAAGAACTGCGGCACAGGCCAGAAGGAGTGGTAATGATCAACAGTAGCAAGCATACACAGAGAGGTTTTACTCTCGTCGAGATTATGATCGTCGTCGCTATCATCGGTGTGCTCGCGGCTATCGCTTATCCCAGCTATCAGCGCTATGTCATCAAGACCAAGCGGGTCGATATGATGACAGAGATGCAAAATATCGCCTCTGAGATTGAGAGTCGCAAGCTGGCACAGGGTAGCTACCGCGCTATCAGCGCGCAGATCAAAGCAGACTTTGCGACCGCCTATCCTCAGCAAGGGACAGCTCTATACGATGTCAGTATCGAGCCAACTACCCTGACGCCTCCCGACAACACCTTGACCAATAAATGGATGATTACGGCAACGCCGAAGTCTGGTACGCAAATGGCAAGTGATGGCGTCTTGAGCCTTAATTATCAAAACATTAAATGCCGTACTATCGGTAATGAAAAAAAATGCGGCACTGGCAGCGAGTGGAATGACTAAAAAATAGTCTGGCAACTGACAATTATTGTCAGTTATCGTGAGCCAAAGTAGCTGCCATTGACATAAATTGACACTTTTAGGTATGCTTAGCGTAACAATTAGTGTCAGTAGATAGCAGTATGGTAAGTATCTACATCAAAGTATAGATAAATAGCGATAAAAATTGGGCACTTAGCATATATACCTACTGTGACTAATGATATTGGCACGCTATATGCATCTAATAGAGCACGAAAGACCAATACATTATATAACGAGAGATAGCGTGAGCGAATATCCGTTATCTTTACCCTCTCTAAAGGAGTTCTTATGAACACTCAAAAAGGTTTTACCCTAATCGAACTCATGATCGTGGTTGCGATCATCGGTATCCTAGCTGCTATCGCTATTCCTCAGTATCAGAACTATATTACTAAATCACAAGTGTCACGTGTAATGGCTGAAACTGGTAACTATAAGACAGCTGTAGAAGACTGTGTAAACTCTGGTAAAATTACAGGTAGTGCTGCTGGCGATTGTACTGCTGCTGACTTAGGCCTAACGGCATCTAACTTACTAGGTTCAGCAGTTGGTGGAGACACGGTGGAAGGAGCTAAAGCAGCAACACCGAAAGTCGAGATCGTTGCAGATGGTAGTGCAAAGATTCAAGGAAAATTTGGTAATAATGCTTCTGCTAACTTAAAAGGTGATACACCTAAACTATTAGTTTGGACACGTAGCACAGCTGGGAGTTGGAAATGTGAAACAAGTGTTGAAGCTAAGTACGCCCCTAACGGTTGTACTGCAGGTGCTAGTCTGACAGCATTCTAATATAGGTACATATTTACAATCGTGAACTAAAAAAAGCTGAGTATTATACTTGGCTTTTTTTATGCTTAATTATTTATATGTTAATTTAAGTCATTATAAAAAATATGATTACCTAAATAATGGTATAAGCCAATGTTTCAAAAACTAAAATTAACAGATATTATTATCGTCAGTGTTCTATTGTTTATTACAATAATAGCTGGCTATTATTATAGTAACTCGTTAGCGCGTAATCTATTATGGCAAAAATTATATCCAGTACGTGCTGAGCTATCAGTACGTGAAGTGAGCTGTAGTAATAATAGCCCTACATGGCTATCTGATATCTTAACCTATCAAACCAAACATAATAACGCCCCTGCCAACCAAATTGCCTATATTGAACCAAATGGTAAATTACACCATTGCGAAAATGGCTATGTCGGTCAGTATCCTCTACTATCAGAAAGCGTTACCGACCAAACGCGTTTTCGCTATGCCAGCGTAACCAAGCTGTGGACGGCAGATGCTATTTTATCCTTAGTGAAAGACGGTAAGCTATCACTCGATACGCCAGTCGCCAAGATAATCAGCGAAATTGACACGCCAACAGATAGCAGAATCAGTGACATTACTATTGGTCAGCTATTACTGCATCGTGCAGGGTTTGACCGTTATAGTGTGTTTGGTCAGGATATGTTTGGCATCGGTAAAGACATTTGCCCTAATAATTTAACGGGTCTAAATAATATTACTCTAGGCTTTGACCCTGATAGTAAAACCAGCTATTCTAATCTGGGCTACTGTCTACTGGGCGAAGTTGTTAGCCGCATCTATAACAAACCATATACGAAGGTCATCGCAGAAAACTATAGTTTTGCTGACACGAGTCTACGTTTTATATCCAATCATGCTATGAATGATGAGGTGACATATAACTATGTCGAAACAGGGCTAACTGGATACGCCGATATCTATAAAGCGTTTGATTATGAAGGGCTTGCGTCGGCTGCAGGGTTATCGGGAAATGCTATTGATTTAGCCCAACAAGTACAGGCAATGTCGCTTAAATCACCACCAAACATATTGACAGACAGCTCTAAAGTAGCCTGTGATTTGACACAAATAGCAGAGTGCTATGGTTATGCAATGGTTACTTATCAGCCTAACGAACCATCCACCATAATTTATTATCGTGATGGTAACTTATTAGGCTTATCTTCTTTGGTAGCGGCCAGTGATAGTGGCGGCGTGGTGGCCTTGTTGAGCAATGGCACATCAAACGAAGGCGTCAAGGGCAGTAATAAGGTAAAGATGATGATATACCAACATATGATTGATCAATAGTAACAAGCATAGGCTAGGCTCTTAGCTTAGCTCATATCATGCAAGACAAAATTCTGAACAAAATGTCCAGTGTATGCAAAGTCTGATTTAACCGAAAAAGCCAAACGTACTGTTTGGCTTTTTTATGTTTAATAACTGGCTAGTCGCCAAACCTAACTGGCACGCTCTCTGCACCATAGCAATTATCCCATTAATTGATAATAATGCTATGAAGTATCAACATAATACTGCCGCAAATCGTCACCTGACACAATCAGGCAGCGCGCAATCTGGCTATACCTTAATTGAGCTAATGATTGCCGTCGCTATCATCGGTATCTTGGCAGCGACAGCGACCGTCAGCTATCAGACGCAGGTCAGAAAGACCCAGATCCTGACTATTTATAAAGAAATAAATCACTTTCGTCTGCCATATCGCACACTGATTGACAATGGCGCAGGGGTGACCGATTTTAGTCCTCGTGGGCTAAATATGCCAGCCCAGACCAAATATTGTCAGTTTACCGTCACAGCACCGCTGGCTGGCAGTACGACAGCAAATGCTATTATTTGTCGTATTCACAACCTGCCTTATTTGCAAGCTCAGACGCTCAGCCTTGATTATTTAGCGGATGGGGCGTGGCAATGTCAGGCAAGTGCGGGTATCAAAGACGCATATCTACCACAAGCTTGTCAGTAGTTATGATAAAAAAACCACCGAACAGCAGCTGCCGCTCGGTGGTTTTTTATTGACGGGTTTTATCCATGCGTCAAAGTGCGATCAGGCTGCCTACTTCTCCAAATACTGAATCTTACCCTCGACGCCGTCCCATTTAGCGGCTTCTGGCATCTGCTCTTTTATCTCTGTGATGTTTGGCCATTTTTGCGCCAGCTCTTCATTTAGCTGAGTGAATATCTCTTGCCCCTTTGGCACCTCATCTTCTGAGAAGATGGCATTGGCAGGGCATTCAGGCTCACATAGCGCGCAGTCGATGCACTCATCAGGGTCGATGACCAAAAAGTTTGGTCCTTCATAAAAGCAGTCCACAGGACAGACTTCCACACAGTCGGTGTATTTGCAAAGAATGCAGTTATCTGTAACGACAAAGGTCATAGTGATGTCTACCTGTTATTGATTTGGCTGATATGGTGTCTGTATCGTCAGCGCCTACCGCGGCGAGTATGACGGCGATCGCTATATTCAATCGTCGCGGCAGTCTGCCTAATGATGCACCATAAGGGCTAGAGTAACTAAAAAACTAGATTGACTAAAAACAAGCCACATTTTAGCGCCTTTATGCTGATTTGACAATTCCCTTTAGTGACTAATGATATCCTTAAGATGATAGAGCAGATCATGCGCTTGTTTGGGCGTTAGGTTGTCAGGGTTGATGGCTGCCAGCGCGTCTTGTAAGATAAATAGCTGATTTTGCTGCGGAATATCTGCCGCTGCTTGCTCGTGGCTCAGAGGGCTGGCCTCTATCGTGGTCAGCGGTCTTTGATCGTCAAGCTGGCAATTATCCGTTCGCGACTTAGCTAAGTCGCTTTTGTCATCAACGCATTGGGTGTCATCAACGCTTTGAGTATTAGCCACCATTGTTGGATGATCGCGCAAGTAGCGTTTGGCATCATCAATCACCGATGGCGGAATACCGGCCATCTTGGCGACATGTAGTCCAAAGCTAGAGCTGGCCGCGCCATCACGGATTTGGTGCAGCAGTAGTAATTGCCCATCGATTTCACTGGCGGCGACATGGACGTTACGAATACCTTTATTTTGCGCAGCCAATTGTGTCAGCTCAAAGTAGTGGGTGGCAAACAGGGTCAAGCAGCCGATCTCAAGCAGCCTGTTGACACAAGCGTGGGCGATGGCCAGCCCGTCGGTGGTGGCGGTACCGCGGCCGACCTCATCCATGAGCACCAGTGACTTATCGGTCGCTTGGTTTAAGATATTGGCCGTCTCGATCATCTCGACCATAAAGGTAGACTTGCCGCCTGCCAGATCATCAGCCGAGCCAATACGGGTAAAGATGCGATCGATATCACCGATGCGCGCGCTGGCCGCTGGCACAAAGCTGCCACAGTGCGCGAGCAAGACAATAAGAGCGGTCTGGCGCATATAGGTGGATTTGCCGCCCATATTGGGGCCTGTGATCATCAGCAGGCGTGCAGGATGTCCTTCTTTAGTATTGGTACTGCCCAGCGCGCAGTCGTTGGCGACAAAGGCATGGGCGCGCGCAGGTTTGCTGGGGTGTTGGCTGAGGTTTTGGCTAAAAGTCTGCGTTGCGTCTCGCGCGGCTGGGCTGCTGGTATTGTCGGGGTTTAATGCCGCCTCGACCACCACGTGGCGGCCTTGCTGGATGTCGATACTGCTCTGGTCTATACGGGTTTGGCTGCTGTTTTTTAACAAGTTGCCATCGTTTGAATCTTTAGTCATAACTGGACGTTGCCAATTATAAAGGGTCGCAAGCTGCGCCCAGTTGCTGAGTACATCTATTTGGGCGATGGCGGCGCTTAGCTGCTGCAACTCGGCCAAATGACTACTGAGTATCGTCAGCAGCTCATGATACAGCTGTTTTTCGCGAGCCAGTGCTAAGCTTTGCGCGCTTAGGTATTCGGTTTCGACTTCCTTTAGCTCATCGGTGATAAAACGCTCACTACTCTTGAGCGTCTGCCGCCTGATGAAGTGCGCGGGTGCGTTTTTGGCTTGCATTTTGGGCAGCTCAAAATAAAAGCCGCTGACTTTATTAAACCCGACTTTTAGACTGGGTAGCTGGTTGTCCTGACGGGCGCGCGCGACCATCTCATCTAGTGTCACTTGGATGTTGTCATGCAGGTGTGTGAGGCGATCAAACTCGGCGTCATAGCCTGCTGCCAGCATACCGCCATCGCGGATATGAGCAGGCGGCTCTGGGATAATGGCACGCTCGATCAGCTCGGCGACGGATTGTACCGCAGGTAGCTGCGCGGGCAGTTGCTGCATGAGCATGGCCAGCAGTCCTGCCTGCTCGTGATGGATGCCTGCTTGCTCTAATAAGGTGCTCAGCTGCGCGCTGCTGTTGATACCGTCCACCAGTTTGCGCAAGTCTCGCGGTTTGGCACTCATCAGGCCGATGCGGCTGGTGATGCGCTCGATATCACCGATGGCACTTAGCGTATCGCGTATATGGCTGACCAATGAGGGACGCTGTAGTTGCGGACTATGCGGACTACCTTGCTTGCTGCTGTCAGCTGGGCTGTCTGCTTGCAAAAGTCTGTCTATGGCGTCTAGGCGCATATTGATACGCGCATGCTGGCGCAAGGGGCGTTTCATTTGCTGCACCAGCAGGCGACGTCCCATCGGCGTTTGGCAGTGATTGACGACCGAGATCAGCGATGTGCCGCTGCTACTGACTGGAGCAAACAGCTCAAGGTTTTGCTGGCTACCGGCATCGATGATCAAGTAATCATCGCTAAACTCGACGATAAGCTGATTGACCTGCGGCACGTGACGCTGCTGGGTTTGCTGCGCATAATGAATCAAGGCGGCACAGCTAGACTGGCTAAGCGGCGCGTCATGGATACCAAGTCCATCGAGACGCTGCACCCCAAACTGCTGACAAAGGGTGTCTGTGGCATGGTCGCGGTGAAAGTCATTGGCAGCTACCTCGATGATCGGGCAGTCAAGGTGTTGTCGCAGCCATAGCGGCCAGTCGGTATCAGTACTGCCAGTAGCATCGCTTAGTGCTTCGCTGATGATACATTCGCTAGGGGCGAAGCGGGCAAGCACCGTCAGCATCTGTGTTTGTAGGTCATCGTAGTCATCATGATTGGCGCTCAGGCTCTGAGTGGTCAAGGTGCCAGCGGCTAAGTCGAGCTGACTGACGGCGGCCTGTAGTGGCTGCTTGCTGTTTGCGCGCGGCTGGGCGATATCGATTGCCACCACGGTCGGCGTGTGGTTGGGCGCGATCAGTGCGTCATCCGTGATGGTGCCTGCGGTCAGCGTTTTGACTACCTCACGGCGCATGATACCAGTGGCCTTGCTACTCTTTTTTTGTTTATCGCCCATCGCCGATGGGGCGGATGAGGGGCTGGCGGCATCGGTTGATGCGTCGTCCATTTGCTCACAGACGACCACTGTCTGACCTGCCGCGATGAGCCGCGCCATGTAGCTGTCGGCGGCATGAAACGGCACACCTGCCATGGCAATGGTATTGCCTGCTTTGTCGGTGCCGCGGCGCGTGAGCGTGATGTCTAGTATTTGCGCGGCGCGCTTGGCATCATCAAAAAACAGCTCATAAAAATCACCCATCCGGTACAGCAGCAGCGCTTGTGGATAGTTGGCTTTCATGGTTAGATATTGCACCATCATCGGCGTGTGATCGGCCAGATGATAGACAGTATCGCCGATAAGTAGCTGATCGGCGTCCGCAGATTTGGCAGCGCTTGCCTTGGATAAAGGCTGCTTGGACGCGGTATCTGTTGTGGGCGCAGGATGGCTAATACGAGCGTGCGGGGCAGAGGTGTTGACGGTCATGCAGAGTCTCTTATGGTACTTAAATGGGTTTGCTTAGAAAGAATGCGTATTTTTTAGAAAAAATCAGGGATGCAGATTGGCAATTATTTGCTTTTATTAATATCACCAAACAGCTGTTAAATTAAGGGTATAGGCGCTATTTTAACACGTTCAGCGCTGTTTTTACGTCGGCAAATATCTGCTCACAGCCCTTGTATCCATCAGCGTCATAACCATATATAATGACGGCACACTTAATTGGGCGATACTTAGTTAGGCGCAGTATCATAAAATAGCGCGCAGTATTAGATGATACTGCGCCGAGTGACGACAGGCACCCAGCAGGGTGCAACGCTAGGCATTGGTTAATGCGCACTAATTATCGAATATTTCCATAGGTCAAAAAATTATGTTATCAAAGATTATAGGCAGTGTGGTTGGCACCAAAAATGACCGCGAACTAAAACGCATGCGCCGCGTGGTCAGTAAGATCAATGCACAAGAGGCTGAGATACAAGCCCTGTCTGATGAGCAATTACAACAAAAAACTGCCGAGTTTAAAGCGCGGCACCAAAACGGCGAGAGTTTGGATGCGCTATTGCCAGAAGCGTTTGCTGTCTGCCGTGAGGCGTCATGGCGCGTCAATGGCATGCGCCACTATGATGTGCAGCTAATCGGTGGTATCACCTTGCACGAAGGCAAAATCGCCGAGATGAAAACAGGTGAAGGTAAAACCCTCATGGGTACTTTGGCCATGTATCTAAACGCCATCAGCGGTAAAGGTGTGCATTTGGTCACGGTCAACGACTATCTTGCGGCGCGTGATGCGGAGCTAAACCGTCCGCTCTTTAACTTTTTGGGCATGACCGTCGGCGTGATTTACTCACAGCAGCCGCCACAAGAAAAAATCGACGCCTATCAAGCTGATATCACGTACGGTACCAACAACGAGTACGGTTTTGATTATTTGCGTGACAACATGGTGTTTAGCCTCGCTGAAAAAAAACAGCGCCCGCTGAATTTTTGTATTATCGATGAGATCGACTCAATCTTGATTGATGAAGCACGTACGCCGCTGATTATCTCAGGGCAAGCCGAAGACTCTTCACGCATGTATGCGCTGATTAACACCATCATTCCGCGGCTTAAGCGCTCAAAAGACGAAGAAGCCAATAAAAATAACGAAGATGAAGATTTTTGGATTGATGAAAAAAACCGTCAGATTGAGATTAGCGAAAAAGGCTATGAAAAAATCGAGCGTTTTTTAACAGAAGTCGGTGAGCTTGGCGAAAACGAGAGCTTGTATAGCCCAAGTCGTTTGCCGCTGCTCGCGCACGTCCAAGCCGCCATTCGCGCCCATCATGTGTTTGTCAAAAACGTCCACTATATCGTTGACGACGGTGAAATCATCATCGTCGATGAAAACACGGGCCGTACCATGCCCGGTCGCCGCTGGTCAGAGGGCCTGCACCAAGCGGTAGAAGCCAAAGAAAACGTCGAGATTCAGGCAGAAAACCAAACGCTTGCGACCACAACTTTTCAGAACTACTTCCGTCTTTATGACAAACTCTCTGGCATGACGGGCACGGCCGATACCGAAGCGGCGGAGTTTAAATCCACGTATGATTTAGATGTCATCGTGATTCCAACGCACGAGCCGATCGCCCGTATCGACATGGACGATCAGATTTTCTTGACCAAGCTTGGCAAATACAAGGGCATCATTCGCGAGATCAAAGAGATTCAGGCCAAAGGTGCGCCGGTACTGGTCGGTACAGCGACGATTGAGGCCAGTGAAGAATTGTCTTATCTGCTCGATCAAGAAGGCATCAAACACAACGTCCTAAACGCCAAACAGCATGAGCGTGAGGCAGAGATTATCGCGCAGGCAGGTAGCCCAAAAGCGGTGACCATCGCCACCAACATGGCAGGCCGTGGTACCGATATTATCTTGGGCGGTAACTGGCAGTCGTTTATCGAAGACATTGATGCGGTCAGCCCAGAAGAGATGGCACGCCTGAAAGCAGAATGGCAAGTTAAGCATGACCAAGTCGTGGCCGCTGGTGGCCTGCATATCATCGGCTCTGAGCGTCATGAGTCACGCCGTATCGATAATCAGCTACGTGGCCGTGCCGGTCGTCAAGGTGACCCTGGCATGTCGCGCTTCTTTTTATCATTAGAAGACGACTTGATGCGTATCTTCGCAGGCGACCGCGTGGTCAATATGATGCGCGCCATGGGACTAAAAGAAGACGAAGCCATCGAGCATAAGATAGTCTCAAAGTCGATCGAAAACGCGCAAGGTAAAGTCGAAAGCCGCGACTTTGATGCCCGTAAAAACCTACTCAAATACGATGACGTCGCCAATGAGCAGCGTAAAGTCATCTATAGTCAGCGCGATGATTTGCTCGCAGAGATGGACTTAAAAGAGGCCATCGAAGTCATGCATCATGAAGTCTACAATGCCCTGATTGATCAGTTTATTCCGCCAGGCTCTATCGATGATCAGTGGAATATCGACGGCCTAGAAGATGAGCTAGAGGATGAGTTTAAAATCTCGATGCCGATTAATGACTGGCTGGATGAAGACCGCCGCCTAGATGAAGAAGGCTTGCGTGCCAAAATCATCCAAACGGCATTGGAGCGTTATCATACTCGCCGCGAGCAGATGGGCGAAAAAGACGCCGCCCAGCTTGAGCGTCACCTTATGCTGCAAAGTCTGGACAAGCACTGGAAAGAGCACTTAACCCAGATGGACCAGTTACGCAAAGGTATCCATCTGCGCGGTTATGCACAAAAAAACCCAGAGCAAGAGTACAAGCGCGAGTCCTTTGAGCTGTTTCAGATGATGCTTGGTGCTATCAAGTCTGAGACCGTACAAGACTTATCACGCGTGCACATCCCGACCAAAGAAGAGTTAGAGGCGCTAGAGGCGCAGCAGCGTGAAAACGCCGCACAAATGCAGATGCAGTTTGAGCACAATGATGTCGATAACTTAGACAGCAACGCCGGTGCCGCGCAGCCACCAGCGCAAAACCGTAACCAAGCAGCGGGAGCGGTCGCCGCTGGTATGACGGCCGGTGCTGCAGGTGCGAATGCCAGTGCGAGCGCTGCTGGGGAAAACCCATACGCGGGTATGCATATCAGCCGTAACGCGCCTTGTCCTTGCGGCTCAGGCCTGAAGTACAAGCAGTGCCACGGTAAGATCTAAGCATAGCAAGTAATTTAAATGAGATGTTTACAGGCCCTTATCTTGCACAGATAGGGGTTTTTTTATGAAAAGGATTAGGACACCCAGAAAGACGTTAAGTGTCTTTTTTGGCTTGCAGACAGCCTTTAGAAGCAGGTATCAGGTATATACTCACTGTTTTTGTATGGATTGTTTACAAATTGCACATAGGCGTGCATTTAGGGACACGCTATAGTATTTAACATATTTGTATGGAGAGTGTGATGAACGTAGAATTATTAAAACAATTTCGAACCTCTGTCGTTTTAACAGGCTTATTGGCTGGTGTCATGACTGTCAGCGCTTGCCAAAAACAGCAAGAAACAGAGCCTAGCCTAGAAGAAAGCATCAGCGAAGAGCAGTCTGTACCGATGTCTGCTGAGCCTGCCGAGCCAAATGATATGGTAGTAGATGCGCCAGCTGATGAGGTGGCAGACGACACAGTCGCGATGGTCAATAGCGGTGTCACTCAGATGACCTATTCATGCTCGCCAGCACTAGAGGTAAAAGCAACTTATAAAGACGCTGATAACCAAGTGGTCATCGAAACTGCCAATGGCACTGCGACTTTGACCAAAACCAATGATGCGAGCAACCCAGAAGTTTTCAATCTCGATACCGCCATCGATGGTGGTGTAGGGTTTGTACAGTGGCGTGTGGCGCATACAGAGCGTGAGACAGGTATAATGCGTACCGCTGGTGCCGATGCCGATAATGTCAGCACTTATGAATGTAAAAAATCAGCCGAGCCTAGCGCCGATGAGTCAGCTGCCTAACCACGCCGTCGCGATTTTATCATTAGATAGCTAGCCAACTAAACAGCTAACCAGCAGTAAGAGTGAGTCTACAGCTAGACAACAGCTGATACCTTTATATGGTTATATTTAGATTTTACGACTAAGCATTGATTCGATACTGTACGCAAAAAGCAACGCTAACACAGCGTTGCTTTTTTTGTCGTCTTGCCTGATATTGTCTTTATGTCATCAGCTTACTTATCGTGGGCTTCTGATAAAGCTGCTATAGTTAATGCACTGTAAGATGCGCCTATCGGTTTTATTTTAAATTGGCTATATCATCACCGGCATTATGCTCATGAGCCAAAAACCCTTCTTCGGTGACATCAAGCTCTTCATGCTTTAGGGTCACCTGAATACTATCGGTATGGGTATGTGTGGTTTTATTGACATCAACTTCTTGAATGGCAAATGTCTCCTTGGTAATGGTGGCAACTTGGCGAGACAAGACGATCTCGAGCGGTGCTTCATCGATTTCAATCTGTTGGCCATTGACCGTCACCACCGCTTTGCTATCTAGCGCAGGCTCGACGTGACGCAAAATATCTTTATCATCGTACTGACCTGATAGTAAGTCCTGGCTTTCGGCATCGTGGTATTCAGTACGAATGGTAAGATACTCTTCTACCAGCTCTATCGGCACATCGATGGTTTTGGTGCGACGGTGCTTGGTCACTGTGACTTTGCCGACATCAAGACGCTCTTTGTTGACCACAGGGCGCTCTTCTAGCAGCTCTAAATGACCAACCTCTTGTGATAAGGGGTGCCGGTCAACTGCTGGATCTGTATCTTCGGCCATCTGCGTGGTGTCTTTGTGAAGAGGAGTGGCTGATGTAGAGATGCCATCGTCTTTCGATGGGTCGCGGTTGGAGTCGGTGACGGCATTAGGGTCAGTGGTCATTTTGATATCCTTATATTATGAAATACTATCAATGTCATGGAGCAAGATCGATGTGCTATTTGGTGAAAGCCAGAAAAAAGGCCAGAGACATGCTCTGGCCTTTATTTGCTAAGTGACGCTACCTCCTATCTTGTAGTGCAGCCGTACTTAGCTGTAAGTGGCGACTATGACTGGTGTGTTTATCATATTATTATAACCAATCAGGGAGTAGGCCAGTATAAGGCTGTTATGGATTACATACCGCGAGCACGGCGTACGTCTTCGGCAGTGATGTCGTCACGATTGACGATGTTGCCCTCACGGTCTACCACATTACCATCACGGTCGATGTCGAGCTCTTCGCGCTGAATGGTTTCGACGATCGTCTCAGTATGGCGCTCAGTCGTCTTACCGACGTTGACCTCTTCTGCCACATAAGTGTCTTTGCCCACACGTGCACGCTCTGCTTCTAGCTCGACTTCGATGGTTTCATTACCATCGACATCTCCGATGCGGCGATCTGTTGGACGATCGACATTGGTACGCTGGATGTTGGCATGCTCTTCTTCTAGCTCGACATCGACGTTGCGCTCTTCTGTGACCACATGTTTACCGACTTTGACCAGACCTGCTACGATACGATCTTTATTGACGGTTAGACGCTCTTCTAGTAGTTCTAGGGTGTTTGGTGCATCATAAGCATTGTCAGCAATTTCCATACGCTCAGCTTCTGGCACACTGTCTGCGACAAAGGCTTGACGGTCTTTTTCGTACTGCTCTTTATAGCTGTACTGATAATCGTGGTCATATACTTCCATTGCTTCGACTTGCGCTTCTGTTAAGCTATCGAAGAATACATCATCACCGACGATACGTGCCAGGCCTGCTGGGACAAGGACTTCTTTTGAGCTAAACCAGCCGCCTACATCTACGATCAAATAACGGATACGGCCCGTGGTGTCTTCTACCAGTGCGCCTTCGATTTTACCGATTTTTTCTTCATTAACACCATAGGCAGTTTTGCCTGTTGGATCATAATAGTCATCACCGATTAGGTCGCGGTGCGTGGCTTGGATGTCTTTTAAACGGATTAGCTGGCTCATTATTATCTTCCTTTTTTATGAGTTCATTATTGATTATTAAATTCTGTTTAAGACATTATCTTTGACAGTTAGGTAAAGATAATGGTTTAAACAATATTTACTTAGAAAAGTGTCTTGTATAAAGTTGCTATGGACACATCGTATTATTAACTTTTATACCTGCCAGTGTTAGCTTGGCAGTTGCTGCCTCAACTTGTAATTATCGTAACACCCTGATTTTAGATGAGATATATAAGCAAGGTAGCAAAGTGTGCGCTTGAGGTAATGGCGTGTAATAGGCTGTAAGTGGCATAACAGAGTAAGGGGTACAAGTTAACGCGTTTTTACACGATGTAATAATCTGGCTATTTTAAAAAATGACAAACACAAAAAAACCGCAGAGCATATCGCCATGCGGTTTTGATACATTCAAGAGCTTGATATATTAAAGAATAAGCAGCCTGACAGCTATTAGGGCTTATATTAATCTAGATATTGCCCCTATCATCAGGTAGCTGCTGATTAGGCAAGCTCGATGGCCACTGCCACGGCTTCGCCGCCACCGATACATAAGGTCGCCACGCCTTTTTTGCCGCCTGTACGCTTGAGTGAATTGATCAAAGTGACCAAGATACGCGCGCCAGAGCATCCAACTGGATGACCAAGAGCACAAGCGCCGCCTTCGACATTGACTTTGGCATGGTCGATATTTAGCTCATCCATCGCCGCCATCGTGACCATAGCAAAGGCTTCATTGATCTCCCAAAGATCGACATCAGCGATGGACCAGCCAGCATTAGCAAGGACTTTTTCGATAGCGCCAATCGGTGCAATGGTAAACTCGCTTGGATGACGAGAGTTAGACGCGGTGGCGATGATACGTGCTTGATAATCACGACCTTCTTCTTTGGCTTGTGATTCTTTCATCAACACGACTGCTGCTGCACCGTCTGAGATTGAGCTGGCGTTTGCAGCGGTGATGGTACCGCCTTTGGCAAATGCTGGCCGCAGGGTAGGGATGCGCTCGGCGTTGGCCAGACCTGGCTGCTCATCGGTATCGACCGTTTGCTCGCCCTTGCGGGTTTTAAAAGTAACGGGTTCGATCTCGTCTTTGAAGTGATCGTCTTTGATTGCTGTCAGCGCACGATTGAGCGATTCGATGGCAAACTCGTCCATTTGCTCGCGTGTATAGCCTTTTTCGTCAGCCATTTCTTGGGCAAACATGCCCATCAGCTTGCCCGTTTCTGCGTCTTCTAAACCGTCTAAAAACATATGGTCTTTGACTTCTTTGTGTCCCATACGGTAGCCTGCGCGCGCGCCTGGCATGATATAAGGAGCGTTGGTCATCGACTCCATACCACCTGCGACTGCGACCTTAAAGCTGCCCGCTTTGATGCCATCGTGAGCCTGCATGACTGCTTTTAGGCCTGAGCCGCACAGTTTATTGATAGTGACCGCGCCCGTCGCATCAGACAAGCCGGCGTTGCGCATCGCTTGACGGGCAGGACCCTGACCTAAGCCTGCTGTCAAAATACAGCCCATGATGACTTCGTCAATACTGTCGACATCGACACCTGAGCGCTCGACAGCGGCTTTGATCGCCGCCCCGCCAAGTTCGGTTGCGCTCACATCTTTTAGCGAGCCTTGAAAACCGCCCATAGGAGTACGGGCACCATTTAAAATCACAATTGCATCATTTGACATCGTTATTATTCCTTTTTACGTATTTAAATGAACGTGTGGCACTTTTTGGCCAAACGCTGACAGGCTAGCAGCTATCCATCTTGCTGTTGTTTACGCTAGCTCATCTAGGCGAATGCGTACTACTTTATCAGTAATTGTGTCTAGTTTTTCGATTTTTTCGATGGCCAGGTTCATGCGGCTCTCAACCACAGGTAGCGTCAAGATAATGACGGGCACCTGACCAACCTTGTGCGCCGGCTTTTGCAAAATCGCATCGATATTGATACCTGCATCGCTGAGAATACGCGTGATATCGGCCAGCACTCCTGGGTTATCATAAGCATGGACGCGCAAGTAGTAACCCGTGGTCATCTGCTCGGCGCGTAGGATCGGTGTGTCAGATAGTTGCTCAGGGATAAACGCGAGGTGCGGCACATGGTGACCGTTGTTGCTTTTATCGTCGGCATCCTTGCTACCTAACACACGTACCAAATCCATGACATCCGCCATCACCGCAGACGCGGTCGCACCAGCACCGGCACCATCACCGCAGTACAAGGTCTGCCCGAGTGGGTGTGAATTGACCAAAACTGCGTTTTTTACGCCATTGACATTGGCCAAAAGAGCGTCTTGCGGGATGAGGGTCGGATGGACACGCAGCTCGACACCAGTTGCAGCATCGTCGCCTGTGCCATCACGGCGCACCGCAAAGCCTAAATGTTTGATGCGATAGCCCAGCTCTTCGGCATAGTTGACGTCTTGTAAGGTGATACCTGTGATGCCTTCGCAATAGACCTTATCAAACTGTAGCGGGATACCAAAGGCGATAGAGGCCAGTAAGGCCAGCTTATGCGCCGCATCGATACCCTCGACATCGAAGGTTGGGTCGGCTTCGGCATATCCTAGCGCTTGGGCTTCGCTCAGTACATCAGCAAACGGACGACCCTTATCACGCATCTCTGTCATGATAAAGTTGCCCGTGCCGTTGATGATGCCGGCCAGCCACTCTACTTTATTGGCCGCCAAGGCTTCACGCATCACTTTGATGATTGGAATACCGCCTGCGACTGCTGCCTCGTATGCCACATGGACATGATGCTCTTCTGCAAAAGCAAAAATCTCATTGCCATGTTCGGCGAGCAAGGCTTTGTTTGCGGTGACCACATGCTTACCGTTTTTGATGGCATGCATGATGACTTCGCGGGCGAGCGTGGTACCGCCGATCACCTCGATCACGATGTCGACATTGTCGCTTGCCGCAATTGCCATCAAGTCACTGCTTTGCATAATATTGGGATCAATATCATCACGATGACGGCGCGTACCCACTTCGGTAATGGTAATGTCTTGGCCGCTGCGGCGCTTTAGCTCATCTAAATTGTCATTGATTAGATTGATCACGCCCGTTCCGACGGTGCCTAGACCAAGTATCGCTAGTTTGATGGAATGACTCACAGTATCCTCAAGAGGTTAAATATAAGACGCCCAGCATAACACTGCTATCAGATAAATGCGCTGGTCGTATCGAGCATACGGTGGGCGCAAATGTCGTTGTTGATAGGGTTATCAAGGCGTCATTATCGTTGAATAAAAAAGACTCACATTGATGTTTACACTACGGTTGTGTTACTGATGTTTTATGACACTTCATCGTATCATACCGACATGCAGTTGTGACGTCTACCCAAACTGACTGTCGCCAAAGTCAATGATATAAAAGCAGTGTGCTAGCTGGCGTCAATCGCTGTTTGTGCCAGCTGCTCAGCCGGCAGATAGCCACCGATTTGCTGGCCAGACTCCGTAAAGATAGCTGGCGTACCGCGCACGCCCAATCTTGCGCCTAATGCCATATGCGCTGCGACTGGGTTTTCGCAGCTGGGCGCTTGCACGTTGGCACCCATTTTTGCTTGGTTCATAGCGGCATGGCGATCTTGGCTGCACCAGATTGCCTCCATTTTGGGTACCGATGCTTGGCTACGAGGCCACGCCAAATAACGCACTTCGATACCGCGCGCATTGATATCAGCCATCTCTTCATGCAGCTTGGTGCAATAAGGGCAGTCGGCATCGGTAAACGAGTAGACCACCGCTTTGGTCTCACCCTTGGCTGGGTAAATAATCAGCTCGTCTTTATCGACCGCTTGCAATGCTTTTTGGGCGGTATTGGCCACCAATGCAGCACTGATATCGACCGGCGCGCCGTCACCGACCGCGATGATCTGACCTTGAATGATGTGCTTGCCCGACTTATCCGTAAAAAAAGACGGCAGCCCTTCAGCGGTCGCCCAATAGATACCGTCCATATCTGTCGGTACGGCTGAGAGGATAGTCTCCTCAATTCCCGAGGCTTTTAGGTTTTCTTGCAACGCGCTGACCACCGCTGCATCACTCTCTGCCGATACCGTCTTGGTATTTGCCTGAGTGCTATTGACCACGCCGGTGTTGCTGGTGGCATCGGCGGCATTGTTTGAGCAGCCAGCAGCAATGGCGACCAATAACGCCCCCATCATAAAGCGTGATAGGCGGGTTTTGCGAAATCCAATGACAGTGTGGGCTTTTTGGGTGATGGAGGATGACATATAGGTTTCCTGTAGGCATTGCGCCTAATCATAAATGCGTCGGCATAAAACAAATAAACGCTATCGCGTGCAGTATGGGGCAACGTGAGAAAAACGCCGCCATCATGCCAGACTGTGAACGTGGATATAGCGCTTATCAATAAGAGTTAAAAGGTTCAATACAAAGGGGTTTTTCTTTCAAACGAGAAGCGCCCCCACTTGATAATGCCGCTTATCTTAACATATTTATGATAAATAATAGCCATCGTTGAGCAGGTACAGCGATGGTCAGGTACGGCGATCTTATATACTTCTATGACGGCGCTTTCCTTGCGTGCTGTACCGCCGCCGACAGATACGGCGCTAAATAGACACCAGCAGAACGTGGCTCATAGTGTTTGCTATGTCCGTTTTATTTAGGGCTGATGATATCTAAAATGATGTCATCGCGGTGTTGAAAAACATAATGTTTATACACCTAAATTCAAAAAACAAGATACATTTGTACTATGTAATATCAAAGCTTGGCTAGTTACTATCAATGTTTAGCTACCGTGCTGAGTCACAACATCTGGTCATGATGTTTGATTGTGATGTTTAATCAGATATAGTTGATTCACTTTAAAAACGATACAGTGCAGCTGGTATGGATTTTGCGCAGCATCTGTCAGCGTAGACACAGCAAGCAAGGAAAATTTATACCAGTTGCACGTTCATATGAGCGTATCGATTTTATTTAGAACTGACTATAGTCTACTGCTAACGGCATTGTTTTTGCTAAAAAATTATATGAATTCTTTATATATGTCCCTTTAATAGTATTTATTTCAATCACTCACTTCAATGATTGCGCTAAGGAGCCCACATGGCAGGTGCCAGTTTATTAACCCTACTCGATGATATCAGTGTGATATTGGATGACGTCTCCGTCATGACCAAAGTTGCGGCCAAAAAAACCGCGGGGGTGCTGGGCGATGATTTGGCGCTAAACGCAGAGCAAGTCACGGGGGTCAAGGCCAACCGTGAGTTACCAGTGGTGTGGGCAGTCGCCAAAGGCTCTTTTGTCAATAAGCTAATATTAGTCCCAGCGGCACTTATTATTAGTGCTATTTACCCGCCTTTGGTGACATTTTTATTGATGTGTGGCGGGTTGTTTTTGGTTTATGAAGGTGCAGAAAAAGTCATTCATCGATTTTGGCCGCATGCTTTGCCGCATGATGAAGAGCAAAACGCTCGCCGGCAGGCCAATGCCGATGAAACCGTCGACTTAGTCGCTTTTGAAAAAGACAAAATCAAAGGGGCGATACGAACTGATTTTATCTTATCCGCTGAGATCATCGTGATTGCACTAGGGGCAACGGCAAGCGCTACCTTGTTAGAACGCAGTTTGGTATTGTCCATTTTGGCAATTGGTATTACCATCGGTATTTATGGATTGGTGGCTGGTATCGTCAAGATAGATGATGCTGGTTTGCATTTGATGGAGCAAGAAGGCAATTTTAAACAGAAACTTGGAAAAGTGATGTTTGCCGCTGCGCCAAAACTGATGAAGTTTCTCTCTATCGCCGGTACTTTAGCGATGTTTTTGGTCGGTGGTGGTATTTTGGTGCATGGCATTGGATTTTTGCATCACGGTGTCGAGGACATCGCCCATTTGACGGGTATCTTTGAGAGCGTGACCACCGCTATTTTAAATGGAGTCATCGGTTTTATTATCGGTGCTGTTATTGTTGGGATTTTTACTATCGTTGGCAAAATGCGCGACGACGATACAAAATCAGCGACGCACTAAGCTTGAATGAAAAGTGCTAAACAGATAACGCATTACTCAGCAAAGTGAAGCAAAATAAAAGCCCCGATAGTGAACTATCGGGGCTTTTGAGTATCTATGCTTGTACTGTATCTAATAATACAAGCGGTAATACAAGCGATTTAATAGTACAAGCGACGGTGATTAACTGTCCGCTTGTTTATCGGCATCCTCAGCGTCTGGTTTTTCAGCTGGTGTCGGCTTTTTGTGCTCAGTCTTTGGCTTACGACTGCGCGCCTTAGGAACCTTTGGTGTGGTCAAGTTAAACATGCCAGTCTGTGGCAATAACTGCTCGGCCACATTTTCAATCATGTTTTTATAACTGGCGATCGTGGTTTTGGACTTGGCCGCTTGGCTGTCTTCCTTTTCTGCGCCTTTGTCTGCGTCTTTAGACGGAGCCTCTGACTCAGATGTATCGCCTTGCTGAGCGACTTCGCTGTCAGACTCAGCCGTCTTTGTGCGAGTATCGTCATTGTCAACATGATCAGCTGATGAACTAGTAGCAGGCGCCACGTTTTCATCGGCTTTTAGCAGTTGCTCACTTTCAGTGCTGACATTGTCTGCCTGTGCTTGATTGGCTAGGGCAGTTGCATCGACATCATGAGCGTCCACCTCGTCTGCCTGATAATCAGGATGCTGACCACGGGGGTCATTGCTAGCACGTTTGCCGATCGCTCGCGGCGCGACCGCTGTTTTGCCTTGGGCGACAGCAAACTGACTAACGGCCTGAGTCATCGCCTCAAAGCGCGCCAGATAGTCTGTCGCCAATGGCTGGTAGCCATAGTTGCTAAAGTCAAAGTCTCGAGCCTGAGCGTCAGCAACTGGTTGCTGTGCTTGCGCGGTGTCAGCAGATTTTGCTTGCTGTGAGTGTGCTTCGATAAAGCAGCGGATTACACCGTCATTTTTTAGACGGCTCTCGGCATCGGTGAGTGCTTGACGCACAAAGTCACCAACGCTACCACGTATTGTTGGTACAGATGTTGCCGATTCTACCGCTGGCTGCTGAGTGGACTGTGCCTTCTGACGACGCACGACACGTGGGTCGTTACTGGCCTGTCCAAACTTCTGAGCGGTGACGTAACGATTGGCAAACAAGGCATCATGCGTGAGCAAGGGCGCTGCGCCAACGTCCACACCGGCTTTATCCGCAGTAGGACTGCTTTGGGCACTTATGCTCTGTGTGCCTTTGTCAGTGGCGTGCGTCTGTTTAGCAGCGCTGCTATTTGTATTGCCGGTATCACGGTCACCCGTGTTTGCCGCTGTGCCCTGCGCCTTGGTGGCAGCAGCGCTATCAGCTGGAGCGGGCTCTGAAGCTGGACGCGTAGTAGGGCTCTTCGCAGCTGACGGCTCATCGGCGGTCGGCTGTTTAGCAGTTGCCTGCTCGTTAGCGGTTACCGCTTTGCTGTGCGCCGCTTTATCACCGCTGGTATCTGCCTGCGCCGTAGTGCCATTTTTACCAGATTTATCTGCGCTTTGGCGATTTGCTGACTGTTTATCGGCAGGCGATTTTTGTGAATCGCTTTTGGCCGTAGTTGCTTGATCAGCGTTTGTTTTGCTCGCAGTATCGTTTGCTGTACTGTCATTTGCTGACTGTTGCTTGTCAGCAGATGAGCGTTTGGCAGAGGCCGGCTTACTATCATCTAAGGATAGATGCACCACTTCTGGCGATTTTAGCACTGCTGGGGCTTCGTTGACCTGCAGCATGACCTCGTTTGGGTCTTGGTTACGGCGCGTGTTCGCAGCGTGTTTGCTGGTGTTTGCGTCGCCATTTTTGCCAGAGGGCTGCTTGACGCTATCAGAGGTAAGCGTCTCACCGCGTTCTAGCTTGCCGCGTGAGCCGCGTTGGCTGTGCGACTTACGTTTATTGAGCGGCTGCTCGTCTGCTGCTTTACGCTCACTGGTGCTGCTATCTATATCAAGGCGCTCGCCAGTATCGCGGCCGTTATCTTGGCGGTTGTGGCGACTGCGCTCACTGCTACGTCTATTGTCTTGCTGACGTTTATTTGGCTGCTCGTTTGTGCTTTCGGCGGCATCGGAGCTGCTTTGGGTCTCAGCGCTTACGTTTTGGTTACTCTCGCTATTTTGCTCTTTGCGTTGACGCGGCTTAGCAGAGCGAGACTTACGTGATTTGCGTCTTCTTCTGTCGTCGCTGCTCTCTTCGTTTTTATTGTCTGAGCTGCGACGCGCTTGCTGACGGTTGGCGCTGTCTGATTTGCCATCGATCTGCTGCGCAGGGGCTTGCGAGTTTTGCTCGGTGCTCGCAGTACGGCTTTCGACACTCAGCGCGCTGTTATCGATTTGACCAAAAGCGCCTAAGCTTTGTGCGCCAGTGTTGACCAAGGCTTCGATTGCTTCGGCAGCATCACGGCTGCTCACGGTAGGCGTGGTCGATGCTTGCGGTGCCTGAGCAAACAGGTTGGATAGCCAAGCAACGGCTTGCGGCTGGGCGGTGGTCACACTCGCTGATGGCGTGGCTGCTGGTTGAGGCTTATCTGCTTGCGGCGTACGTGTCGCGGCCGCGGTGTTGGTGCTTTTACTTTGATGGCGGTCGCTTTGATGGCGTTCGCTTTGTTGCGCGCTGTTGTTTCGTGTTTGCGCAGGAGCGTTTGACGGTGTCTGGGCGCGGTTTTTGTTTTTCTGTGCTGCGCTTTTATCGCTGCTTTGGCGCGGCTGACGCGTTGGCTGCTGCTCAGGGCGTTCGTTGTCCGCCGTTTGCCAATCGACGTCGTAGCCAAGATCGCTATACTCTTGCTGCTGGGTGTCAGTGATACGCTCGTAACTGGATGGGGCAAAACCATCACGGTTAAAGTGCAGCTTAAAGTTTGGTGACTCAAGATGCGCGTGCGGCAAGATGGTGATACGTGTACCGCTGTCTTGCTCGAGATAAACCAAGCTGTCGCGTTTTTCGTTTAACAAAAACGCTGCAATATCGGTCGGTACTTCGGCCTGTACTTCACCTTGACGCTCTTTTAGGGCGATCTGCTCGATTTGACGCATGATTGACAATGACAATGAGCGCAAGTCGCGAATCATACCGTTACCATGACAGCGCGGGCAGATATAGCCTGTCGACTCTTCGAGTGAGGGACGCAAGCGCTGACGGCTCATCTCCATCAGGCCAAACTTGGAGATATCACCGAACTGTACGCGGGCGCGGTCGTATTTGGTGGCATCAACCAGACGTTTTTCGACTTCTTTTTGATGTTTATTGTCATTCATGTCAATAAAATCAATGACAATCAAGCCGCCCATATCACGTAGGCGTAGCTGACGGGCAATCTCGTCAGCGGCCTCTAGATTGGTGTGGTAGGCGGTTTCGGCGACGTCTGAGCCTTTGGTTGATTTAGCGGAGTTGATATCGATAGAGACCAGCGCTTCGGTTTGGTCAATGACGATAGAGCCACCTGAAGGCAAGCGCACTTCGCGCTGATAGGCCGTCTCGATTTGCTTTTCGATATTAAAGCGCGAAAACATCGGCTCGTAGTCAGTATATTTGCGCAGCTTTTCAGCCTGTTTTGGCATCACTGCATCGATAAAACCTGCCGCTTCGATATAGGCGTTCTCGTTATCGATCCAGATCTCAGCGATATCGTCACGCAGATAGTCACGCACGGCACGGGTGACCACGCCTGCTTCTTGATGCACCAAGCGCGGTGATGGGTATTTTTTATTCTGTTCTTGGATGGCTTGCCAGATGTTGAGCAAGTGATTGAGATCGTGCTGCAAGTCTTCTTGGGTTTTACCGATACCAGCGGTGCGGATGATGACACTCATGCCTTTTGGCAAGTCAAGATTGCCTAGCATGCGCTTCATGTCTTCACGTAGTTTGCCTGATATTTGACGTGAGATACCGCCGCCACGAGGGTTGTTGGGCATCAGTACCAAATAACGGCCAGCGAGTGATACATAAGTCGATAGGGCTGCGCCTTTGTTACCGCGCTCTTCTTTTTCGACCTGAACGATTAGCTCGTCGCCTTCTTTGATGAGCTTTTTGATGTTTTCATCACGTGGGTTGCCGCTTAGATACTCAGCAGAGATTTCACGAATCGGCAAAAAGCCCTGACGCTGTGAGCCGTATTCGACAAACACCGCTTCAAGCGATGGCTCGACACGGGTCACATGACCTTTATAAATGTTGGATTTTTTTTGTTCGCGGGTGCGGTTTTCTAGATCAAAATCATATAGATGGTTGCCTTTACAAAGGGCGACGCGAATTTCTTCGTTTTGAGTGGCGTTGATCAAAATGCGTTTCATATTTTATCCTATGAGTACGCATAACGACGACTAAGCTTGGACTTTAGGAGGTGCCGGCAAGTGCTGCAAATGGCGACATCGGCGGCAGATATGGTGACCGGAGAACATAAGCAATCAGCCTCAAGGGCTGCTTTACGGTGATCTAAAGAGGCCAGCAGTGTCAGACAAGCCATATCAAACAAGCTACGTCAAACCATGCAAATGCAGATTGCTCTAAACATCTATGCATCAGCGTCTTAGGTAAGTTTTTGGTCAGTGGCTTTTAGGGTCATTATGACCGCGCACTTTGTCAGAGTGGGCAAGCCTTAGCGACGGCTCTAAAAATACTGATCCTAAAAAAGGCGCTGTGTTGTTGCTATGCATCCTCAAAGTCTAGCAATAATCGCTGTCATCAATACTATTATAAAAAATAGCGCGATGCAGCATCTGTTAGATCAGGTAAAACAATGGGTCTTGCTTTATTTTTCGTTCTTTTGCGATTACGTCAATCATATCTTGGGCGTTTTGTTAGCTATGGTCGCATCAGTCATCGGCGGGGCGTACTTGGCAAACAGAGTAAATGACCGGCTTATCGGCACGGTTTATGTCTATGTCTTTATTGTCATCTGTTTGACCACCGATACTAAGGCGGCTATCGATATCTGTCTCGATGCTAAGGTAAAACGTCCCATACTTGCTCGGCTGCCTCACATAAAAGACGTTGATAATGTGTTATCAAAAACAGTCGTGATTATGCGGGTAGTAAATCAGTGTTATGGGGTAAATGGTCAATAAATAGGCGTTTTGCCAGCATTATTCACGCAATGGTATTTTGTGTCACTATCAGTTTTATCATACAAATAGCCATGCGGTAAAGAAACCTACTCTTATCAAAAAAGAAGCATTCATACCGCGTTTACAATTTATGGAGCGGTCTGAGAAGCGAGGTCTATAAAAACAGCTTTACTCAGTTTATGCACCCTAAAATCAGATGAGACGGCCCATCTTGGCAGAGGCATCGCTAACCGCGCTTGGCAATCACTCATAAAGCCGTGATTGGCACAATAGCGTTAAGCAATCTTTTGCAATAATGATTATTGCGCAGCTTCTGCTTAATTGGCGCTCAACATGCTAAACTATAGCAAATCTTTGTGTAAATACCTAACGAAAAATGACAAACTCAAAAACGACCGATGACGCGCCGATCCACGAAGCGCCTGCTATTTTCAATAGCAAAACACGCCCGCAAAGCGCTGACGACGAAATCAGCAACTTTGCCAGAGTCAATTATCTAGAGGTAACGCGCCATCAGCATGACCAGCGTTTGGATAATTTTTTGCTCAATCGCCTAAAGGGTCTGCCAAAATCGCACATCTACAAGATGATTCGCTCGGATGAAGTGCGTGTCAATAATAAACGCTGTAAAGCGCATGATAGAGTCCAGCGTGAAGACGTCGTGCGTATCGCGCCCATTCAGCTGGCGACGCGCGAAAAGCCCATTATCAGCACCGAGTTTGCCAATAGCTTGCTGGCACGAGTGGTGTATGAAGATGAGGGGATGTTGGTGCTAAACAAGCCTTCGGGCATTGCGGTGCATGGTGGTAGCGGGTTGGGCTTTGGTGTCATCGAGGCCATGCGTGAAGTCACTGGCAAAAAATATCTGGAGCTGGTGCACCGTATCGACAAAGATACCTCAGGCTTGCTGATGATCTCTAAAAAACGCTCAACGCTAAAAGCCTTGCAGCAGCATCTGGTGGATAAAACCATCCAAAAACACTATTTGTGTATCGCCAAAGGCCAGCCTGTGATGGGTGAGCAACGTATCGATGCGCCATTGTTACGCTATACGCTTGCTAATGGTGAGCGCCGTGTCAAGGTAGATAGCCAAGACCCGCAAGCCAAGGACAGCCAGACGGACATTATCATTCATGAACGTTTTATGCTGGCCGATCAGCCTGTGAGCTTGATTGAAGCCAAGCCGCTCACTGGGCGCACCCATCAGATTCGTGTACACTTAGCGCATATCGGTCATGCCATCTTGGGCGATGATAAATATAACGTGCACGACAAATCAGGCGTCCATCGTCTGTGCTTGCACGCGTGGCGTTTGGATATCCCAGGCTATAAGAGTATCACCGCGCCGCTACCAGAAGACATGGCCGACTGGCTGCCAGAGCAGAGCGCACTACCTGATTAGTATTGTCTCATTAGTGTTGTCCCATTCTCGCGTATGGTGACAGTGTGTCCATACTATTTGTGACTGTTCAACACGCGCTAAGGACGGACGATAAAGTCGAGTACGTGCGCTGAACGTCATGCCCGCTTATTTTTGATAAGTCGCCGTGACGTTTTTGTATTGACACTTGCCATTTATCGTCGTTATTCATAGTCGTTATTCATAAAAGCCATCAAGTCACACGTCAGTTTATCAAGTGTTAAAGGTCATCAAGTTTTAACAGTCATCAAGGTTTGTTTATGAATCCACAATCTGCTGCCAGTATTGCGATTGCCGAAGCCAGCTCTCACGTATCCAACCCGCATAATCTGGCCGATAAGACGCTGATTATTTTTGATTGGGACGGCACCTTGATGGATTCGGTAGGTTTAATCGTGGAGGCCATGCATGTGGCAGGGCAGGCGCACGGGTTTCAAACGACAGATAAGGCAGTGCAAGATATTATCGGTCTTAGCTTGATGAATGGTATTGATATTTTATATCCGCAGGCCAGCGATTTACAAAAGCAGGCCATTCAGCAAAGCTATGCTGAGTACTATATCGCCAATAGCCACCGTACGCCGCTGTTTGCTTCGATAGAAAACATGCTACAAACGCTACAGCGTCAAGGTAAGCAGCTGGCCGTCGCCACAGGCAAAAAACGAAAAGGTCTAGATCGGGTGCTTGCAGCTTCGAGCAGTCATCAGTATTTTGTGATGACCCGCTGTGCTGATGAAGCAGGCTCAAAACCTGATCCGCAGATGCTCATTGATATATTACAGGCTACTCAGCAGGGTATCGCCGACGCGGTTTTTGTCGGTGATAGCGTCTATGATATCGAGATGGCGACGCAGCTGGGCATGACTAGTATTGCGGTCAATTATGGTACAGCATCAGCGGCAGAGCTTGCCGCACAGCAGCCTACCTATCAGGTTGAGACGCCGCAAGCATTGATGGCGCTATTATGTGGCGAGGGCGTATCTTCAAGTCACTCGCTATAGTCAGTTGAAAATAAAACTGTTATATAAATTTAAACGCGCTACTGGTATAAATTTTACTTGCGTGCTGCGTTCCCAGAGGCTGCGCAAAATTCATCCCAGTAACGCTATGCGCTTTTTAGAGTGCATCGACTATAGTTATCTAAATGGGCTAAAAATGGCAAAACTTTGCCAACCATTGTCAAATAGCTGATCAATATCCCGATATTAACGGCGCTATTTTCCTTGTTTGACCGCAACTTATCTTATTTTTATCACCATCTTTGAAATAAAGACACGCCCTAGGACGCCGCTTTTCCACGTGGCGCCGCTTATTTAGTGCCGTCTTTTGCATCACTCCCTTCTACAGCTATCGTCGGCTCGCCATCTTGAGCGTCGGCAGACTCACTCAGGCTGGTTTCAATGATTTTATCGCCATCGAGCTGATACTCATACCATTTGCCCATCACGCCAGCCAGCTCCTCTAACCCTTCTTTGCGCAAGGCAGAAAACAGCTGAATGCTACAGTTTAACCCCAGTTTTTTTAGTCTTTTACGGGTATTGAGCAGGGCGTTTTTGGCGGCGCCGTATTTTAGCTTGTCCGCTTTGGTGAGCAAAATGTGTACGGGCAAATCTCCATCTTTGGCCCAATGCAGCATTTGCTCATCAAAAAACTTAAGCGGATGACGGATGTCTGTCATCAACACCAGCCCTGCAAGGCTTGAGCGCGATACCAAATATTCTTCTAGCTCAACCTGCCATTCT
This sequence comes from Psychrobacter sp. CAM01, assembly GCF_032842965.1. Classification (NCBI taxonomy): domain Bacteria; kingdom Pseudomonadati; phylum Pseudomonadota; class Gammaproteobacteria; order Moraxellales; family Moraxellaceae; genus Psychrobacter; species Psychrobacter sp. CAM01. The sequence continues at coordinate 259,436 of NZ_JAWJBL010000005.1, forward strand.
TTTTTCATCTCTAAAGGGACAGCGGCGTAGCCATAACCTGGTAAGTCGACCAGTCGTCTGTCACTATCACCGACGCTAAAAAAGTTGATCATTTGCGTACGACCAGGGGTTTTGGACGAGCGTGCCAGCTGGCGCTGGTTGGTCAGCGCATTGATGGCAGAGGATTTGCCCGCGTTTGAACGGCCTGCAAAAGCGACCTCTAAGCCCATATCGGCAGGACAAAGGCGAAAAGTCGGCGCTGACATCATAAAGGCGGTTTGTTGAATTCTTTGACGAGACTTAGTGTTAAATAAGGCTTGGTCGGTGGCGACATCGGTAAACGGGGTACTCATAAGTGACTCATTAATCTTAAAAAATTGGATACAGTGGTAAGGCGTTGCGTCGTTTAGACCAGTGAGAGGCGACAGTAGGGCATAAGCGTCACATAACGTTTATAGCAGTCGGCATGGCAGACGACTTGATAATTGCTTATTCTATACTATTCGTCCGCTTACTTATTGAAATAACGGCAATTAATATCATATAAATATCATAGGCCCTCATATATCGCAGGCTATCATGGTAGTAACACCAGTCATCATTAGGTTACCAAAGCCAAACTATATTTATCTGTATTTGCATGACATACATTGTTACAATATTTGCTAAGAGATAGTTAGCGACACACGTTTACTCAAAAAATAGACTAAACGAATGTCATATCCAAAGGAGGTGTTCAATGTCTTCAATCACCACACTTTTTGACCGTGCTCAGCGTTTACTCATAAGCGGCGCGGCGGCGCTCATCTTAAGCAGCACGATGATAACGGGCGCTGCTGCTGATATCGCAGCGACCTATAATAACTCATGTGCAGCCTGTCACGATAGTGGCGCACTCAATGCCATCAAAAAAGGCGACAGCGCCAAATGGCAGCAGCTCATCAAACAAAAGAGCATGCCGACCTTGATAAACTCAGTAAAAAGTGGCATGACGCAGATGCCAGCGGGCGGACTCTGTGACAGCTGCAGTGATGATGATTATCGTCAGCTGATCGAGTATATGAGCAAATAATCAGTAGAAAATCAATAAGTCATGCCATCTAAAGCGCTGGGTTTTATTGCCCGAAAGCGCTTTTATTTTTTTGCAAGCAGCATAATAAGCCAATTAGAAAAACTGGTAGATGTGACGATTAAGTAGGCAAATGCTACAAAGTCTTGCTATAATAATCGAAAATAAACCCTGATGTTAGTAAGTACTTTCAGATTGCTTGTGGCCAAGACCTTAAATTATATACTTGCCTCGCTGATTATAGGGCGGTCGGTATCAGGTATCTTATCAGTACAATCACTCTAAATAATGCTTACACCGAGTTAGTAGGATTTGTATCAATGAAAAAGTTAATCGCTGCTGCCAGCTTATGCGTTGCAAGTTTCAGCGTACAAGCTGCTATTATTGTTCCTGAGCATGACGTCGATGCAGGCAAGAAGATTGCAGAGACCGTCTGCGCTGCTTGTCACGGTGTTGATGGTGTTAGCGTTGTCCCTGCGCAGCCTAACTTGGGTGGCCAAAACGTAAAATACCTCTATAAGCAGTTGGTCGATTTTAAAACAGGCTATCGTAAAAACGGCATCATGCAATCGCAAGTCGCCAACTTATCTCAGCAAGACCTAGCCAATGTGGCAGGTTATTATGCCAGCCAAGCGCCTTGGGGTGTCGGTTTTGGTAACCCTGCGACCAACCAAGAAGCTACCAAACTCTATTTAGGCGGCGATAAGTCGCGCGGCGTGATCGGCTGTGCAGGCTGTCATGGTCCAGATGCCGCTGGTAACGAGTGGGCAGCATTTCCGCGCTTAGGTGGCCAGCATGCCGAGTATATCTCAACTCAGCTAAAACTGTTCCGCGCCGCAGGCCGCGCTGATGATATCGATAGCGATGAGCAAAAACGTATCAACGACGCTGCCAAAGAAGGCGAGATGGGTATGATGCAGACGGTAGCATCGAAGCTATCAGATCGTGATATTCGTATCCTATCAGACTACATTAGTGCCGTTCACTAATCTGTAGCAATCACGGCATAGACCACAGAGCGCGGTTGTCCGTTGATTTGCTGATGAGGGCCTGATAGCCAGTCGTTATTATGTGATAATGAAGCATTATTTAATGATTAAACCCCGATTTCGGGGTTTTTTTATAACTGCTGCTCCCTTATATTATCACTATCATGACCTTATAAAGATAAAACCCCTTATAGGGGCTTGTTTTTATAAGATACATGATGTTGTATCGTGATAAATTACTGTTCCTCACTTAAGCGCGTGTCGTCAATTAGCTTGTTAAAAGCTTCGTTGCTTTAAGATCTGTTGTTGTAAGCTCAATATTTTACACCTTAGCTATATAGTCAATGACATAAACGATGACACGCCCTAGCTCATTTGGATTTAGATTATGATGATCCGTTATGCTTCTTACTTCATTGCTGCCTTGCTGCCGTTACTGTTGTTTCGCTGGTTTGCTCCTGCCTCAGTCGGTGAGATAGATTTTTGGCTATTGTGGCTGCTGGCGATGGTATTGGTATCGCTGCCTGTGGTGTATGCAGAGATAGCGCTGGCGTATCGGAGCGTCGATGCGCCACTGGCTGGTATGCAAAAGCTGACCCGCGAGGCGGATGCTAGTCCGATATGGCGCAGTTTTGGTTGGCTTGCGGCACTGGTGTCGATTGTCATCGCTGCGCTGGTCATCTCGGGCGCTAGTACAGGTATCTTGGTGGCTTTGACGGCGCTTGATAGCGCGCCTGCGCTACCGAGCTTTGCAATGGCGGCAGGTCTGATGGTCATCGCTGTATTGCTGAGCTTAGTGGGTGTCGCGCCGTTACCGATTGGTCTGGGATTGATGGTTGCGGGGTTACTGCTGGGTGCGGTCAATGGACTGCCAAATATTGACTTTGCCATGACAGAGGTGAGCTTAGGCGAGTGGGCGCGCGCGGTTGCCTTGGCGCTGGTCAGTGTGGGGGCGGGTACGGGGCTGTATTGGTTCGGTCAAAGCTTGGCCAGCAAGCAGTCAGTGACAGCCGTCGGCGTGGACAATTACAATGCCCAAAAACCTGCTCGTAGCCGTCTGGCCGCCGAGCCGCGTGCGACCAAGCTGGTGCTACCGATTTGGATACTGCAGCTACTGGTCGGGATGATGGCTTTGTTTGTCAGTGGCATGGCATTGCCGCCTATCGCTCAGCTATTGTACTGGGTAGGGGTGCTATTCGTTGTCAGTTATTTGCTGCACTATAGTACTCAGCAGCTGGCGCATAAGTTTGGGCTGGTGGTGAGTTTGGTGATCACTTTAGTGGTGGCATTGGCGTTAGTTGTGGCGATTCCTGCCACTTGGTTGGTCGGTATTTTGGTCATTATCAGTAGTGTCGCGGTGCTGCTACTATCGATATTTGCTGGCTGGCAAATGAAAATCAGTCATTTGCGCAAGTCGCTTAATTTCGGTAGTGAAGGGTTTTATAACTTGTGGCGCGTGGCGATACGGTTGGTGGTACCACTGGCTCTGATATTGGCATTACTGGGTTGGGTGCTACAGTGGCTGAGCTAAATAACGACGCTATCACCGTATATCTGGCCTATGCCGAGGATGCCACGCGTCAGCACTACAAGTCACTACAGGTACGCCCTGATACCACGCTGTATGAAGCGCTATCGCAAGCAGGGTGGCTGACGCAGTTTGCCGCTTTGGCCGTGTGGTGCGAGGAGATGGCGGAGGTGGCAACCCCAATGGCGAAGCGCTGGCATGTGGGTGTCTATGCAAAAAAACAGCCGCTTAGCTATTGCTTGCAGCCTTTTGATCGTATCGAAGTCTATCGTAGTTTGAGCGCTGATCCGATGTCTCAGCGCAAAAACAAATCACGAATCTAGCGGCTTGTCAGCCTTTACATTATGACGCAGGCAAGCTCTCTATACCCTCAATGCGGCTGACCAAGCCATTATCATCAAAGTAGACAATCAGGTGTTGGCTGGCATTTTTGACATCAGCAATGCCTTGGCGTTGGCCTTCGGTGCCCGCTTGATAGTCGTAGATATAGTCCCAGCGCTTTGGCTCTAGGGTATCTTTAATCGCGGGACTGCCGAGGATGTATAGCACTTGGTTTTGGTTCATGCCCACTTGCAGCTTTTGTGCTTGAGCTTGGGTGATGGCAGTGCCTTGTGGTAAATCAATCTTATAAACACTCAGTAAAGAGCAGCCGGACATCGCGACGGTAGCGCTGAGCATACTAGTTAGAATAATGTTACGTAATGCGCGTGCAGGGCTGAACGGACGAAAAGTTAATGTCTTTATCATGGTAAGATGACTCATAAGAAATGGGTTAGGTGCGGCCACCATCAATGCTAAGGTGTCTGGCCGACTATCTTGAACAAATGATACGTCATTTACTTGCAATTGCCTACCACTTACGACATTATTTACCAAATGCTATCGAGGCGATTTGGTTATTTGTTTTTTAAATTCATAGACTTGCATTGATATTTTCGGCGAAATGATAGACCATATAGGCGTTGAAGATAAGCAAGGGTCATACGCGAGATATCAATGAATTGCAAAAGGCATGTTTGGCATGTCTTAGATAAAACACGTTTTATAAAGTAATTTTTTAGCTTATCTACCTCCTATTTTTTGGTTCTTTATTTGCTAAGACTGTCACAGTCACAAGGGATATTATGGCTTCTTTTACCAATCAAGATTTACGCAAAGCAGGGTTGAAGGTCACCTTACCACGTATCAAAATTTTAGAACTGCTAGAAAATGCAGAGCTGCATCATATGAGTGCCGAAGAGGTGTACAAGGCGCTGATCGACCAAGGCGAAGATGTGGGGCTGGCCACGGTGTATCGAGTATTGACCCAGTTTGAACAAGCGGGCATCGTCGAGCGTCACAACTTTGAAAACAATCTATCGGTGTTTGAGATCACCCAAGAAGAACATCATGACCACTTGGTCTGTGACCACTGCGGCAAAATTGTCGAGTTTCATAATGAAGCTATCGAAGAGGAGCAGCTCAAAGTTGCAGAGTCGCATGGTTTTAAATTATCGGGTCACTCACTGGTGCTATACGGTATTTGTGATGATCAAGAATGTAAGGACAGCGTCAAATAATAGCGGTTAAGTTATCAAAGTCTGATAAGGCTTTATCACCTTTAACCGTTTTGTTATTTGTTTAATGTTTAAACACTTAAATACTAGCACGCAGCAAAAAGCCCTCACGATTTTTGTGAGGGCTTTTTTATGGGCTTAATTGAAGCGCTAAGCTTATGTGATATCTAGCGACAAACCATCTGCGCCTTCGTCTAAAAGGTGGGCGCTGTTTTTGCTACTGAGCTTGATTTTTAGGCGCAAATCGTTTGGTGATTCAGCATGCAAGATCGCTTCTTTATAGGTAATCTCGCCGTTCTCATATAAATCAAACAGTGCCTGATCGAAGGTCTGCATGCCACTCTCTCGTGAACGCTTCATCACATCTTTAATCTCGTGAATCTCGCCTTTACGGATATAGTCGCTGATGAGCTGGGAGTTTAATAAAATCTCAATCGCCGCGCGTCGCCCTTTGCCATCCGGCGTTGGGATGAGCTGTTGGGCGATGATCGCTTGCAGGTTGAGCGACAAATCCATAAACAGCTGGTTGTGACGGCTGGTCTCAAAAAAATGAATGATACGATCAATGGCTTGGTTGGCGTTGTTTGCGTGCAGTGTGGCAAATACCAAATGTCCCGTCTCAGCATACTGAATCGCGTAGCTCATGACCTCGCGGTTACGAATCTCACCAATCAAGATGACATCAGGGGCTTGGCGCAGGGTGTTTTTTAAACCTGCTTCAAAAGAGTGGGTGTCGATACCGACCTCGCGCTGGGTAATGATACAGCCGCGATGCTTGTGGACAAACTCGATTGGGTCTTCGATGGTAATGATATGGCCTTGCGAGTTCTGGTTGCGATGGCCGATCATGGCAGCAAGCGTCGTCGATTTACCCGTACCTGTCGCACCGACCAATAGGATGATACCGCGCTTTTTCATCGCCAGCTCTTTGAGGACAGGTGGCAGGCGCAGCTCTTCGACGGTTGGGATTTTGTTTTCGATTTTACGCAAAATCATCCCAGCCATGTCGCGCTGTACAAACGCGCTGACCCGAAAACGTGCCTGCTTGGCTTCATCAGTGATGGCAAACTGACACTCGTTGGTCTCTTCAAACTCTTGCCGCTGACTGGCCGTCATGACACTTTGGACCAGTTTTAGGGTTTGGGCAGGGGTCAGCGGGGTCTTACCCACAGGCAATATCTTGCCATTCACCTTCATCGAAGGTGCCACTTCAGCAGTAATAAAAAGATCAGAGCCGTTTTTATTGATCATTAACTGCAATAGTTTATCAATGTCCATGTTGTACCCGCTTTCGATGTCAATCGCCTAAAAAAATATCTAAAATTATGTGATACGTGATGCCCGCAGTGATGCTGATACTGCAGAGCACTGCGTCAGTGCTGTCTTAATGGCAAATCACCGCCTATAAAAAAGTCTCAGGCTGCTTGGCATAAGGGCGCGCCACGTCTTTGCTGATGGTGCCTTTGGCCACGAGGTTTTTTAAAGTCTGGTCAAGGGTGATCATACCGTCGCCTGCGCCTGTTTGAATCGCCGAATACATCTGGGCGATTTTGTTTTCGCGAATGAGGTTACGGATGGCTGGCGTACCCAGCATGATCTCGTGTGCGGCGATACGGCCACCCGCTTGACGGCGCAGCAAGGTCTGTGAGATGACTGCCTGTAGCGACTCTGAGAGCATGGCGCGAATCATGTCTTTTTCGGCGGCAGGGAACACATCAATCACACGGTCAATGGTTTTGGCCGCTGAGCTGGTGTGCAAGGTGCCAAAGACTAAGTGACCGGTCTCAGCTGCTGTTAGTGCCAAGCGAATGGTCTCAAGGTCACGTAGCTCACCCACCAAGATAACGTCGGGATCCTCACGCAGTGCCGAGCGTAAGGCTGGCTCAAACCCCAAGGTGTCGCGGTGTACTTCGCGCTGGTTGATGAGGCTTTTTTTCGATTCATGGACAAATTCGATGGGGTCTTCGATGGTTAAAATATGCTCTTTGCGGCTCTCATTGATATAATCAATCATGGCTGCCAGCGTCGTGGATTTACCAGAGCCGGTCGGGCCAGTCACCAGCACCACGCCGCGTTTGAAGTCTGACACGCGTTTGAACACATCGCCCATCCCCAAATCTTCCATCGTTAGGACCTTAGAGGGAATGGTACGAAACACAGCACCTGCGCCGCGGTTTTGATTAAAAGCGTTTACCCGAAAGCGGGCAAGATTGGGAATCTCAAAAGAAAAGTCCGTCTCAAAAAACTCCTCAAAATCGGCGCGCTGCTTGTCATTCATGATGTCATAAATCAGCTGATGCACCGATTGATGCGTCATCGCTGGCATATTGATGCGCGTCATCTCGCCATCGACACGAATCATGGCGGGCATACCGGCTGAAATATGTAAATCAGATGCTTTATGTTTAACCGTAAAACGCAACAAGTCTTCGATGCTTAAGGTGTTTTTTTCAGCCATAATCGGATAGTCCTATCAGTCAAAAAAGGTCAAACAAAAGATGATAAAAGCCAATGATAGTGTGATGCTAATATCTAGCGCAGCAGGACACAGCCTTGAATAAGGTGATCCGCCAGCCTACCCTGTCTTTACCATGACGCTTATATTCAGTAGCATATGTTAGACCATGTAACAATATCATAACAAGACTGCTGGCATTTAACCATCTACTGCCCAAAGAAAATGTAAAATTCGTCTAGCGTTGTAGGTCGCAGGATGAGGAGTGAGACAGTTAATGTCAGACCCAGCTGTTAGACCCAACCACAACGGGCGAAGCTTATAAACAAACCTATATAACAACAGCGAAAATACTATGGATAAGCAATACTTAATCGACAATTGGCAACGCGTTCATGCACAGGTGGTGGCAGCTTGTGAGCAAGCGGACTCTCAAGCCGAGCAGGTAACACTACTGGCCGTCTCCAAAACCAAACCTGCACAGATGATCGCGACTCTGGCGCAGCAAGGTCAGCGCCACTTTGGCGAAAACTACTTACAAGAAGCGCTCGAAAAAATCAATGAGCTACAAAGTCAACCTGACGCTGAGCATATCGTTTGGCATTACATCGGCAGTATTCAGCGCAACAAAACCCGTGCCATCGCTGAGCATTTTGATTGGGTACAAACGGTCGAGCGCGGTATTATCGCCAAGCGCTTAAATGATCAGCGGCCAGAGGATTTACCGCCATTGAACGTATTGGTGCAGGTCAATATTGATGATGAAGACAGTAAGTCAGGCTGTCTGCCAGCCGATTTGCCTGAGCTGATAAGTGCCATGAAGCGCTATGAGCGTCTGATACTGCGCGGACTGATGATTATCCCTGCCAAGACAGATACCAATGCCTTTGCCCGTACCCAGCAGCTGTTTGAAGACATTAAAGATAAGCACCCAGACTTGGTGCATTGGGATACGCTGAGCATGGGCATGAGTGGGGACATGGCGGACGCCATCGCTCATGGCTCGACGATGGTGCGCGTGGGTACCGCCATATTTGGGTCGCGAGAGTAGATGCTTGTCCTATCTTCTCTCTAACCATTCTCCAGTTACCCTGTCTCATCAAGTCTGGTGACCAGCATTTGGGTAATTTTGAGGTTGTCGGTGGCGATGATCTCAAAACGATAATTGGCGTATTCGATAGAGTCGGTCTTTTTGGGGATTTTGCGCAGCATATACATCATAAAGCCGCTGATGGTTTCATAGTTTTGGTTGCGCGGCAGATTGACGATATCGAGCGCGCGCACCACATCTTCGATAGGCGTCATACCATCGATCAGCCATGAGTTGTCGGTGCGCTGAACGATAGGCTGCTCCTCTAATGTCACAAGCTCGCCCATGACGATGCTCATGACATCTCTCAAGGTAATGACGCCCACCACCAAGCCATACTCATTGACGATGACGGCAAAGTCAGCACCTGTGGATTTAAACATCTCCAGCACTTCAAACAATGACAAGGTGTCTGGCACAAACAGCGCTGGTTTTATCAGGGATTTGTCCGTGAGGCTGACTTCTTGTTTATTGAGTACCAACGCCAAAAAACTACGAGATTCGACATAGCCGATGATATGCTCTAAATCATCGTCATGACAGACCAAAAACTTATTGTGCGGCTGTTCAATCATCGTCTCGACGATTTGCTCGGTGCTCATTTTGGTATCGAAATACACGATATGCTCGCGCGGGTTCATCACTGAAGTGACGGTACGCTCCTGCATCTCAAAGATGTTTTCTATCAAATGATGCTCTTGTTTTTTGAGCACGCCTGCCTCGGCACCAGCATCCATCACCGCATAGATGTCTTCTGGCGTGATGTCATCTTGACGAATGGTGGAGATACCAAAAAACTTAAACAATATATTGGCCGCGCCGTCAAATACCCAAATAACAGGTTTGAAGATAAATGTCAGCGCCATCATTGGCCGCACCAAGCGCACGGCAAAAGCCTCGGCATTGGACATCGCCAAGCGTCTGGGCATCAAGTCTGCGAGCAAAGAAAACATGCTGGTGATGAGGACAAAGGAGGTGACTGACGAGACGGCTTCGTTTTTTACCACCAATTGAAAATAAGGGCTGATAGCAGACTCACCGATGGCGCCGGCGGAGATGGCAACGGCGTTTAACACCACCTGCACCACGGTGATAAAGCCACCAGGATTTTCTTGCATATGTAGCACATCAAGGGCGCGTACTTCTCCTTCTTTTGCTATGATTTGTAGCTTGATCTTGCGAGCAGCAGCAATGGCAATCTCAGCGCCAGAGACAAAGGCACTCAAGGCAAGTAATAAAAGCAGAAACACACTAGCGGTTAGCAAACTCATGACAGACTCGGTAGAAAGGTAAGATTCATTAAAGATAATGAAGAATTAGCATAAAAAGAAAAACAGCATGGGTATAGAGTCCTTATGTATAAAAACCAAAAAAGCTGGGCAAGCACCCAGCTAATCATAAGGAGGTAAAATAATATTAAGCGCTGCTCTAGCTTCTAAGTTAGTAAAGACTTAGACACTAAAGACGAAAGCGCTGAGCGTTTAGCCTTTGATTGACCACTTATTGACCAGTGGATAGCGGCGCTCACGGCCAAAGGCTTTGTGGCTGATTTTGGTGCCGATAGGAGCCTGACAGCGTTTGTATTCGCTGTTGTCCACCATCTTGATGACCTTGGCCACCATAGCTGCCTCAAACCCTTTATCGACGATTTCTTGATAGCCCATGTCTTCATCGATATACGACATCAAGATGCTGTCCAATACATCATAATCAGGCAGGCTGTCTTGGTCTTTTTGGTCAGGACGCAGCTCAGCGGACGGCGGCCGTGTGATGACGCGCTCTGGAATCACAGGCGTGTCTTCTAGGCGGTTACGGTAGCTTGCCAGCTTATATACTTGTGATTTATAGACGTCTTTTAGTACATCAAAACCGCCTGCCATGTCGCCATATAATGTTGAGTAACCAACTGCCAGCTCTGACTTGTTGCCAGTGGTGATGACCAGATGACCGAACTTGTTGGACAGTGCCATCAGTACCACACCGCGCGCGCGCGCTTGGATGTTTTCTTCGGTGGTATCAGCAGGCGATTTATTAAACAGTGGCGCTAGGGTATGACGGATACCTTCCACCGCATCAAAGATTGGGCAGACAGTATAAGAAACGTTTAAGCGGCGCGCTTGTGCTTGCGCGTCCTCTAAGCTGATCTGTGAGGTATATTCGTACGGCATCATCACTGCATAGACTTTATCTGCGCCCAGCGCGTCGACCGCGATACAAAGCGTCAAGGCAGAATCGATACCGCCTGACAGGCCGACGATGACACCTGAAAATCCTGAAAGATTGACATAATCACGTAGCCCCACCACCAATGCTTGATACATCTCCGACTCGCGGCTCAAGCTCAGTGGCGCTTTGGTTTGGCTGTCGAACTTGGCTGTTTTGACATCTAAAGTGGCCAGCAGTAATTGGCTCATAAAACGCGGCGCTTCGTGGGCGACGCTGCCATCTGCTTGTATCACCATCGAGCCGCCATCAAACACCAAGTCATCTTGTCCGCCCACGGCATTGATATAGATAATAGGCAAGTCGTTTTCGCGGCTGCGCTTGGCCAGCATGGTCTTGCGGTTTTCTTGTTTTTCGATCTCAAACGGTGAGGCGTTTAGGCTGACGATCATATCAGCGCCTTGTTTTTTTAGCTCAGCGACTGGGCCTTTTTCCCACAAGTCTTCACAGATGAGCAGACCGATGGTGATACCTTTATAGTCAAACAGTACTTGATTGCGGCCTTTATCAAAGTAGCGGCGTTCATCAAACACGCCATAATTTGGCAAAATTTGCTTATGATAAAAGCCTTTTTGATGACCATTATGTAAGATGGCCGCTGAGTTGAAAGTACCGTGATGATCGACGTGCGGATAGCCGACAATCATGACGATGTCGTCGATATCGCTTAGGGTAGATAGCGCGCTTTTGACGCGGCCTGACAAGCTTGGGCGCAGCAATAGGTCTTGTGGTGGGTAGCCCAATAAGGACAGCTCTGGAAAGACGATAACGTCGGCGCCTTGCTCACGTGCTTGCAGCGCTAAGGTACGCATTTTTTCGGCGTTGGCGGTGATATCACCGACCAAAAAGTGTGACTGCGCCAGTGCAAAAGTAACGGTCTCTGGCGGCTTGCTGGTATGACTGGCCTCGCTCGAGGGGTTTAGATTGGGATTATCAGTGTCTTTTGACATTGTTATTTTTCCTATCGATATAGTATTTAAAATGTGGTCAGGCAGTGTGGGTCTAAAAATCCAACATTCATTCAAACAACATTTATGCAAAATAATGCGGTTATACAGCACTGGTATAGACCGCTTGATTATTAAATCATACAGCGCCTAGATGAAACTTTCGCTTTGAGAGAAGGCGTAAAGCGGCACCTGATACGTGCGCCAATATTCTGCTAATCTCTCAAATTAGCGTCATCGATAACACGACGCTAACCTCTTGATTTGATATCAAAATGGCGATGTCCATGTGATAGCGGCTTTGTAACGGTCTTTATTTTATGGTGGATTGCCATTGATGCGCCCAAAAAGCGTAAAATAATCGCTTTAGTATAACATCAATTACCGTGACAAATAGAACGCGCCGGTGAATTACCTGATGAGGTATCTGCTGCAAATGGGTAGAAGCGCGCTGCTGTCGGTGATGGTTTTTATCGACCAAAACCCTATGATGCAGTGTGGTTATTGTGCTCATAGCTCGGTAAGATTGTATAGAGAAAGTTGTAAGTAAAGATTACAACATAGCGTTATTTATTTGGGATATTTTATTGCATAATGAGGGTTGATAATCGCTTTGATTTTGGTGTGTTTTTATAAAAAGAATGGCCGCTAAATGTGTTACGGTATCATAGGACTTGCTACTGCTATCGTGATGGTGTTATCGCTATGAATGTTGGACAAACCCTCGCTTGTGAATACGACTTATGGACATGATCTATAGACGGATATTCATCACCCATTTATAAACTTGTCAGCAAAGCTGTGATGGTCTTTGCTGTCAGCCCTTGGTTTATACGCTATGATTGAAAACTGGACAAAAGAATTTATTATTCAGCGCCTGCTGGCCATTACCTTATTGGTTGCGTTATTTGTACTGTGCTTTCAGGTGGTACAGTTTTTTATTGTGCCGGCTTTGTGGGCGGCGATTTTGGCGTATGTGACGTTTCCTATTTATAGTTTTTTTCATGAAAAAGTAAAGCTCAGTCCAGACTTTAGCGCGGCGATTATGACCGTGAGTATCTCACTTATTATCGGTATACCGCTGGTCATTGGGGTTTTTATTTTACAACAAGAAGCGTTGAGCCTTATCAGTAACTTGATCTATCGTATCAAGGTGGGCTATCTGGATGTGCCAGAGTCCATCAAGGACCTGCCAGTTATCGGTCAGCAGGTCAAAGATATCTTGTGGCGCATCAATAAAAACCCAGAGGGCACGCTAGAAGCGTTTCGGATGTGGGTGCAGTCACATTTATATTATGGCAAAGTCGCCTTCGATGTGGTGTTTAGTGGACTTGCCAAGCTGGGTATGGCATTGATGACGCTGTTCTTTTTTTACCGAGATGGCACCAGTTTGGTACGGCAAATACGCCAAGCCTTGCGCAATATCATTGGCAATCGCATCGATGGCTATATTGATTCGGTCGGCACGACGACGCGAGCGGTGGTCTATGGCATCGGGCTGACCGCGCTGGCGCAGGCTTTGCTTGCGGGTATTGGCTATTATTTCTCAGGCGCGCCCAGTCCTATTTTATTGACCATCGTCACCTTTATTATTGCCTTGATTCCGTTTGGGACGCCGTTTGTGTGGGGCGGGGTGTCGGTCTGGCTGCTAAGCCAAGGCCATACAGTAGAAGGTATCGGTCTGGCACTGTGGGGGATATTTGTCATTAGCTGGGTGGACAATTTGATTCGGCCTATCGTCATCAGCGGTGCAACCAAGATTCCTTTTATTATTATATTTATCGGGGTATTGGGCGGGCTGACAGCGTTTGGCTTTGTCGGTCTGTTTATCGGGCCTGTGGTACTAGCCATCGGTCTGGCCGTGTGGCGTGAGTGGATATCTCAGCATAAAAATGAGATATTTGCTCAGCAAGACGTGGTACTGTCTGAGACTCAGACGCTGCCAACTGTGACTAAATCAGAATAGAGGTGCACGACCATGTTAAATAAAAACGCGGATGTGGCAATGGAAAATAAACCAAATGCAGCAACAGACCTCACCATCGTGGCCGATAGCAATATCGCCAGCTTGTCTGAGTTTTTTAATGATAATACGCTCAGTGGGACGACAGGTCGGCGCGTGCGTATGATCAAAGTGGCAGGGCGCGATATCGACGCGCAGCTATTGGCAGATACGCAGCCCAATGTCTTACTGATACGCTCAGTGACCCAGGTCAACGCAGATTTATTGAAAGACAACGACAGTGTGAGGTTTGTCGGTTCGGCGACGATTGGCACCGATCATGTCGATCAAGATTACTTAGCGGCGCGACGTATTCACTTTGCTAATGCAGCAGGCTGTAGCAAGCACTCTGTGGCGCAGTATGTGCTGAGCGCTATTTTGACCTTGCGGCCTGAGTACTGGCCGCCGTCATCGACGCCGCCCACAGTGGGCATTATTGGACTGGGCAATATCGGTAGTACCTTGGCGCAATATGCCAGTAGTCTGGGCTGGCAAGTGCTTGGCTATGATCCGCTGCTACCAGCTTCAAGCCTCAATAATGCCAGCTTTGCGCAAGTCATCAAACAAAGCGATGTGGTCAGCCTGCATGTGCCCTTGACCGACAAATCGAGTGCGACTAGTGCGGCGGGCAGTACCAATCATAGTAGTCATGCCAGTAAGTACCCAACGCGGCATTTGATCGACAAAAGCGCTCTGGATGCGATGCCAGCCAGTACCTTATTAATCAACAGTGCTCGCGGGCCCGTCATCGATGCTGCTGCCTTGCAGGCGGATATTGAGCGTACCGGCCGGCAAGTGGTGCTCGATGTCTTTGAGCATGAGCCGCAAATTGAAGAAGCACTGCTAAGCAAACTGGCGATTGCCACCCCGCATATCGCCGGCTACACCTTGGAAGGTAAGCTGCGCGGCACTCAAATGATCTATGATGCGCTCTGTGAAAAACTCTCAATCAGCCCTGTGCAGTCGATGCATCAGCTGCTACCGCTCAATATGTTTTTGTGGTCTGAGCTAAAGGCGCACCCTGATAGGCTGGTTAAGTTTTATGACATCATGCAAGATGATAAAGCACTGCGAGCCACGCTCGCTGATGGTCAGGTAAAGGCCGCGGCTTTTGATCAGCTGCGCCGTGATTATCATTTGCGCCGCGAGTGGCAGTTTTAGGCGTATATTCCATAGGTTTTTATAAAAAGTTGTAGTACATCATCATGAGTTCCAAAGCACCAGTCACATCAAGCCCAAACGCTTGCTCTCAGCCCAGTTATGCGCCGACCATGACGCTTGCCATGGCACAGCAGCGCGCGCATTTTATGAGTAAGGTGCGGCAGTTTTTTGCAGCGCGGCATGTGTTAGAGGTGCAGACGCCGCTACTGTCGCAAGCGGGCAATACCGATACTTTTTTGCAGTCGGTCGCCGCGGCGGTCACTTATCAAGACAAGCCGCGCACCTACTATCTACATACCTCGCCTGAGTTTGCCATGAAGCGTTTACTCGCCAGCTGGCAAGTGCCGATTTATCAGATCTGTCCTGTGTTTCGAGACAATGAGATAGGAGCGCGGCATAATATCGAATTTACCATGCTGGAGTGGTATCAGCCTCATTATAGCCTTGAGGATATGGCCGCCGAGCTGGGAGCGCTATTAGAAGCGCTATATGGTCATGCAGTGGTGCTCAGTCATTATCGCTATGTCGATGCTTTTATGGATTTTGTCGGGATTCATCCGCTGACCGCTAGCCTTGCGACGCTACAAGCAGTTGCAGAGGATAAAGGGCTGATGGGGTTTGATTTTAATGCGGGCATCAATAAGGCCGAAAAAAACGACACCGGTCAGAGCGAGGAGAGCATCCGCCAAAGCTGGCTTGACTTGCTGTTTAGCCACGTCGTTGAGCCAAACTTAGGTCATGATCTGCCGACGCTGATTATTGAATACCCACCAGCGACGGCAGCACTGGCAAAGACCGCGGTGGATAAAGAAGGTAATACCGTTGCCAAGCGTTTTGAGCTGTATATCAATGGCATCGAGATTGCCAATGCGTATGATGAGCTGGCAGATGGGCCAGCGTTACGCCAGCGTTTTGAGCAGGACAATGAGCGGCGTCAGCAGCATGACCTGCCAGCCATGCCAATCGATGAGCATCTATTGGCAGCCTCTGATGCGCTGATGCCCTGTAGCGGCATCGCGGTTGGTATCGATCGGTTATTGATGGTGACAACAGGGGCGCGCAGCTTAGAGGATGTGATAGCCTTTCCTAGTGGTTTGGCGTAACTGTGCTATAAGCGTTCTGCGTCAAGTCTTTTAAGAGACCATCATAAAAAAGCGAGTCAAGCAAAAAGGCTGACTCGCTTTTATCTTTTTCAGCTGTAACGGTCGTTTATCTACTACAACGTGGCGATGGCTTCGTTGATGGCGGTCTCACCATTATGTAGACTAAAGACTTTTTTGATGGTATTGTTTGCGTCCAATACCGCAGTCAAGGTCGCCGCCACATCTGCAATCGCATTTTCGCCTGCATTGTCATCGTTGATGGTGATTTTACCAGTACCTGCACGTTCCTTTAGGGCCCCTGCTTGTACGATGGTATAGTCAAGCGTGCTGTCGTTGACCAGCCACTGATCGGCATAATGCTTACAGATATAGTATTCTTTTAGATCAGCTATGCCAGGAGTGTCCCACTTGCTGGTGTCTAACGAAAACACCGTGCTTAGCATGATATAGCGTTTGATGCCTTTGTCCTCTACCGCTTGCATGGTCTTTACAGCGCCATGTAAGTCCACTTCTAAAACATCTTTGCCACCTGAGCCTGCGACAAAATAGACCGCATCGATATCTTGCTCTATTTGCTCGGCGATGGCGTCTTTTTCGGCGGTGATATCTAAGTCTAGCTGACGGTAATTGTCGTTATCAAACAGTTTTTTATCCTGACGCGTGGTACCGATGACTTGATGGTCGTCTGCCAATAGTTGCTCGACCAAATCTGTACCCACACGGCCACTTGCTCCAATCACTAAAATTTTCATATGCCTTCCTATTGTTATATATAAATTACGATGACGTTTTCGTTTTTATCATTGAGCATTTGATAATGCGGTGTTTTAAACGATACTGCCTGTTGCCAATGTCATCGCCCTATCAAAGCGTGTCTGAAAACATACATCTTAAAAACTGCATATAGACTAACAACAATAAACGGCACACTTCGTTATGAAGCGTGCCGTTTGCATAGTGTTTGGTTATAGAGTGTATAGGTTTTGCAAGAGTCGCAGAAATACGCGGGAGATCAGCGTACCAGCTTGTTTAGACCATCGGCAAAGGCTTTTTTGTCACGCTCGCCATAAGGCTTTTGTCCACTCATCTCTTGTGGCTCTAAAACGCCAGTGCCGCGCATGGTATCCATAAAGTCACGCATGTTCAGCTTTTGCTTGATATTTTCTTTATTATAAATGACGCCGCGCGTGGTAAGCACCAACGCGCCTTTGTCCAAGATATCATTGGCCAAAGGAATATCGCTGGTGATGGCCAGATCGCCTGCCTGTATTTGCTCAACGATATAATCATCGGCTTTATCAAACCCCGATGGTACCACCGTCATGGTAAGGAGGAGTGAGCGGCGCAGTTTAATCGGCTGATTGGCGACGAATATCGCCGCCGTTTGCGTGCGCTCAGCAGTTTTGATAATCAAGTCTTTGGCAATGGATGGTACCGAATCTGCATCTACCCAAATCTGCATTATTGTTTGGCCTGTGTGGTTTTGGCCTGTGTGAGCTGTGCCTTCGCCTCACTGTCCACTTGGCCCTCTGTAGCTTGGGTTACAGCGGTGTTAGCGGCCTTGCTATCGAACAATTTGGTATTTTGGGCAGCACTGTTCGTTTGTGGACTGGCCGGCTCTTGAGGCTTTTGGATGGCAGCGTACTCTTTATCCAAACCGACTTTGTTGGGTAAGATGGCGACCAGCTTGGCCATCGAAGGCTCTAAATCAGTGACGTCATTGGGCATCAAGGTGATATGAGCGATTTTACGATCGTCGCGCTCAGCCTTGTGGTAGCTGTGATAATGGGCACCATCGATAGCCAGTACGTCGCTGATGTTAGGGTATTGACCCAGCACATTGACCATAATCGCTGGATGGACGTTATCAGTATCGCCTAATGGCAAATCGACCACCGCGCGGATATGGTTTTCAAATTGACTGGTAATTGCCCCTTCGATGCTCCAATGCCCAGAGTTGTGTACCCGCGGCGCAATCTCATTGGCCAGCAGATAGTCATGACCGCGCGCGTCCTTGGTGACAAACAGCTCAAGCGCCATCACGCCTACATAACCTAAATGGTTCATGATCGTGGTGATGGCTTCTTTAGCCTGGCTAAAGATGTGGCTGGTGCCGACAGCAGGCGCTTGAGTCTTGGCCAAAATACCATGATGATGGTGGTTTTCGACCAAATCATAACAGCGCACACTACCGTCTTGGGCGCGCGCCGCAATGATAGACACCTCGCGGCTAAAGTTGATAAAACCTTCGGCAATCAGCGGCGCTGGGGTAGGCGTTAGACTGCCTTTACCGCTGACCGCGTCTTTGAGGTCGTGCCAAGCTTTGGTGATATCGCTGTCTTGTTTGATGACATATTGGCCTTTGCCATCATAACCGCCGCGACTGGTTTTTAGAACGATGGGCAGCCCTAACTCATCGCAGGCTTGCTTTAACTGAGCCTCAGAGCTGACTTCTTGGAAAGGCACCGTGGCGATTGCTAAGTCGTTAAACATCCGCTTTTCTTTTAAGCGGTCTTGAGCGATATCTAAGGCCACTGGCGGCGGAAACATGCCTTGCTTGTTGCCTGATTTTGAGAGGCTGGCCAGTTTTTCGACCGTGGCAGTTGGCGTGTTTTCGAACTCTAAGGTAAAGACATCGGCCGCTGCGATAAAGTCATCGAGCTGCGCGCTTGAAAATACTGTGCCATAAAGGCTGGCTGGGCAGTCAGCATTGTCCTCTAAAAACACGCATTGATAGCCGAGCGGTAGCGCAGCTTGGGCGAGCATCATGCCCAGCTGACCACCACCTAAGATACCGATGGTACGGATAGTTTGAGTAACAGGATAAGCATTGGCTGTGGTCATGATAGTAACTCTTTGAATAAATAATGGATGAAAACGAGCGTATTAAAATAGGAAAAGGCGCAATGTCTGCACCTTATTCTTGGGTGAACCCGCATGCTAAACGCACATTTTAAACAATCGCTAGACGCGCTAAGATGAGTGATCGCTTGGCTTTGCATATTGTTGCATGGTGGTTCCTAGTGGTTATTGCGTGTGGTTATCTCGACTAGTTATTTCACGCGTTGTTTTGTATGATAGCCATCAGCCCAGATACCATAAATAGCTAAGCGGATTGATTAATGATACCTGGGGTTGGGCTAGCAAGGATGGTATCGGTTTGCGTCTGACGCAGCGTATCGAGCTTGCTGGCCACCGCTTCGTCATGTAATGCCAACACTTGAATCGCCAGCAAAGCGGCGTTATATGCGCCTGCTGTCCCAATAGCGAGAGTGCCGACCGCCACGCCTTTTGGCATCTGTACGATAGAGAGTAGGCTGTCCCAACCGCTGAGCATGGAGGACTTGACCGGTACACCAAAGACAGGGAGCGGCGTTTGGCTGGCACACATACCAGGCAGATGTGCCGCCCCGCCAGCACCCGCGATAATCACTTGTAGGCCATTGTCTTTTGCACGCTTAGCGTAGTCAAACAATCTATCAGGCGTACGGTGCGCTGAGACCACTTCGCAATCAAAGGCAATATCAAAGTCGGCTAGCAGCTGGGCGGCGGCGCTCATGGTGGCCCAATCAGATTGTGAGCCCATGATGATGCCGACTTTTGGCTGGCCAGCAGGAGAGGCGATAGGGTTAGGTTGAGTCGTAGCTGATTGGGTGCTCATGATGCGATATCCTCAAAAAGACCATCATACAAAAGTTTTGCCGCATTCGTAAAGCCAAGATTGAGGTTTCGCTATATTATCGCGTCTTTGTCCCCTCAGGCATCACAGAAGTGTTAGCAGGTAGCGCTCATCATACGCGGTCTTAGTGCTGATCGTGACGATACTGTACAAAACTATCTGCGGTGAGTGGTAGTGGTTTGGTCGTATCAAGCTGATAGCACGTTAGATAGCCGCTGTCTACGGCGGCAGAATAATCTGTGCAAGCGACTTGCGCGCTGAGTGGCTCAGGCGTACCTGTCAGCCAATAATGCCCGACAAACACAGGCTTGTGGGTCTTTAAGGCAAAATCGATATTATCAGCCAAGACGTCTTGAGGAATCTGTGCCAATGCCGAGGCGGGCGCGCGAGCGATTTCGTACAGCGTGCGCTGGTTCAACGCATCCAGCCACCAGCGTACCCGTACTCGCTTGCGCTCCGTGCCTTCTTTATCGACCATCACTAAGCCGTCTGGCAAAGGTGTCTCCACACCTTTTAGCACTCGCTCTAGCGCATCAAAGGCCGGACTAAACTCACGCGAGGTCACCTCAAGCGCATGCGGCGTCAGACAATTATCTGCGGTGAGCAATGGCTTTAGTACAGCCATGCTATCTACATCCCAGCAGGCATGGACAAAACAGGCATAGTCAGTCTCAAGCCACAACGGAATCTCATAAAAACGCTTGAGCCAGTACTGATGCGCCTTTGAGCCAAAAGGCACTTCTGCCAAAAACGCCTCGTGTTGACGGGTATGCACCGCATCGTGCGAGCGCAGATACTCGCCAGGCGCGTCCGGGTCGGGGGTGGCAAAAGCCAGCGCGTTATACTCATGATTGCCCATTACCGCATCGGCCACATCAGCGTCTAGCATGGCAAACACAATCTCCAACGTCGCCAATTGCTGTGGCCCGCGATCCATCAAGTCGCCAATAAACAGCGCTCGATGACCCTTTAGCGGCACAAAGTATTGGCCATTATGGACATAACCCAACTGCTTAAGCAAACCGACAAGTTTGTCTGCGTAGCCGTGAATATCACCAATAACATCTATAATCATAATGAAACAACATAAAGGAGAAGTTATGCGCTTATAAAAACGCAATACATAGAAAGTCAAACCATCAATGAGATGATTGTCTATCGGCCATTATCAGCCATAGCCATAGCGGCGCTAAAAACTTGGCGACAGCAGCGCGTTGAGAAAATGCGGCAAGACACGCGGCTCTAAAACAATCGTGGCCACCACCCCAAACGCGCCGCCCCACATATGCGCCATATGATTGATATTTGAGCCGCCGCGCCTATCTGCATAAATACTATAAGCCACATACGCTACTGCAAACAAAATCGCCGGAATCGGAACAATGGCAAACAAGTAAAGGCTTTCCCACGGTGCCAGCAAGATAAAGGCAAACAGCACCGCTGAAACCCCGCCTGACGCGCCAAGACTCAGATAGCTGGCATTGTTTTTATTTTTTAGATAGCTTGGCACTATGGCGATAATAATGGCAAGCACATAAAACACCACAAATCCATAGCCAAATAAAAACGGCTGGTATAGCCCTTCGATAGCGCGACCAAAAAAATACAGCGTAAACATGTTAAACAATAGATGCATACTGTCGGCATGAATAAAACCATGCGTCACAAAACGATCCCACTGACCGTTGTTTACCGCTGGTGGATAAAAAATAAAACGGTTAAACAAGCGTTTGTTTTGCCATGCCAACAAGCTGATGATAACCGTAATAATAATGATAAGAGTGGTATGGTTTAACAAAGAAAAATCCTTAGGCCGCGCCTGATGTATGACAATGCGACAAATGACAACGTTCAAAGCCTAAGCGTTACGGCTGCATAAAAACTGACGATCGTTACTAGCTTCATAACCAAGGGTTTATGATAAATTGTGTTTTTAGCGATAGTCCACTTAAAAATCAATACGCTAAAATTGTGCTCCTAGAGGGCTACATTTTACTTATCGGCTGTGCCTACTGAACCTATATCACTTTATTTTTATGTATCTTAAGTCTACGTAATCCTAGCATAAGCCGTATCGGGCCCAGCCCTACGCTAGCGGTTTTATAACAAACCCACTATTGCTGATCGAGCACCGAGGTCAATCATAATACTAACAGTAGTTGAGCCAATGCCAAAATCTATTATGTGACAAAACGCTGCATTTTTATGCTTTTCTGGTGAATAATGTAGCCGTGCAATGATTGAGAGCAGTCAAACCTGACTAAGGTAACGTTTGAGCGGGCATGATAGGTCATCAATGTCGGCGTGGTTTTGCGACACTGGTGTTTTTATCTAAAGCTTACAGCCAGTACTTTTTCTTTACCGATACTGCTTTTCAATAGCGTCAACCCTAGTCATAATAAAACACAAGCTTGTCATTTTGTAACTTTCCATCAATGGCCGATAGAGGCAGTCGTCTATGAGTATCATCGATCAACTAGAGCAAACCGTGACCCCAGCTGTCTTAGGTGAGCAGGCGAGTCACCAAAGCGTGGCTTATGTCAGTTTGCTTGAGCAGTTTTATGCGGTTTTGGCTGCCCGTTTGGCTCAGCCAGATATATACTCTGAGCTATTGCGTAGCGATGAGATAATCCGTGCAGATGCGGCTGTAGAGCGTCCGTTTTTTACGCAGCTATGGCCAGACTCTGCAGTAAAGCAAGAGATGATACAAGCGCTGGCAGCCGATCATCATATTGATGAAACCGCGACCAAACAGCTACTGATCAATGCCGCGCCGCTGGTCTATCGGGAGCTTATGATCTTGGCAAATGGCCAGTTTTTGCCCGCATTTCTACAGCAGCAGATGTCAGAGCTGCGCCCATATTTACCGATATGGTCAGCACCTATCATCACCGCGGCTATGGCTACGGCCAGTATAGGCAGACCACCAAAACCCGATGCGGCCGCGCCTAGTGTATCGTCAACTGCCGAAACCAGCGGCGGCTTAACTGATCCTGAGACGGCTGCCGAGGCAGCGACGGTTACCCATGCGCCTATTAACCCAAACGATACCGATGACTCTAATGCACGTGCCTATGGTACACATGGTTCTGAGGGGCATTTTAATAAAGCAGGTAGCGCTATCCATGCCAATCCAGCGGCGCATCATCTGGCCAAAAACACCAGTCTAAAGCAAGAAAGGGTACGCAGCCGTAATCAGTGCCGTGACTTGTTGGTGCGGGTGTTTTTGTTGTTGCTGGCGGTGGCTGCGCTTGGCCTTGCTTTATGGGCGTTTGTCCTAAAACCCAATAGCGCGCCGCCAGCCGAGCCAGTTGTCACCGAGCCTGTGTCCGTGCCGCCTGCGCCTGAGCCAGTAGCCGCGTCGACGCCCGTTGAGGTTATTGTAGGTGTGGACGATAGTGGCAATCTATACACTTGTAGTGCGATTGTCGGTGATACAGCACTACAAAACACCTTGCAGCAAGCGCTCAGATCAAGCTTTGGTGAGCAGGCAACGATATGTCAGTTTACCGTACAAGAAGGGGTTGCCAACAGTATTGCTAATTTACCAGCGGAGCTATTGCCCAATATGTTGACGATGCTAAGATCCACGCCCTTTGCCCGCTTGCATCTACAAAACGATCGACTTACGCTAGAAGCGCCAGATACTATGCTGCTACAGCATTTGCTCAGTGAGATGCGTGCTTTGGCGCCAGCCATGGTCATCGATAGTACCGCACCCATCCCTTTGCCTGATAACCCGAGCGCGGCAAACAGCGAATTGGGTGATGCTGACAGTCTGAGCAATGATGCATACCCCAATGACCAGTATCTCAATAATGCTACTGGTACTGGCGAATATCAGGCAACAGACGATGAAACAGGCGATAGCGTTATGCCTGCGCCCAACAAGGATGCCAGTATACCAGCCGATATGCCCAACACGGCTCCTAATGACCTGCCCAATAACATGCCGTCTAATGACAACCAAGCTAGGCCATCAGGCCCTATTTCGCTATC
The DNA here is from genome assembly GCF_032842965.1 of Psychrobacter sp. CAM01. Lineage (NCBI taxonomy): Bacteria > Pseudomonadati > Pseudomonadota > Gammaproteobacteria > Moraxellales > Moraxellaceae > Psychrobacter > Psychrobacter sp. CAM01. Next base: position 283,216 of record NZ_JAWJBL010000005.1, read on the forward strand.
AGAGGTAGATGAAATGGCAAGTAGTATAATCGTCGCCGAGCCAGCAAAAGTTAGGTAGCGATGTGAGGCTACAGATGGATCGTTTTACTAAAAAATTGTCTCTGTGTTCTCCTTTAAGTCTTTCTCTAAGTCTTTTTCTAAGCTTTTGTCGGACAGTCGCATTTGGGCGGGCTTTAGGGTGAGATAGTTACGTGTCTCAACTGAAACATTACTTAACGTAGCATTTGCACAACAACCTGTTGATTGTGAACGGATACTTAATACTTTTATAATAACAAAAGTTGAATGTATGAGTTGAACCTACAAAGTGTTGAACCTATAAAGTATTGTTAAAAAAAGCATTGTGAAGAGTGTAATTACATAAATACGTATTAACGGAGGAATTATCTAATGGATATTATCAGTCATCTAACACGGACCGTCAGCCCTGCAGTACTAGGAGATGATCACAGCCCAGCCAAAGAAAGCTTGCTTGAGCAGTTTTATGCTATCTTTGCCGCGCGTCTTGCTGATCATGATACTTATGGACGCTTTGCAAATGAAAACATCGCCCGTGACGATCAAGGGTTTTATGACCGCGTCTGGACAGAAGGCGCTCACCGCGATCAAATCTCGCGTGAGCTGGCGGACAAGCACAATGTCGATGCTACCGCCGCTCGCGGCTTGATTGCGATGGCAGCACCGCTCGCATTTCATGAAATCAAAAGCTTAGCAGGCACCACGCCTGTGCCGCAGTTCTTAAATGATAATTTGGCCAGTTACCAGCATCATATCCCGGCATGGGCAAGTACGGTCTTGCCAGCTGGTATGTTGGCGGCTACCCCAGCTGCGGGTACTCGTATCTCTGATACCACCAGCACCGCGCCATTGCAGCATACTGAAGAAGAAAAAGGCAGCTTTATGAAAGCGCTGCTACCGATTATTGGTTTGATTATTTTGGGGGCATTGGCATGGGCGCTGCTCAGAGGCTGTCAAGAAAACCCTGAGCCAGTTGCCACACCAGTCGCCAGTGAGCAACAAGCAGCAGGCGATGAGCAAGTGGCAGTTGCCGCAGATGTAGAGCCTGCCTCACTGCGTATCGCGACAGGCGAAAACAATGAGCTGTATGCCTGCCGTATGAATGCCGGTGACGAAACCCTACAAAGCAAAGTGATGAACGCATTGACAGCCGCATTTGGCGATGAAGCCAATAAATGCCGCGCAGACGTCGATGATAACTTTGCCACCGATATGCCAGCCGCCGCTCAGCTTGCTTCTATTTTGCCCATCGTCAAAAACGTGCCAAACGCCAGTATGCTCATCAAGGGTGATACCATCACCGTCAATGCCCCAGACGAGGCTGCGTTACAACAGTTAGTGACCGATTTACAAGCGGCTGCGCCAGCCATGACTGTTCAAGCGGAAGGCCCACTGGACTTACAAGGTGAGATTGACGATAGTCTAACGGCCGCTGATGCCGCTATGAACAACTTGGGTGAAAATCCAGACCCTCGTGATGTGGCGCGCGCGCTGAGTATACAAGTGATTAATTTTGAATTGGACAAAGCGATCATCCCTGATGCCAACAAAGCGCTACTAGACCGCGCGGCCAAAATCATCACCGAAGTACCAGATATGAAGCTGATGATTATCGGCCATACAGATAGCCAAGCGTCTGATGACTACAATATCGAGCTGTCACAAGAGCGCGCCGATGCTGTCAAAGAGTATTTGGTCGCCCAAGGAGTCGATGCCAGCAAATTGGCCACCAAAGGTATGGGTGAATCAGAGCCAATCGCTGATAACTCAACTGAACAAGGCCGTTTCCGCAATCGCCGCATCGAGTTTGTAGTGAACGATGAGTTCAACGTGGCAAATGCAGATGCTGGCACGACAATCAGTAACGATGCGCTTGATCCAGACTTAAACCCGCTAGATAGCAACAACGATGACTTATTGCCAGATGGTGATGACGTCACCCAAGGTAGCGTTATCGATCCAGCAAACTAATATCAGCTGCGTTCAAATATCAGCTACGCTCATAAAAACCGCATTTTAAAATGCGGTCTTTATTTATCAAAAATGCAATGAACACAAAATAAAGTATAGAATTTAGGATGTGTCCTCACTTTAAAAATGGCGATAAAAACGAGCAGCGCTTATTTATAAGCGGTGGGGTCTATTGAGTCACTAGCAGAATAATTAGCAGATGTCTCGGCCGCTGCAAAAAACGCCTGCGTTACGTTTTGCTTGGCTTGCTGCCAGTGGTCAAACTGCTGACAAGTTGACTCAAGATCGCCTTGCCATGCAGGTATCTTGCCGGACATAGATTTGACACGGTTTTGGTTGGGATAGGGCAGCTCTTGCGCTGCTTGGGCGGCTTCATGAGCCGCGATACGGTCATTACAGACCAAAGCAATATCGCAGCCTGCGTTGATGGCCGCTTTTACCCGCGCACTGACATCGCCTGCCGCCTGCGCACCTGCCATCGACAAATCATCTGAAAACAGCACGCCATCAAACTTTAACTGCTCACGGATGATGTCTTGTAGCCAAATCTTTGAAAACCCTGCAGGTTTATTATCCACTTGCGAAAAAATCACATGGGCGGGCATCAGCGCATCGAGCCATGGTAGGGTTTGGGCAAATGGCTGCATATCACTATTGATGATCTCATCCAAGCTGCGATTATCAATTGCTTCTGCCACGTGTGAGTCAGGTGCGATGGCACCGTGCCCAGGGAAATGTTTACCTGTGGTTGCCATGCCAGCGGTTTTCATGCCGCGCATAAACTGAGAGGCCAAGGCAATGATGGCTTGCGGCGCTTGATGAAAGCTGCGATCGCCGATGACTTGGCTGATACCGCCTCTATCAAGCACAGGCGCAAAGCTCAAATCAATCCCCACGGCCAGCACCTCTGTCGCCATCAGATAGCCGCAGTCATAAGCGAGGCTCAGCGCCTGCGCCGGATCTTGCTCAAACCGTTCACCCAGCTTGCCCATCGCTGGCAAAGGGCTAAAGCCGTTGCGTAGTCGTGCCACGCGTCCACCTTCTTGATCGACGCCGATCAAGATATCAGGGTTGTGGTAGCGTATGTCATCACACAGCTGGCGCACTTGCGCGGCGTCAGTGACGTTGCGGGCAAACAAAATCACACCGCCGACTTGTGCTTGTTTGATTAAACTGACATCTTCAGCGGTCAGGGCGGTACTATCGATATCAATCATTAAAACGCCATACATTGCGTTATCCTTTTTGGTTATTACTTGATAAGTGGTTATCTTAAAATACGGCTGTTACTGTCATTTAATAAGATTAACAATAAGGAGTACTAAGGCGGGTGACGGTATTTGTGAAGACTGTACAGCTTAAGTCCCGTCGGCTCGCGACAGACATGCCTTAGTATATTGTGTAGATGGGCTTATTATGACAGTTATTAGGCACGGCGTATAATGCGCCAGATAAATGGCTTTAAATTTATAGGCTTATGAGGTTTAATGAGTGATCTCGTCGATGTACAAAAAGCACTAGCAACGCAAAGATGGACTGTGACAAATATGACAGAAAGTTTGGTACAGAGCGGCGTAGCGTGTAAGATTGTTTATACAGTTTAAGACAGTTTTATATGGATGCTCGTGATAATATTGATTGATTTTTCACGATATTTTAATGCTATCTGGTCAATTCTGTATAGAATGCCGTATAGGTAGTCAACTATTACAACCACTACAATCTGCGATACCAATGGTTGTAATGACAAAGACGGTATTAAGATAGCAGCAGAGCAAAGCCTTCTGGGTTTTTACAATAACGATATTATTACTCACTTAAAAAACTAGGTATATATGATGAAAAAACAACCAGCACAGTGGTTACTCAGTGCAGTGTCAGTGGGCATCGCCGGTATCATTTTAACCCAAAGCTATAGCACCGCTGTGGCAGAGACCAGCACCGAAGGCTTTGTACCGACGCCTGAACAAAAAGTCACCACGCGCCAAGTCGCCGCCTTGCTAGATCGTAGTCATTATCTCAATCAGCCACTCGATAGCAAAATGGGTAGCGAGATTTTATCGATGTATATCGATAGCCTAGACCCCAATCACACTTTGTTTTTGCAATCTGATGTCGATGAGTTTAATAAAAAATACGCTGACGAGTTTGGCGCGCGGCTCAAGCGTGGAGATTTGTCGGCGGGGGTGGAGATATTTGAGCGTTATCGCAAGCGCTCAAGTGAGTACTTCGCCATGGCAAGTAAAATGCTCAAGACCGATATTGATTTGACGGGTGATGAGACCATCATTTTAGACCGTGAAAAGCTTGGGCATTTTAAGACCAAAAAAGAGCAACGTGACTACTGGACGCGCCAGCTAAAATTTCAGCTGATTAGCATCACCTTAGGGCAAGAAGACGAAAAAGCCAAAGAGCAGGTATTTTTAAACAACCCCGATATCACGCGTGGTCAAGACCTCGTCCGTGATGACAAACGCACACCAAGTGAGATATTACTCAAACGTCTCACACGTCAGCAAGAGCAGTTTAAACGTCTCAAAGACGATGAAATCATGGAGACGATTTTAAATACAGCGATGCTGACCTATGACCCACACAGCAACTATTATGCGCCTATTCAAGCGACTGAGCTGCAAATTCAGTCAAGCTTGCAACTAGAAGGCATCGGTGTATCGATTCGCCCAGATCGCAAAAACCCAGACTATACGCGCATTGTCACGCTAGTCGATGGTGGCCCTGCAGCCAAAACTGGCCAGATAAAACCCAATGACTTGATCGTCGGTATCGCCAAAGACGGCAAAAACATGACCGATGTGGTCGGCTGGTCGACGCGAGAGATTGTCAGTTTGATTCGCGGTAAGCGCGGCACCTCAGTGACTCTTAAACTACGTCAGCCCAATACGCCAGACTCAAGTGCTCGCACCGTGACGGTGGTGCGCGATATCATTCAACAAGAAGAGTCGGGCGTCAAGCATCGCATCGTCGAAGTACAGCGTCCTAATATCGACAAAACGCCCAAACGTATCGGTGTGCTTGAGATACCCAGTTTTTATCTCAATTACCGCGCACGGCGCAATGGCGAAGACTATCGCAGCGTCAGTATCGATACCGAAAAGGCGCTAAAAGCCCTTAATAAAGAAAATATCGATGGTCTTGTGGTGGATTTACGCAACAACCCTGGCGGCTCTTTGGATGAAGTGGCCAAGATGCTGGGCTTTTTTATCAAGAGCGGGCCGCTCGTGCAGATTCGTGACAACCGTGGCAACATCCAAGTCTACCGCGACAACGATGGCGGCGAGCAGCTGTATGATGGCAAAATGGTAGTACTGACCAATTTAGCATCTGCCTCAGCCAGCGAAATCTTTGCTGCCGCTATCCAAGACTACGGACGCGGACTGGTCGTTGGTAGTACGACCACCGGTAAAGGCTCTGCTCAGATCCAGCTTGATAGTTTAGCGCTTGGGACAGCGACCTTGACTCAGCGTAAGTTTTATCGTGTGACGGGCGGCAGTACGCAAAACAAAGGCGTCGTCCCAGATATCGAGCTGGTCAATATCTATGATGATGCGACCTTTGGAGAGCGCGCGCAGAAAAAAGCCCTGCCTTGGGATACCATCAAGACAGCGCCGTACAAGCCTGAGGGTAAGTTTAGCAGCGATACCTTGGCGACACTCAATCAACAATCCAAGATTCGCCAACAGCAAAACCCGCAGTTCGTTTATCTTTCAATGCTTAATGATATCCGTGATATGGAAGATGAGAAAAAACCCATTCGCTTGGATATCAACAGCCGCCGCGCCAAGATGCAGCTGATCGAAAAACGCTCGCTTGAGGCAGAAAACAAGCGTCTGATTGCAACGGGCGAAAAGCCTTATAGTGACTGGAATACCTATCAAGCGGCGATGGATGCAAAATTTGAAGAGCGCAGTCAGATGAAAGCCAATGAGCGCCCAGAGCTGCCAGAGGATGAAGCCTTTATCAATGAAGCTGCTTATATCATGCTAAGCGCAGAACCGAAGCAGCTGCTGAGCCCTAAAGAGGCGCTAGAGAAATGACGAGTGCTATCGAGATAACAATGGTATGTAAGCATATGCTTACACCGATTGACGTTTCGACCTCTTACTAACGATAGGGCAATCTGCGATTATAACTGTACGGCACGATTGAACGGAACGGTTCAGGGATACTAGGGATTGGTATCTTAAAGGTCGCATCAGGGATAGGTGGTTTACTGATTAGGGATGATAAGGCTGGATGCCTGTCAGTTATGAGATACCCCGGGATTAGGTATTTGATAACATTAACATGGATGGTTAGTGATAAAAGCCGCATAATGCTTGTCGTTATGCGGCTTTGTTACGTCTAAAGGATGACGATTTAGTGGTAAACCATTGTGCCGCTCTCAATGACACTTGTGCTAGCATAGTTCGGTCAGCTGTTAAAAACGCTGCTCCCATAAACGTACCGTATAAACGAGCAGGCACAAAACAGCAGGCATAAAAAAAGCCGACTCAATTGAGTCGACCCTGTTGGCCAGTTGGCTGATGTATCTTAAAGCCACCAGACCTTTTACTGCTTATCAAATGCAAGTAGCGATTAGTGCTGAACGCCACCAGCGCCATGTACATGGCCGTGGTTTAGCTCGTCTTCAGTAGCAGCGCGCACTTCTTGAATCTCAACATCAAACGTCAAACGCTTACCAGCCAATGGATGGTTGGCATCGACAGTGATTTCTTTGTCGTTTACTGCCGTGACGGTCACTAGCATCACTTGGCCGCCCGCTTCTGACTGGAACTGCATACCAGGCTGGATATCGTCGACACCTTGGAAGTTTTCACGTGGCACGTGCTGTACCGCTTGCTCTTGGTACTCACCGTAGCCATCAGCAGGCTCTACGACAGCGTTTACTTTTTCGCCAGCAGATTTGCCTTCTAGTTGTTTTTCTAGACCTGGGATGATATTGCTGTGACCATGTAGATAGGCAAGTGGTTGACCTTCTGGCGATTGGTCAAGGATGTTGCCTTCGTCGTCTTTTAGCGTGTAATTGAATGTGACGGCGGTGTCTTTTGCGATAGTAGTCATAAAATATCCTAAATATATCGATGTAAAAAATTAAATACGGTTGCAATAAACCTAAAAAAGCCAATCAGCCAGCCAAATAGCCACGTCATTAGTCAATTATCATCAGTTTATTTCGGTTTGTAAAAGTAACTTTAGCAGTTAGCATCTTTAATTGAGATGGCTTTGATAACTTTCAAGGCAAAAAACAGAAAAAATGCCAATTAATCACGTTAAATAGCTATTTTTTTTGAAATATAAACGGATGGACTCGCCAGATGCCTGAGTGCTCCAGTATAAAACGCTTATCAGTTGCGTTTTGTCTGTCGGGCTTCTACCATAATGATAACCATAAAAATGAGACAAGAAAATGACAAAGACTACCTCAAAGACCAATGAGCAGCCAGCCAACTATGATGCCAACGTACAGAGTACAGCAGACATCGACATTCGTTATCGTTTCGATTTTGCCCGTTTTGCTGAGCACTTGGTGGATGTGACGCTGAGCTTTACCGCCAGCACCGATGGACCGCAGCTTTGGCTACCTGCATGGATACCAGGCAGCTACTTGATGCGCGAGTTTGCTCGCAATATTACCGCTGTCCATTATCAGGTGCTAGATGAGCAGGATACAGCTCGTGATACGTCGTCACAGTCTTATCGTGGCCAAAAAATAGACAAGCATACATGGCAGCTTCCGCAGATAAAGGCAGGGCAGAGCGTCAGCGTTCATTATGAGGTCTACTGTTATGATCTGTCGGTGCGTACCGCCTACGTCGATCAGCAGCGACTGTATGGCAATTTTACCTCGCTTGCATTGGCTGTTGAAGGGCAAGAGCAGCAAAAGCTGCAAGTGAGTCTCATCGTTCCTGCAACGTTTTTGGCAGATAAGGATGAGGCGCGTGTTTGTCTGGCGATAGGCCTGGACTACACAGAGCTGCAGCTAGAGGGGCAGCTGTGCTTTGCGCTACAAGTGCCCAGCTATCATGACTTGATTGACTATCCGTTTGAGATTGCCGAGCAAGATAGGTTTGATTTTATTATTCAAGACAGCGCGCATCAGACGCTACGTCACCGTTTTTATCTGTCAGGCAAGCACAGCAGCAATATGGGCAGGTTGCAGCAGGACATCACTCAGATATGCCAAAGCTATGTAGACTGGCTAGGCGATGCGCCTTTTGCAGATTATACCTTTATGACCTTTGCCAGTGGGCAGGACTATGGCGGGCTTGAGCATATCAATTCTACCAGCCTGATCACCCCGCGCCGCGACCTGCCAAGTGTCGATGAGCCAAAAATACCCAGCAGCGATTATCAGCGTTTTTTGGGCTTGTGTAGTCACGAGTACTTCCACGCATGGTGGGTCAAGACGGTGCGCCCCGATGTGATGCTCGAGGTTGATCTTCGAAAGGAGGCCTTTACGCCTTTGCTGTGGGTATTTGAGGGCTTTACCTCTTATGTGGACGACTTTATGCTGCAAGCATCAGGCGTTATCGATAAAGCCAGCTATCTGAAGCTGCTGGCTGAGCAAATCAATCGCTACTACCAGACGCCAGGGCGCGCATATCAGAGCGTGGCTGAGTCGAGCTTTGATGCTTGGATTAAGCTGTATCGCAATGATGAAAACACAGGTAACGCAGGTATCAGTTATTATAATAAAGGCGCCTTGGTAGCGCTTTGTTTGGATCTGACTTTGCTTGAGAAAACCAAGGGACGCTATCGCTTGTTTGAGGTGATACAGGCATTCTATCGACAGGCCAAGCAAAATGACAAGAAGCGCATCGGTATCAGCAGTGCCGATATGGGCGCGGTCATCAGTCAGTTTATGCCGCTTGATGTCTGGCAGGACTTTGAGCGCCGCTACGTTAATGGCGTTGAGGAATTGCCGATACAGACATTGCTGAGTGCCAATGGTGTCAAGTTACATGTCAATAGTAAGGATACGGCGGACAAGCACATGCCTTGGGGTATGCGCTGTAGCGACACCCCAGCAGGCCTCAAAGTCAATCGAGTCCTGCGCGGTAGTGCAGCGGCGCGTGCGGGTATCTCCGCCCATGATGTGATCGTCGCCATCGATGGTATCAAAGCCGATGCCAAACAGCTATTGTCTCTGAGTACGTCTGCGCGCAAGATTGACTGTCATTTGTTTCGCCGAGATGAGCTGATGTCGGTCACCGTATTACCCAAAGCGGCCGCCGAAAACAAAGGAGCACCGGCAGATACTGAGCAAGATAGCCTTTATAAAGATGGCCTCCATCAAGATAGCTCTTATAAAGTCACTTTGCATCTTGCAACGCCCACCAGCACATCGCCCAGTGATGAGGCGGCATCGCCGATCCAAGCAGGCTGGCATACATGGCTAAATGTGTGGGCGGATAGGTAGGTTAAAGTCGCCCTTTCGTTGTCTGAGAGTAGAGTAGATTAGAGGCTAAAGGCTAAAGGCTAAAGGCGGTTCGCTGTGTCGCCAGAGAGAGGATTGGTGACACAGCTGGCTTGCCATATGTATTCATGTATATTTACGACTCACCATCTTTGACAGGTGCTGTAGCAGGCTCCTTAGACGGCTGAGATTGAGACGATTGAGCATGATCGTCTGACGCCTCAGTAGTAGAGTCCGCATCTGCACTGGTATTTGTCTCAGCGGTGTCCGCGCTATGGCTTGCAATCCATTTTTGCATCAACTCAATCTCAGCTTGCTGGGTGTCGATGATGCTTTGTGCCAACTGGCACATCTCTTCGTCAGTACCGTACTTGAGCTGTACGTTGGCCATATCTACCGCGCCGATATGATGCGGCAGCATACCGCGAGCAAACGCCATGTCTGGCTGCGGGTCGGCGATACCAAGCACCATATCACCGTGTAAGACATCCATGCTTCTGGCATACGCCTGCTGCATGGCTTCTGTATGCGGGTTGGTTTTGACGGTGTCGGGGTGGCTGGCAAGCCATTTATTTAACGTATCAATCTCTGGCTGCTGGGCATCAATGACGTTTTGCGCCAGTTGCCGCATGCTATCATCTGTCCCGTGTTTTAGCTGGATCTTCGCCATCTCAATTGCCCCGCGATGATGACCAAGCATGGCTTTGGCAAACGCGGTATCAGGATCGTTATAACCCATACCGATCATCATCTCATCGTGCATACGCGTCATCGCCTTCGTATAGTCTCTGAGCATATCGGTCATTTGTGTCTCGTTTGCTGCATCATCTTCTGCTAGCACATCATCCGTTTGCGCATCCGCTGGGTTGACCTCTAGGTCGGTCACGGGCGGCGTTGCGGTATCGCTAGGCGTCGCCTCATCCTCAGTTGCCGGCTGACAGGCACTTAATATCAGCGCAGCAGCAATACTGGTGGCAAGCAAAGAAAAGCGACGAGAAGCAATCATGACATATTCCTATTATAAGCGGCAGTAATAAAAAAAGACGAGTGATGAGATAATATTCGTAATGTGCTGAATCTTAACAGATAAACCTTGCCAGTTCGAGACATGATGTTTAGAGCGTGTGCCCAATCCCTAATTGTCGACAGCGCTCGTCATTTAGATGAATACGGACAAACTCACCGACCCCCAAACGGCCTAGCTCAAACCCTGCAACCGACCAGCGTATCAAACGCAGACACGGCAGACCCACATGAGCGGTCATACGCCTGACTTGGCGGTTTTTGCCTTCGTAGATGGTCAGCATTAGCCAAGACGTTGGGATGTTTTTGCGCTCACGTATCGGTGGATTGCGGGGCCATAAGGCTATTGGCAAATCCGCCTCTGTGACCATCTGAGCGAGCGCAGGTAAGGTTTTGCCGTCTTTTAAGTGCACGCCTTTGCTCAGGGCTTGTAGCTGTGCAGGCGTTGCTATCCCTTCGACTTGCACCAAATAGGTTTTGCCTTGCTTGTGCTTGTCTTTTTTAAAGCTCGCCGCCGATGGTGGCTGGGTGATGGCCTTGTTGACTCGGCCATCACTGGTCAAAATCAGTAGCCCCTCTGAGGTTGCATCAAGCCGGCCCGCCACTCGCAGCGACTTATCGGTAAAGTATGCCGATAGGGTGGCGTGGTCATTATTATTGTCGTCACGGAACTGACTTTGCACCCCATAAGGCTTATTAAATAAAATGAGACTAGAGCTCGGCATGGTGTAAACATTCCTAAAATAAACTGACAAAGCGGTCAAAGGACACTATGAAGTATAAAACAAGTATAAACAGCGCCGCTTGTAACCGTTGGTGTGGTATCGGTTTTGAATGCTGCGACTATAACACCGTCCCATCGGTGAATAAACACCATGTTGCCATTATGGTTTTATATCTTTGATATCCCGATAGGCGGCATAGTCAATCCGATATAAAACGACACAACGTTTCATTAGAACGCATTGATAGCCACGTATCTGGTTTGTTTGGACTCGGCTATATAGCCAGTTGAATATAAAACTGTTATATAAATTTAAACGATAAATGGCGAAATAGCAGGCGGTCGCGTCTCATCAGAACCCTAGCATATAACGTCTTGTGATTTGTTAATGCTGTATAAACTATCTTTATAATTATGCTCGTTATGAGCCAGTTGTGTTTTTATCCTCTATGGTTCTGGTAAGTTTTGCAGTATGGTAAATGACATAAGGCGTTAATCATCAGATTGGCAAAATAACGATAAATAACCAAGATATATAATTAAATAACTCATAATTAAATAACTAAGGAGTGTCACCCATGTCCTACGATAAAGTGATCGTCCCAAGAGACGGCGAAAAAGTCACGGTAAATGCTGACTTGTCTTTAAATGTGCCCAATCATCCGATTATCCCTTTTGTCGAGGGTGATGGTATCGGAGTCGATATCACGCCTGTGATGATAAAAGTCGTCAATGCAGCAGTAGATAAGGCCTATCATGGCAAAAAATCCATCATTTGGATGGAAACCTATCTCGGTGAAAAAGCGGCAAAGGTATACGATGGGGATTATTTGCCCAACGAGACGCTGGAGATTTTAAAAGACTATGTCATCAGTATCAAAGGGCCATTGACGACCCCAGTGGGCGGCGGTTTTCGCTCGCTCAATGTCGCGGTACGCCAAGAGCTCGACTTGTATGTGTGCCAGCGGCCTGTGCGCTGGTTTGAAGGGGTGCCAAGCCCAGTGCAGCATCCTGAGCTTACGGACATGGTGATCTTTCGTGAAAACTCAGAAGATATCTATGCTGGCATCGAATGGAAGGCGGGCAGTGACGAGGCTAAGAAGGTCATTAAGTTTTTAAAAGAAGAGATGGGCGTCACCAAGATTCGCTTCGATGATGACTGCGGTATCGGCATCAAGCCTGTCTCAAAAGAAGGCTCGCAGCGCTTAGTGCGTAAGGCCATTCAGTATGCCATCGACAATGATCTGCCTAGTGTCACCTTGGTGCATAAGGGTAATATCATGAAATTTACTGAAGGCGCGTTTAAGGATTGGGGCTATGAGCTTGCCGCCGAGCGCTTCGGTGCCGAGCTATTGGATGGCGGGCCTTGGATGACGATGAAAAACCCAAAAACAGGCAATGACATCATCATCAAAGACGTCATCGCTGATGCCTTTTTGCAGCAAATCCTCATGCGTCCTGCTGATTATTCAGTGGTGGCAACGCTCAACCTAAACGGCGACTATATATCCGACGCTCTTGCAGCAGAAGTAGGCGGTATCGGTATTGCACCAGGTGCCAATAAAGGCGGCGCAATCGCGGTTTATGAGGCGACGCATGGTACGGCGCCCAAATATGCTGGACAAAACAAAGTTAACCCAGGGTCGCTCATCTTATCAGCTGAGATGATGCTGCGTGACATGGGCTGGACGGAAGCGGCTGATTTGATCATCAGCGGTATCCAAGGGGCGATTGCCAATAAAACAGTGACCTATGACTTTGAGCGGTTAATGCCAGATGCTATTTTGCTGAGTACCTCTGAGTTTGGTAAAGCCATTATCAAGCACATGCACGCTTAAACGCCGGGGTATGTCTGCAACCGAATCTGCGTCTTTACATAAGGACGCATCCTAAAAATAAACAAAAAAACACCCCTTAGATTTCAGATCTAAAGGGTGTTTTTTATGCTAAAAGTGGGCGTAAAGGCTTCAATATATCCTTTACGCCCAGCGCTCAGGCATATCAGCGGCGCATCGGATTATAATGAGGCGATCGCTTCGTTGAACAACGTGCTTGGACGCATCACTTGCTCAGCCAGTTTTTCATCGGCTAAGTAGTAACCTTTGATATCTACCGACTTGCCTTGAGCATCATTTAACTCTTTGATGATAGCCGCTTCGTCACGCTGCAGCTGTTCTGCTAGTGGTGTAAACTGCGCTTTTAGCTCGCTATCTTTGTCTTGAGCGGCCAGCTCTTCTGCCCAGTACATCGCTAGGTAGAAGTGGCTGCCACGGTTGTCAATCTCGCCAGTCTTGCGCGATGGTGACTTGTTGTTTGTTAGCAGTTTTTCTGTGGCTTTATCGAGGGCGTCTGCCAATACTTGCGCTTTAGCATTGTTGTCGTTTTTGGCCAAATGCTCCAAAGATTCGGTCAGGGCTAAGAACTCGCCTAGTGAGTCCCAGCGCAAGTGGTTTTCTTCTACCAATTGCTCGACATGCTTTGGTGCTGAACCGCCTGCACCTGTCTCAAACAAACCGCCGCCTTTCATGAGTGGCACGACCGATAGCATCTTGGCACTGGTACCAAGCTCCAAGATAGGGAACAAATCTGTTAAGTAATCACGCAAGATGTTACCAGTAGCAGAGATGGTGTCTAGACCGCGAGCGACGCGCTCTAAGGTATAACGCATGGCGCGAACCTGAGACATGATCTCGATATGTAGGCCATCGGTGTCATGGTCTTTTAGGTACATTTTGACTTTTTTGATCAGCTCGTTTTCGTGCGGACGGTATGGGTCTAGCCAGAAAATCACAGGTGTGTCTGACTCGCGGGCACGGCGTACGGCCAGTTTAACCCAGTCTTGGATCGGGGCATCTTTGGTCTGACACATGCGCCAGATATCGCCTTTTTCGACGGCTTGCTCCATGAGGATTTCACCAGTATCCACATCTACGATACGCGCGATACCAGCGTCGCTTGACTCAAAGGTCTTGTCGTGTGAGCCGTATTCTTCCGCTTTTTGAGCCATGAGGCCGACGTTTGGTACTGTACCCATGGTGGTTGGGTCAAAGTTGCCATGCCATTTGCAGAAGTTGATCATTTCTTGATAAATACGCGCAAAGGTAGACTCTGGCATGACCGCTTTACAGTCGTACATTTTGCCATCCGCACCCCACATCTTACCGCCTGAGCGAATCATCGCAGGCATTGAGGCATCGACGATCACATCGCTTGGTGAGTGGAAGTTGGTGATGCCTTTTGATGAGTCAACCATCGCCAGACGTGGACGATGCACTTGACAAGCATGCAAGTCGCGCTCAATCTCTTCTTGTAGAGAGGTTGGCAGCTCTTTGATTTTTTCGTAAAGTGATGCCATACCGTTATTGACGTTGATGCCTAACTCATCAAAGAGCGCACCATGTTTTTGAAAAGCGTCTTTATAATACGTTCTGACCGCATGACCGAAGACGATTGGATGCGAGACTTTCATCATCGTGGCTTTTACGTGCAATGAAAATAAGATACCTGCTTCGCGGCAGTCTTCCATTTCGCGCTCATAAAACTCAAGTAGCGCTTTTTTGCTCATAAACATCAGGTCGATGACTTCTTTGTCCAACAAAGCAATCTCTGGCTTTAGGACTTTGGTGGTGCCATCTTCGAGCAACAGCTCCATACGTACGGTACGCGCCTTGTCGAGGGTCATCGATTGCTCGCCATCATAAAAGTCGCCGCTGTGCATATGTGAGACGTGGGTGCTTGACCACTGTTTCCACTCACCCATTGAGTGCGGATGCTTACGTGCGTAGTTTTTGACCGCTTTTGGCGCGCGGCGATCAGAGTTACCTTCACGCAGTACGGGGTTGACCGAGCTACCTAGTGCTTTGCCGTAACGCTTACGGATACTTTCTTCTTCCTCAGTTTTTGGCTCATCAGGGAAGTCAGGTAGGGCATAGCCTTTGCTTTGTAATTCCTTGATAGCGGCTTTTAGCTGCTGTACTGAGGCACTGATGTTCGGCAGTTTGATGATGTTGGCATTTGGGTCTTGGGTTAGGCGGCCTAGCTCTGCGAGGTTATCAGGTACGCGCTGCTCTTCAGTGAGGTACTCAGGGAATTCGGCCAACACACGCGCGGCCACGGAGATATCGCTGATATCGACAGAAACGCCTGCTGTCTTGGTAAAGGCTTTGACAATCGGCAAGAATGATAAGGTCGCCAGCGCTGGGGCTTCGTCAGTTTTTGTATAAATAATTTTTGACATATTAGTAGAATATTCCTATAGGCTGTAGTGAATAATAAAGCTCAAATATAATGCTACAAATCGTTAAACGACATATCGTTAAATAATACTATGCAATAGCAAACGTTATGGTTCGATACCGTACATTATATGTAGTCTCTTGCAATGGTTGAGGCTACTTAAGTTTCTTGTTGCTGTTGGCTAGCCTTTATAACCATAGTGGCTAGCTTTAATTGGTTTTATTCAAAAGGCGCTTGCAATGGTGATATCACCATCTAAAAAAAGCGATCTAAAAGCAAATGGCTAAGAGTATATTATAAAGGATCCACTATAAATTCGATACGGTGTCAATCCTATATCATGAACTAAGTATACTGTTTTCGCTTATGTCCTATGTACCAAAATTATATTAAGCTAAGAACAGCGTTATTCTACCAGTCATCCGCTTTTATATCATCCTTTCCCAGCGATTACTGCCATTTCATGAGTGCTTACCCGTTATCAATTAAGTAAATCCAAACCGTGCGTCATTCTTACTTGCCAGACTCCCAAACCTCCATTATCCATTCTGATTATCAAGCGTCGCTCTAAAACCGCGCTTTCACTGTTGGTGGTTTTTATAAAGTGGTGAGTGCGCTTTGCAAATTGTGACAGCAAACCGGCAAAAATTTGCTAGGCTATTTTAGGTTAGGGCATACCTTTGTCTCACATACAGCGATAAGCCTGAGGTAACGTGGCGATGGCTGATATTTGCTGCCGTTTTGACGCGCGCAGGCATCTCACCATGTTTGGCTGTTTTTGTGAGTGATTGACTGATATACGTCCTAAATAAAACATTGACACACATAGAGCGGCTAGAGTGACCATGAGCATACGTTTAAAATACGCATTGATGAGTGATACCAGCTGGCAGCAGATGGCAAAGTGGCAAACGCCAGACACGCCGTTTATGTCCTTTGATTTTTGGCAAGCGCTGGCAGACACGGGCGCCATCGGTGAGCAGGCAGGCTGGCTGCCGATATATGTCTTGATCCATCAGGTCGATGAGGGTACAACGCCGCCAAGCGCCGCTGACGTCAAAAACAACGAGGCACACTCTGACGGTGACAATAAGGCATCAGAGACTGCAGGCGACGAGGTATCCGTCACGCATCCTATAGCGGTGCTACCAGTCTTTATTAAGGGTCACCACCGCGGTGAGTTTGTGTTTGATCATGCTTGGGCAGAGGCCTACGCGCGCTATGGTGTTGACTACTATCCGCGGCTGGTCAGTAGCGTACCTTATACGCCGATTACCGGTCAGCGGTTTTGGCTGGCTGATGGCGAGCGCCTGCGTGCCGATATCATAAAGACAGCCCTAGCAGGCGTAGATGATATTGCTCAGCAAGTGGGGGCATCAAGCTGGCATGGACTGTTTGTCACGCCTGAGCTGGCCGATATTGTAGCTGCCGCCATGCCGACAGACAGTGATGTTATGAGTGCACTGGCGGTGCAAGAGCAGGGCGGTGCAGTGGTGGCCATCGACATACCGATACTGGAGCGTCAGGGCTGTCAGTTTTTGTGGCAAAACCAAGACTTATTAAAAGGCGCGCAGCCATTTGCAGATTTTGAGGCGTTTTTGGCAACGTTAAGAGCCAAAAAGCGCAAGACCATCCGTGCTGAGCGCCGCAAGGTCACCGAGCAAGGCATCCGTTGTCAGCGTAAATGCGGTGATGCGATTTGTGAGGAGGACTGGCATGCTTTTTACCATTGCTATGTGATGACCTATGCGGTACGCGGCCAGCAGCCTTATTTAACGTTAGATTTTTTTATGGCGTTGGCCGCGAGTATGCCTGAGCACCTGATGCTGGCTCAAGCGCGTGATGCGCATGGTGATATCATTGCCAGTAGTTTGTTTTTGTACGATAAGCCCGATAGCAAAGGCGCGACTTTATACGGTCGCTATTGGGGCGCGTTGGCGGATTATGACAGCTTGCATTTTGAGCTGTGCTATTATCAAGGCATCGAGTTTGCTATCGAGCAGGGCTTGAGCTATTTTGATCCAGGGACGCAAGGCGAGCATAAGCTGGTTCGCGGTTTTATACCGACGACGACCCATTCGTTGCACCGCGTTTATGATGGGCGGTTTGTGCCAGCGATTGCGGACTTTTGCCGTAGAGATAGAGAGCATATGGCTGAGTATCGCCGACGAGCATTTGACGCCTTACCGTTTAATGCTGATAATATGCCCGCCGCTGATGCCAGTCGCTAGTGCTGCTCTCATCTATTTTTTTATCCGTCTTTTATCCGTCATCATTAGCTGCTTATTATGCCTAGTAACCACCTGTTTTGCCCTGCACCGCCGTCCGCCGAGCTACACGCTTGGCTCAATGTCGAAGGCTCTTTGACTGCTGTACTAGAGGTAAAAGCTCGGCAGCCCTTGCGCGTTGAGCGCCGATTTGAGGGCTATCGCGCGCTGACATTGGCACAAAAACGCCAGCTGGGTGTACGAGGCGCGCAGCTAAATCGGCCGATGCTGGCGTGGGTACGCGAGGTGTACCTGTATGGCAATGATGAGCAGCCGTGGGTCGAGGCACAGAGTACTTTTCCGTTGCCCAGTCTCAAAGGCCGCGCCCGCCGTTTGCAGCAGCTCAAGAGTACGCCCATCGGTTATGTGTTATTTAAGCGCAGTCGCACGTTGCCCAATCAGCGTTTTATCTCGCAGACGGCCAAAGGCTGGCAACGGCAAACGCGTTATGACTGGTATGGGCGTACGCTGCTGATCAGCGAGACGTTTTTGCCCGCGTTCAGCCAAAATAGACAACCACAGATAGGCTGCAATAGAGAATAGAAAAATTTATATCCAAGCATATAAATATACCGTGATAAATACTTTATTTTATTGGCTATTTATTTGCAGTATAAGGCCATTTAATTTGTTCAGCTTAGCGTGAGGTTTTTTTGCGCTCACCATACA
Organism: Psychrobacter sp. CAM01; assembly: GCF_032842965.1. Taxonomy (NCBI): domain Bacteria; kingdom Pseudomonadati; phylum Pseudomonadota; class Gammaproteobacteria; order Moraxellales; family Moraxellaceae; genus Psychrobacter; species Psychrobacter sp. CAM01. The sequence continues at coordinate 301,562 of NZ_JAWJBL010000005.1, forward strand.
AATTTTCATGTTACACTTAAACTTTAGCGATGATATCGACGCCTGCGTGTCGATTTGATTGTCGATATAGACACGTCAATGACAGGCCAATTGCCTGTGCTTGCCTGTTTTACCTCCTTTTGCTACTCGCTTCTTTTCGATAAACACTACCATTAACGATAGCCACTACCTAGGACATTATTATGTTTAAAGATATTTCTATCAAAGAGTTTGATCCAGTACTTGCAGAAGCCATGGCCGCCGAAAGCGTGCGTCAAGAAAACCATATCGAGCTTATTGCCTCAGAAAACTACTGCTCACAAGCGGTTATGGAAGCACAAGGCACCGACCTAACCAACAAATACGCGGAAGGCTATCCAGGCAAGCGTTACTACGGCGGCTGTGAGCACGTCGATGTGATCGAGCAATTGGCCATCGACCGCGCAAAAGAGCTGTTTGGTGCAGAATACGTCAACGTCCAGCCACACTCTGGTAGTCAAGCAAACTCTGCCGTATTTTTGGCTTTGTTAGAAGCCAATGACACCGTACTTGGCATGAGCCTAGACGCTGGTGGTCACTTGACCCACGGCGCGCACATCAACTTCTCAGGCCTGAACTACAACGCCGTACAGTATGGCCTCGTCGAAGGCACTGGTCTGATCGACTATGACCAAGTAGACGCTCTGGCTCGTGAGCACAAGCCAAAGATGATCATCGCAGGCTTCTCAGCGTATTCACAAGTCGTTGATTGGCAGCGTTTCCGTGATATCGCCGACGAAGTGGGCGCGTACTTGCTTGTCGATATGGCACACGTGGCGGGTCTGGTTGCAGGCGGCGTTTACCCAAGCCCAGTACCCTTTGCCGATGTGGTCACCACCACCACGCACAAGACCCTACGTGGCCCGCGCTCAGGTATGATCTTGGCGCGTGATGAAAAGCTGGCGAAAAAGCTAAACTCGGCTGTCTTCCCAGGCAACCAAGGTGGCCCGCTCATGCACGTCATCGCGGCAAAAGCGGTTTGCTTTAAAGAAGCGCTAGAAGACAACTTTAAAACCTATCAGCAGCAAGTGGTCAAAAACGCCCAAGCGATGGCAAAAGTCATCCAAGAGCGCGGCTATGAGATTATTTCTGGCGGTACTGAAAACCACTTGATGCTCATCAGCCTCGTCAAGCAAGAAATGACGGGTAAAGAAGCAGACAAGTGGCTTGGTGATGCCCACATTACTGTGAACAAAAACGCTGTACCAAACGATCCAAAATCGCCGTTTGTTACCTCTGGTATCCGTATCGGTACGCCAGCGATTACCACGCGCGGCTTTAACGAAGCGCAAGCAGGCGAGTTGGCAGGCTGGATCTGTGACGTACTAGACAGCCGCGGTGACGAAAAAGTCGCTGCTGAAGTACGCGGCAAAGTAGAAGCTATCTGTAAAGAGCTACCAGTTTACGAAAAAAACCAGTAATTTTTGATTGCTTGGTTTCTACCGTTAGATTGAAAAAAACCGCTTAACTTAATGGCTAGGCGGTTTTTTGCTGCGCGGGCGTTTATTTTTTAAGTGGTCAGTTTATGCGAATTAAACCGTCTATACGTACAAAGCTGGGCAATCCGTCACTTTAAAAAACTATCTGTTAATACGACTTGATAGTATAGTCAATTCATCCTAAAAATGACATAGCGCTGCTGGGATGAATTTTGCGCAGCCTCTGTGATAACAGCACGCAAGTAAAATTTATACCAGTTGCGCGTTTAGATTTATAACAATTTTAATTTGAACTGACTATACAAAGTTACCTGACACACCTTTTAGCTACCAAGCTGGTTTAGAGCCAATGCTAAGATGAGGCCAATGGTGGTGCTAATACCCGCCCAATGGTTGCTGCGTTTAAAGGCGGTCGGGAAGACTTCGGTTGCCAAAGAAGCAATGACTGCCCCGGCGGCAAAGCAATTAATCGCACTAATAACGGCGTCATCGACATTTTTTAGCAGTACCTTGCCCAAGATAGCCGCCAGTGATAATAAAACCGCGGCCCCAATCCACAGCATCAGCACTTTTTTGTTGCTGGCACCGTTGCGGCGCATTTCTTTGGCACCACCTGCTGCTTCTGGTAGGTTCGATAACAAAATAGAGCCCGCCAGAGCTGCCACTTGCATGACGTTGCCGCTGATCAATGCCACACCCAGCGCTAAGTTTTCTGGGATGCCATCGAGAGTGATGGCCGCTAGCAGCCCCGAGCCGCCATCGGCATTGAGCTTTTCGTCAAGTAGGTAATCGACACCGGCAAATACCATCGCCCCCAACAAGGTAAAAGCTGCGGTAATCCAAACCCCGCTGTCAGTCACCGCCGGCTGCACCAGCTCGATGACCACTGATATCATCAGCGCGCCGCCAGCGACCGCCAATAAGTTCCCCTCAAGCCAGCTTGGCAAGCGGCCATAAAGCCCCCATAGCGCTCCGATAATCAGAGCGCCGGATACCACAACAATCACTGCAAATATCAACATAGCATGCCTCATTATTTTTATAAGGTATTGATAACGGCTAATGGGTTTTGTGTCATTAGAAGTTGCGTAACGAACCGGTTAGGTACTGTTAGCGCGCTGCTTTTTTTATATTAAACGTCCAAAAAAACCTCAAACGCCCAAAAAAGCCCCGATTATAAAAATAATCGAGGCTTACAAAGCGCAATCAGGTTAACTTTTCATTAAATAGCTTACATAAACGGCAGTTTGATAAATATTTGTAATATCGTGGCGTTGACAATATCGACAAAGAACGCGCCAACCATCGGCACAATCAAAAACGCTTTAGGCGAAGGCAGGTAACGATCAGTGACCGCCTGCATGTTGGCAATCGCCGTCGGCGTCGCACCCATACCAAACCCGCAGTGCCCTGCTGATAACACCGCCGCGTCATAGTCTTTGCCCATGACCTTAAAGGTAATCAGGTAAACATAGATGATCATAATAGCGGTCTGCACCAATAGGATGATAAGCACAGGGCCTGCCAGATCAGTCAGCTGCCATAGCTTTAGAGACAATAGCGCCATGGCCAAAAACAAGCTCAAGGAGGCGTTACCAAACACATCGATTGAGCGATCAAACATATCGAAGTTAAACAAAGTGGTGAGCACATTACGAATGATAACACCGCCTGCCAGCGCCCAAACGAAGGTAGGTAGCTCAAACCAAGTGTCGGCGGCCAACAGCGTCATCACATCGGCAAATGCCAAAGCGGCAGCAAATAGCGCCAAGGTCTCAATGGTCGAGGAGGCGGTGATAAAACGCATACTGTCGGGTCTTTCAAAGATTTCTTTATTGCTGTGTGCAGTGTCTTCATCATGTTTGGTGCTATATAGCGATTGCGCCCCAGCGACTTTTTCGATATCACTAGGGTTGGGGTTGGCAGGGGTTGGCTTGAGACCGAGCCGCCGAATCAGGCGGCGCGCCACAGGGCCACCGATGATACCGCCTGCGACCAGACCATAAGTGGCCACTGCGATACCAAGTGTGGTCGCACCCACCACGCCATAGTCTTCTTCTAGCGTAATGCCCCAAGCGCCTGCGGTGCCATGTCCGCCCGTCAGCGCGATGGAACCTGTCACCAGCCCAAGCAGAGGATCGAGTCCCAACACGCTGGCCATAGCAACGCCCACGATGTCTTGTAGCACGATAAACACCGACACCACGATCGTAAAAATCAGCAGCGGTGTGCCACCAGCTTTTAGGCGACTAAAATCAGCACTGAGACCGATGGAGGCAAAAAACATCAGCATGGTCGCAGTTTGGAGCCCCTGATGAAAGTTGAAGGTATAGCCCCACACCGTATTGAGAATATAGACCACGATTGCCGCGACCAAGCCGCCAGCCACTGGTTCTGGAATATTAAAATCTTCTAAGAATTTAATCCTTTTGACCAAAAAGCGCCCCATTAGCAGCACTAAAGTGGCCAGTATCAGCGTGTAATAGCCGTTTAAGGTAATTTCCATACGTTAATCCTTTCTATAAAAATAAATTAACCTGAATTCGGGATAAATATGGCTTTATCTCGAATTCAGGTTTGGTGATGATTTTTGGTTAAGCGGAGTCTGTCGGCGGTGTTATGACCCACAGTTGCGGCTTGCCAAATTCTTTATAGGCGTCCTCAATGATGCGTTGAAACATCGAAAAGTCTTTAGTCGTTATGTCGGTTACCGTCGTCAAATCCAGCACCAGCTTGGTCACATCGCTGTCGGTCAAACAGTCCCAAGCGCCGTCCCAGTTGTGCGAAAAATAACTGGGAAAGTGGCACGCTGCTGCCAGACTGCTCAGCAACGTGTGCTTGTTGAGTACGTCAGCGATAGGGATGGCAGTTGCCTGCTGTAGTGCCCTATCGTGCTCGGCGCTGTCAGGACTGACATAGTAAATGGCTTGGCTCATGTTATTTTACTTCCAGTTTACGAAAGCTATCGTAGTGGTCCACGGTCAGATAGTAGATGGTGGGCGGATGGCCGCCTGTGACGACACGCCTAGCACCGCGGTGCGATACGCCGGGCGTGGGCACAGTGTACTCACGGTAATAGCCTTGCGTCTGTATCGGTAGCCTGCCTTCACGGTTATAAAAAGTCGAGCCGTCTTTATGAGGGTAAGGAAACGGCCCGCCTTGCCGAATCAGCGCGATGGTATGGTCTATTTGCGCGTCACCCGTGATAGGGTCGGCGCTGCTAGCTGGCTGCGATAGGGCAGCCGAGTCGATACTCGGGTCAGGCTCGGCGCTATCGCGATATTCGGTGACCGCAGCACGCTCAGTGTGATCGACCAATGCCCCAGTATTTATAGCAGTATTTATATCAGCGAAAAAATAAATCGCCGCGACAATCAGAGCCAACACACCAAATAACGTGGCACGTGGGCTGCTATTGTTTTGCTTGCCGCTTTGCATAAGGGCATCGTCCTTTAGGTCGTTGGAAGCCATTGACTACTCATCCCATGATGGGGCTACTTATCACATGATTGCTGATCTCAGCAAAGCCTATCGCATGAGGGTTTGCGCCACAACCGATACGGACGTGAGCAAAACATTATCAAAGGGTGGGTTTATATCGTAAGTTCGGCCCAAAATCAATACCTTGCTCATGGCGGATATCAAGGTAATGACGCGGTAAGAATGTGCTAGATAGATAAAAGCTGTTTTTTGTTTGCTACCCCGGGCTGCTGAATGCCACACAGTAGCAATTTAATAAAAAACGCCAGCAACTTAGCTGACGTTTTTGGTGGATTATACGTGAAGTTAGGCGATGGATGATAGGTTTGCGTCCAATTCGCCTGTAATAAGCGGTCGATAAGTATATGATAAATTACGCGCGCGTCTCGCCGTGACCATAGACGATCCATTTCTGTGAGGTCAGACCTTCGAGCCCTACAGGGCCGCGTGCGTGGATTTTGTCGGTTGAGATACCAATCTCAGCACCTAAGCCATACTCAAAACCATCGGCAAAACGGCTAGAAGCATTGATCATCACACTGGCCGAATCCACCTCACGGATAAAGCGCTGCGATTTGGTATAGTTGTCGGTGATGATAACGTCGGTATGATGGCTGCCATGGGCGTTGATATGTTCAATGGCCTCGTCGATACCAGATACCACCTTAACCGCCAAGATAGGGGCCAAATATTCGGTATCCCAGTCCTCGCTAGTGGCTGCTGATAAATGACCTTGCAAGGCCGCATTGTCATTTAAGATGGCTTGTGACTTATCATCAAGGCGCAGTTGCATGGCGTCATCCGCTTTGATGATGGCTTCGGCAATCTTTGGCAACAGCTCACTTGCGACATGCTCATCGACCAATAGTGTCTCCATGGTATTACAGGTGCCATAACGATGGGTCTTGGCATTGACACTGACTTTAATCGCCGTTTCGGCATCTGCATCGCTATCGATAAAGGTATGGCAGTTACCGTCTAAGTGCTTGATGACCGGTACTTTGGCATCGCGGCTGATGCGCTCGATCAAGCCTTTGCCGCCGCGAGGTACGATGACATCGACGTAATCTGTCATGGTGATCAGCTCACCGACCGCCGCGCGATCCGTCGTTTGCAATATTTGTACGCTGTGCTCAGATAGGCCGACCTTTTTTAGGCCTTGTAAGATACATTTGGCCAGTGCTTGATTGGACTCAAAAGCCTCAGAGCCACCGCGCAAGATGATGGCGTTACCTGATTTTAGTGCCAAAGAGGCAGCTTCTAAGGTGACGTTGGGGCGCGACTCATAAATCATACCGACCACACCGAGGGGGACGCGCATTTTGCCTAAATGAATACCAGAGGGGCGGTAGGTCATGTCAGTGACCTCACCGATAGGGTCAGGCAATGCTGCCACGTCTTTTAGGCCTTGTAGCATACCGTCGAAGCGCGCGTCGTTTAGCTCAAGGCGATCTAGTAGCGCGGTGTCCAAGTCGTTTTTTTGACCGTTGTTCATATCGATTTTGTTGGCGGCCAAGATGTCTGATTTGGCGTTTTTTAGTACGTCATGAATCGCCATCAGCGCCGCATTTTTATCGCCAGTATTGGCTGCTGCGAGGGCGCGTGAAGCGGCGCGTGCTTGCTTGCCGACCGTTTGCATATAAGCGGTAACGTCTGTAGTAGTGGTTTGAGTCATAAATATGTCCTTATGGTTATCAGTGTCTGACAGGGCGATCAATGCCATAAATAATAAAAGCGCCTAGCAAGGCAAAAGTTTAACAAATATAGAAGGTTAAATGCTCAGATGGCATTGTGCTATTTAACATAGAGGAGATTGCGTCGATAGTAAAGACGATTTTGTGAACAGCGCCCGCTTGACCGCATCTATTTGTCGACTTTTAGCGGTGTGCCATGGGCGCTTACATGACAGTTACCTGTTTTTAACACAATTGCGCCGTAACTACTAAGGTAGTCGAACGACATCATCAGTATAGTGAAGGGTCAAGTAGGGGCGGCCGAACGCCAATGCCCCTGTCAAATAAATCAATATACTCTGTACTAATGAGGAAGAATGACATGGCTATGCTCTATAAAATGGACAAAAAATGGCTAACCGTTGGATTGGTGGCGGCTGCCTTGACACTCAGCGCTTGCGGCAAAAAAGACGATACGCCGATGGAGACCGAGCCTGCTGTCGACGCGCAAACCACAGTAGAGACCGAGGCGACGGGTGTTGCGACTGCAGAGTCTTCTGATGATGTGGCAGTGGCAAGTGCTGATACCAGTGTCGACGACGCAATGGTGGTAGGCGACAATGATGATGTCGCGGTGGCAACTGCTGACGATGCCGAAGTATTAGATGGTACAGAGAGCTCAGAGCACATCTCAACTTATTAAGCGATCTGACTAGACAAGATGATTAGACAAGAGGATTAGACGATAGGTGCTGCCTGAGGTTTTTTACAGATAAGTAGGCGTCAAAGGCGATAAGATAACAGCACGCCGAGCCTGCTAAAGTGATAAAATAGCGCCCAGTGCTGTCGATGCAGACTGGGCTTTTTTATGTGGGTAAAGGGTGGCTAACGTGGTACACGGGCCAAACGCTTAGGTACCTGACATAGATAATATTTGCCTTTTTGCTGCGGAATAAGAGACAATGGCACATTTTTATTCGTGTTTTCACTCATATTTATTGGAAGTCTGCTAAACCATGCTTGATACTGCAAAAAATCCGACTCGGCCTATCGCCTTAGATTTACAAGATATCCATAAAAGCTACGGCTCATTAGCAGTGCTAAAAGGGGTATCGCTCACCGCCTATGATGGTGATGTTATCTCAATTTTGGGTTCGTCCGGCTCAGGCAAATCTACGTTGCTGCGCTGTATTAACCTATTAGAGAAGCCCAATCAAGGTCGTATATTCATCGGTGATGAAGAGCTGATGCTAAAACCTGCCAAATCAGGCGAGCTACAAGCGGCAGATATCAAGCAGTTAGAAAGCTTGCGCGCGCGCGTGGGTTTTGTCTTTCAAAACTTTAACTTGTGGCCGCACAAGACCATTTTGCAAAACATCATCGAAGGTCCGACACAGGTCCTAAAAATCAAAAAAGACCAAGCCATCAGTGATGCCGAAAAACTGCTCGACAAAGTAGGGCTGCTTGACAAAAAAGACGCCTATCCGGCCAATCTCTCTGGTGGTCAGCGTCAGCGTGTCGCCATCGCTCGCGCGCTTGCCATGCAGCCGCAAGTACTGCTGTTTGATGAGCCGACCTCGGCGCTCGATCCTGAGCTGGTCAATGAGGTACTGGCGGTGATGCGCGAGCTGGCAGAAGAGGGGCGTACCATGCTCATTGTCACTCACGAAATGCGCTTTGCTCGCGAAGTCTCAAGTAAGGTGGTGTTTTTACACCAAGGCGTCATTGAGGAAATCGGCACGCCTGAGCAAGTATTTGACAATCCTACCTCTGAGCGCGTCAAGGACTTTATGTCCTCTCATCGCCAAAACTAGCCGCATGGCTGCTATGCACTGTATTTCAAAACTAAGATAGCATTAAAAAATTAGGACAGCGCGGCCGTTGCTGTCCTAAAGCGAGTTAACTAGGGCGTGTTGAACATTGGCGACAAATTAATGGCAAAAAAAATAGCGAACGGTTAATCTTTAAGTTCTCACACAAAAAAGATATCGTTCGCTATGCCTCGCACCATGCTCAAAGATGAACACTGGACAAGACTAAGACCCATATTACTAGAACTTAATATCTATGACAAAGGAAATCTTAGACAAACGGTTGAAGGCGTGCTTTATCGCATGCGTGTTGGCTGCCCTTGGCGCGACTTACCCGAGTATTTTGGCAAGTCTAATACCATCTATAAAGCTTACCAGCGCTGGTTTCGCAGTAATAAGCTGATTGCATTATTTACGTTACTGATCAAAGACGCAGACCTTGAGTGGGTCTTCATTGATGGTACTCATATCAAGGCGCATCAGCACAGCAGTGGTGGCAATGAGAACCTACAATCCATTAGCAGAAGTGTGGCAGGACGTGCCACTAAAATTCATCTAGCGGTCGATGCTCATGGCAATCCGATTACCTTTATCTTGTCAGATGGCACAACCCACGATGTTAAAGTCGCACCTGATTTAATAGACAAAGTTGATTTGAGTGATACAGAGGTTTTATGTGCCGATAAAGGCTATGATTCTGATTCACTACGAGCGCATATTGAACAAGCAGGGACGCATGATAACATCCCTCGAAAACGAAACACTCAGTCTTCTAACGACCATATGGACTGGGACTTGTATAAAGCAAGGCATCTAGTAGAAAGTGCTTTCGCCAAGCTAAAACAGTATAGGGCGGTTGCCACCAGATTTGATAAACTCAAGCAGAGTTATGAGAATACGGTCGCTCTTGCTTGTGCTTATATCTGGCTCAAATTATGAATGTTCAACACGCTCTAGTCTTCTTATCAAAATCGTAAAATAAGCTCGAAATTAACCTAACCTATTATCTAGAGCATAATAGCTTGCATTTATAGTATAGTCAGTTCAAAATAAAATTGTTATGCCTTGAACAAATATCATAAAACAATTTAGATAAATCATTCTCCATCCAGCCTTGGCGTAGAAACTTCACCTGAGCCCATTTTTTCTCGATAGGGTTCAAATCAGGGCTATAAGGTGGCAGCCATAGTATACGATTGTAACTATCCCCTAAACTAACACAGCTCAAACGTAGAATTTCTTATAAAATACACATAAGGAGTTTTGATATGAGCAAACGAATGACTGAGACCCAAATCGTATCGATATTAAAAGAAGCAGAAGCTGGGATATCTG
>NZ_JAWJBL010000006.1:0-123681 GCF_032842965.1 Psychrobacter sp. CAM01
GGTGGCTTTATGAATGCCAGTGTAGCGTTTAAAACCAGCGTCACTTTGTTTGAGTAGCTTATCTATGTTTGGCATATCTATTAAGTAAGTAGAGTTCAATAATATACGTTGTGTCTTACAACTACTTTTGCAAGAGGTCTAATGACTTTATATAGCAAAAAGCTCGCTTCTACATGCATAAGAAGCGAGCTTTTTTATGATAAGTATTTCTTAGCCAAAGAGCCGTTTACACATTTGAGGCCTGATAAATCTCTGCAATCGAGGCATTCATGGTATCAGCAAACTCTTTATCACTTTGTTGTTTGCTCAACCCTTCGGTAAACGCACGCGAGAAACTGGCAATCATACCGGGGTTTTTCTTAAGCTTTTCGCAGGCCTCACGACGACTATAACCGCCAGATAAGGCAACGACTCTTAACACTTTTGGATGATCGATCAGCTCTTGGTAAAAACCCTCTTCTTCTGGCAAGGTTAGTTTGAGCATCACTTGATGGTCGTCACTTAGACGCTCAAGGTTACGCAAAATATCTGCTTTGAGTATCACTTCACACTCATGCTTTTGGGCGCTATCGATATTAACCTCAGGCTCTACGATGGGCATAAAACCTTTGGAGAGGATTTGCTTAGCCACATCAAACTGCTGCTGCACCACCAGCTCAATCCCATCGACGTTAGGCTCATAAATCACCGAGCGCATTTTGGTACCAAACACGGGATAGTTTTTGGCTTTATCCAGTAGCGCGTCTAGCTCTGGCATCGGGCGCATGACTTGTACGCCGCTCATTTGCTCGGCCAAACCCTTATCGACCTTTAAAAACGGCACGATGTTTTTATCTTCCCACAGATAGTTTGCCGTTGGCTTGCCACTGACCTCACGCTCCATGGTGTCTTCAAATAAAATCGCCCCCAGCACGCGCTTATTATCAAAGCAGTCGCAGGTCATGATACGCGCGCGCATCTCGTGCACCAGATCAAACATCGCGTCATCATTGTCATAGGCATCGCTGCTGATGCCGTAGTTTTCTAGGGCTTTTGGTGTGCTGCCGCCACTTTGATCAAGCGCGGCGATAAACCCTGAACCATCCTTTATACGCTGTCGTTGTTTTTGGTATTCCATTGAAAAGGTATCCTATTTTTATTGATTAAAACCAAACATCACCAATTGGCTCAATCTATATGAGCCTTGCTATTTGTAGATAACCTTACCATAGGATGCTGTATCTGCCTATATAGGATGCGTGACAGCGCCGCCAATTTTTATGCTATATCAGTTAAAAATAGCCAGTTGAAAATAAAACGGTTATATAAATTTAAATACGCTACTGGTATAAGTTTTACTGGCGTGCTGCGTTCCCAAAGGCTGCGCAACCTACGTTTAAAAACAGCATTTCAGTAGCGCCATGCTCTTTTTAGAGTGCATCGACTACAGGTATAAGAATTTTATGCCAAACCACGTACACCAAAGCCTTACATCAAACTCTTATGCCAAAACCTTATGCCAAAAACAGTACCGCCACACAGCCAATCGCTAGCAGCAAGCCTAGCACATTGATACGACCGAGCCGCTCTTTAAACACAGCCACGCCGATGAGCGTCGCGACGGCGATGACCCCGACGTTCATCCCAGTAAAGACTATACTAGGAGAGTCGGACAATACTTGGTGGGCGCGCACATACGTATAGATATTACCCATGTTTAGAGCGCCCAGTAATAGCCCTGCTGCCAAGGCACTACCCTGCCAACGCACGCGTGTCACAAGCAAATAAATCAGCAATAACAATCCTGCGACGCCAAAGCTGACAAACAGCGTCAGTGGAAAGGCCGTGCCTTGTTTGGCGACTTGTTTAAACAAGATATCGACGATGCCATAGCCTGCCCATACACCAAATAGCCATAGCGGAGTACGCGCGGCTGGCTGGCTCATACTAGCGTGCTCGCCTCCACCGGTATGTTTGGGCCGGTAAACCAACGCCCCCAACGCCAAAAACCCTAAGACCAGACCGAGTACTCGCGTGCCCGTCAGCACCTCACCAAATAATAAAAAAGCGGCGATAATAGGAATAATCAACGACAAGCGCTGGGCGGCGTCGGTTGCGACCATGCCGACCGATGCAATCGCACGGCCCAAGATAATAAAAACCGTCGGCAGCAGTATCCCCAGCGCCAAAATGATGCCCCAAGCGTTGCCAAGCGTGCTGATGCCGCTGACATCTGGCGTTAATAAAAACCATGTCAGCAAAAAAGCCACAGGATAACCTGCGACGATGGTCTGGCGAATATCGATATTTTTTTGCCGCAGGATTTTGAGCAGTACCGAGACGGCCACACTGCACAGTACTGCTACCACCAAATACATCATAACCCCTACCTCTATCCTTTATTCATGTCAGAGCAACATCGCGCGTCAGCAATATGCAAAGCCATAGCAAACAATACAAAAACCATAAAACGTAACAAAATATTTCCAATACAACAATGGCTTTTTGGTGTTTTATTGTGCTGATATTCATGGCACCCGTGTTCATGCAATTACAATTAGCCTGCAGGTCTGACAGGGAATTTTGCTAAAATAGCCAGCACTTCCTATCACAAAGTAAAGATTCAAAATAACGACCGTCATCGTTTGTTTTGGCGTACTGCTATTGATGTTTTATCACTGCCTATGAATGCTCTATTTCGCTTTTTTGAAAACCGCTTACCGGCCTTCCCCACCACCCCCATGCCGCTGCCTTCGCCTCGTGACGGTATGCTGCATTTTTTGTGGGCTTGTACAAAGGGACTGCGCGGCTGGCTGCTGCTGTTTATGGTGTTGTCAGCAGGCATCGGTATCTATGAAGCGATGCTGTTTGCATGGGTTGGCGATATCGTCGACTGGCTTGGCGTCTATACGCCGCAGAACTTATGGCTAGAAAAAGGCGATATGCTGCTGCTGATGTTGGCGGTGATGATTGTCAGCCCGTTTTGGATTGCTTTATCCTCGTTTATTCATTTTCAGACCTTGCAAGGCGTGTTTCCCATGCAGATGCGCTGGCGTTTTCATCAGCGTATGCTTGGGCAGTCCATGCAGTTTTATCAAGACGAGTTTTCTGGACGCGTCTCGGCCAAGGTCATGCAGACAGCGCTTGCGGTGCGTGATACGGTGATGACCGTCACAGATATGTTTATGTATGTCACCGTATATTTTGTGACCAGTGGCATTATTTTATTTAATTTAGACAGCTTATTATTGATTCCCTTTATCCTCTGGTTTGGGTTGGTGGCGCTGGCGATATGGTATTTTATTCCAAAACTCAAACAAACCGCCATCGTACAAGCAGACGCGCGCGCGTTGATGACGGGGCGTATCACCGATGCCTATGCCAATATCATGACCGTCAAGCTGTTTAGCCACTCACGCCGTGAGCTTGGCTATGCCAAAAACGCCATGGGGCAATTTTTAGGAACGGTACATGCGCAGATGCGCTGGGTCAGTTATTTAGAAATTTTTACCCATCTTATCAGTGTGATTTTGGTTAGTAGTACCGCAGGGATTGGCCTGTATCTATGGCAACAAAGCGCGGTCGGGGTCGGGGCGATTGCCGCGGCGACGGCGATGGCGCTACGCCTCAATGGCCTGACGCGCTGGATCATGTGGCAGACTGCCAGCCTCTTTGAGAGTATCGGCACGGTACAAGACGGCATGCGCACGCTATCCGCGCCGCAGACGATTGTCGATAAGCCAGACGCAGCTGAACTACGCGTCACCGAGGGGCATATCGTCTTTGATCATGTCGACTTTAGCTATGAGAATGAAGACCGCGATACCCTTCACGCCACCGATAAAACGTTTAAACCGTCGGTAGCGACCACTGACATGGCGCAAGACAATTCGGTCAAGCTGCTTGATGACTTTTATTTGGATATCAAACCAGGAGAAAAAATCGGCTTGGTCGGGCGCTCAGGAGCGGGCAAATCCACTTTGGTCAACTTGCTGCTGCGCTTTTTTGATGTCGATCGCGGCAAGATATATATCGATGGTCAAGCGATCGATGACGTCACACAAGACTCTCTGCGTCAGCAGATCGGTATGGTGACCCAAGACACCTCACTGCTGCATCGTACCGTACGTGAAAACATCGCTTATGGCCGTCCCGACGCCTCTGACGAAGAGATTATCCATGCCGCCAAACAAGCCCAAGCATGGGACTTTATCAAAGACTTATATGACGATAAAGGCAATACAGGTCTTGATACTCAAGTGGGTGAACGTGGCGTCAAACTCTCCGGCGGTCAACGTCAGCGCATCGCCATCTCTCGTGTTATGCTAAAAAACGCGCCGATCTTGTTATTGGATGAGGCCACCAGCGCGCTTGACTCTGAGATTGAGTTTGCCATTACCGAGAGCCTCAACGATATCATGACCGGCAAAACTGTGATTGCCATTGCCCATCGCCTCTCTACCATCGCTGCGCTCGATAGGCTGGTAGTGATGGAAAAAGGTCGAATCATCGAGCAAGGTAGCCATGACGAGCTGTTGACACAAGGCGGCGTCTATGCGCGCTTGTGGCAGCGTCAAAGCGGCGGGTTTTTGGGCGAAGACACCCCCTAGACCGCCATCATCATAAAAATAAAACATAAGGAAGTGGGCAGTTTATGGAAGCCTTTACCCATCGTATCAACCTAAGCGGCAAACAAGCACGCTACTACGACCTTGGCAGTCTCAACCCATCAGTAGCAGCAGAGCACAACAAACGTGCGCCTGCGCACTTTTATGGAGGCAACAGCTTTACGGTCGGTACTTATACGCCGCTGCTGCATGAGCTGGCAGCAACGTTTGATATCAGTGCGCTTGCCCTACGCGGCTACTGGTACGATAAGCCGCAAAAACGCCGCCTCACTCGTGAGCAAGACGCTGAGCTATTGATTGAATTTTTGGAGCGCACCCAAGATCGGCCTGTGGTGGGTATCGGTCATTCGCAAGGTGCCACTGCCACCGCCATGGCCGCCGCCAAACGCCCAGATTTATTCTCCCAGCTGTATCTGATAGAGCCGGTCACCTTTACCAAAAACCAAGCACGACTGTATAACTTATTGCCGCGGCGGTTTTTGCTCAGTCGAGAGCCATTTAAAAGTACGCTGACCAAACCCACTATTTGGGCGAGCGTTGATGCGTACTATCAAACCCTACGCGCCAACCGAGCCTACAAACGCATCAGCGATGCGCATTTATACGTGTTTGCTGAGCAAAGCTTGAGCGTCAATGCCGATGGTAGCCACACGCTGATGTTTGCCCCAGAGCAAGAGCTTGCCAACTATTTTGGTGCGCCGCATATCGACACCGCTCTAAAAAACCTCCGCTGCCCTTATACACTGATCACGGGCAAGCCGACCTTATTTATCAGCAATAAAGTCCGTAAGCAGTGGCAAAAATTCGTCCCTGCCGACAGTATCATCTCTTTGCCAAATTACGGTCATCTGTTGCCAATGGAAGCGCCCAAACTGTGCGCGCAAATTATCAATGAGCATTATAAAAACAGTCACTAAGCTGAGCAATATAAGCCATGAGCGACCTTTTTGCCCCTGCCCCAACCGATAACTTATTGCCTTATGATGGTAGGGTAAATGACTTCGGCCGCATCATCGATGATGATTGCCAGCTCTACGATGCATTATTGGCCGAGCTACCATGGCAGCCTGATAGCGTGACCTTATTTGGCAAGACGCACATCACCACTCGCCAAGTGGTATGGATGGGTGAAAAAGATCTGAGCTATCAGTACTCAGGACATACCCGTCACAGCCTACCATGGTCAGATACCGTGTTTCACGTGAAACACCATATTGAACAGCAACTATCAAGCATCGGTATTGATACCAATTTCAATTCTTGTCTGCTCAATTATTATCCGACAGGTCATGATGGCATGGGCTATCACGCCGATGATGAAAAAGAGCTGGGCGCACGGCCTGTGATTGCTTCTTTATCACTGGGTGCCACACGTAAATTTGTCTTTAAGCACAAAAAAACTCAAGACAAAGTCGCGCTTTATCTTGAGTCCGGTCAGCTAATCGTCATGCATGGCGAGACGCAGCGCTTTTGGAAACACAGCATCACTAAGACAAAAACCGTCGCCGATGGGCGCATCAGCCTAACTTTTCGGCACCTACAGCCAACTTAACGAATATAACTGCAAGGGTCTGGCTAATCGGTCTTTTATTTTACTTGTAAGACTATCTTGCCAAAGGCATCGCCTTTTTGTAGCTCACGATGCGCCGCCACCACTTCCGAGAGTGGGTAGACGCTTTGAATCTTTAAGCGCAACTTTCCATCAGCGATGAGCTGTAAAACGCGTGCCATATCATCACCGCTGCGCTGCGCTTTGTAGCCTGTGACCGTTAGCTGCTTTTGCTCACCTGCTGCTTTGAGTTTATCAACCCAGATAGTCGGCAACACAAAAACGCGAGCCGCGGGCTTGAGCACGCTCAGCGCTCGTACGCCTGCCTCGTCACCGACCAGATCCAGTAGCACATCAGCTTGCAGATCAGGAAACGCCGCGTCTTTGGTATAGTCAATCCAGCCTGCCAGCTCGTCTTTATCGATTAAGTCTGCAAGCTTTTCATACTTCTCAGGTGAGCAAATAACCGTGACCTTGATATCGTCGTTGTCTACTTTATCCATCAATAGCTGTATCGCTAGGTGCCCCACCCCGCCTGCGGGTGCATTGATGACGACGTGCTGGCCTTTTTTAATAGCAGCAAACTCAACAAACTGTAGCGCGGTTTGGCCAATACAAGGCAGTGCGCCTGCTTGCTTTAGGGTGACAGGGTTGGGCACTTTGGCCAGCAGTTTGGCATCCACTGCCACATATTCAGCGTAGCAGCTGCCCTCAAAGCTCAAAGCCGCCACCTGGTCACCAATGGCAAATTTATCACTACGGCTATCTGCCACCGTACCTGCGACATCGAAACCCAAAATTGCTGGCTCGTTTTTATCAAACTTATTGTTTTGAATTGCCTCTGCGCCCCAGCCTTTGCCTTGACGCGTCTTATAATCGACGGGGTTTATCCCTGCATACGCCACTTCGACCAAAACCTGCTCGTCTGCCAACGATGGCATCGCCACCCCGTCTTGGTACTGCATCACTTCAGGTGCACCAAACTCTTTGATGAGGACAGCGTGCTGTGTGGTTGGCAGTGGTTTTTCGGTTGTTAAATTAGACATGGTATATATCCTTATCCGTCTATTGATTAAAGTGTTTTTGGTTTTTTATACATACGTTTATACATGTGCTCATACATCAGGGTCGGTGTCGTAACTCTCATAAGCTGCACCCGCTATAAGGTCAGCTCAGCACTGAGCGGCAGATGATCAGATAGGGTCGACCAAGGCTTGCCCGTATGCACCCATGCGTCTTTGACCGTCAGATTACGCACATAAATACGATCTAAACTGAGCACCGGTAGCTTGGCTGGAAAGGTGGGCAAGAGCTTGCCATGACAGTGCTTAAAGGCCTCCGTCATGCCGAGGCTAGCTGCCAACTTATCACAAGACATTTTTTTCCAGTCATTAAAGTCCCCGGCCAAAACCAGAGGTTGGTCGTCATCGATTTCGTTACGTACATAATTAGCGATGGCCTCGTACTGTTTGATACGGTCGCGCTCAAACAAGTTTAGGTGTGCGCACAATATCACCACTGGCCGCTCCCAGCCGACGGGTTGTACTTCACAGTGGAGAACGCCGCGCTGCTCTAGCTTATTGACGGTGATATTGACGTTATGCTTTGGGTCTAAGGGAAAGCGACTGAGCACCGCGTTACCATGATGGCCATTTTCGTACTCTGAGTTTTTGCCGTAGCTGTTTTGCAGTTTTAGGTATTCGCCAAACCACTCATGCTGAGACTGGTCAGGGTACTCATTGTATTGCATATTGCGCTTTAGGTTTTGACCCTGCACTTCTTGCAAACACAGCACATCAGAACCTATGATATCGAGCGCTTGCGCGATGCCTTGTATTTTGACTTGGCGGTTCATCGGCGACATGCCTTTATGAATGTTATAGCTGGTTAAAACAAAAGAAGTCGTGGTAGTCATAGGTTTGGTCATAAACTCAGTATGTAAGATAAAGGTGGCATGGTCTGCGGTGAGCCAAAACCGACGTAAAAAGAGCATTGATTCGTTGTGAACCAATGCTCTTATGTTATACCTAACTGCCGCCGATGGCTAATGCGTCATCGCGTAACGACAGTATCTGGCAGCCCCGTTTTAGTAGCGCGTTACCAGAGCAATCGGTTGGTCTTCACCCATGATATCTTGTGGCATAAACACCGCTTTACCACCATTATGGATGACATGCTCAATGATCTCACCGACGGCATCATCCGTCACGCCATCAGCAGCTGGGTCATCTGCGAGGCTCAGGGTTTGCGCTTGTTCATCTATCTGTGCAGGTTGGATATAACCGCGGCGGACATAGAGGGTCTCGCCCACGCCTTGATAGGCACTGCGATAGATTTCTTGCAAATCAGTCTGGAGCATACTGGCGCCACGTGCTTTATCTATCTCACCGAGGGCTTCTTGATGTAGTGACGAGCGATAGCCCTCGACCGCCTCTTGTACGCTATCGATGATATGCTGGGCGCTGCCATCTTCTAGGTTGGTCGCATTGGTGACGGTAGCAATGATATTGTCAGGACGGTCACAGACTTCTTTATAGTAGCCGATGTTTTTGGCATCACCCACGATGACCAGTGGCATTTTGTTATCGCCCCACAGCTCTTGCACGCTTTTATCGACCTGATTAAAGAACTCTTTGAGATAGCTGCTTTCGTTGTTTGATGAGCGATCTGAGCCACCATCGCCTGTAGTATAAGGACCATTATTCTCTACAGGGAATGGGATGTTTTCCATGTTATTTTGAGCATCGTCATCTTTATCAAACTCTCTGATGACGCGATCGTTTGAGGCTTCGATGAGGCGTGCATGTTCGCGGGTTAGCACCACGGTGTAATAGTGGACGGCACTTGCCATATCACGTACTAGATCACGAGTGGCAAAGCGATCTGAGATAACGACGCGCTCTTGGGTATCGATCGGCATACGGATGACTTTTACATCATCGGTGCTGGCGAATATCGCTAAGGTGTCGAGGTTATAGTTATGATTAAGCTCTTTGGTTTTTGCGTAGATATTGTCCAAAATAGTAGTAGCCGTACGCTTATCATACTCACTGTTTAAGCGCTCTTCGACGACTTTTAATTGGTTTTTTAGGGCAATAGGGTCTTGATCGTTGGCAGGGTGCTCACGATGCGTTTTGACAAAGATACTGACCGCAGGGTTGGCTTTAGTTTCACGTAAGCTCTTTAGAGTTGCTTTCATATATTGCTCCTTGTTTTATTATGGTTTCACGGTTTTTTAGTATTTATTAAACCTAATATTTATTACACTTATTGTTTATTAAACGGTGTCTTCTATCAAAAAAACCGCTTAGAAAAACATCCATTTAAAAGACAGAGCTGTTTATTTTTAATGTTGTACTGTCTGTCATTTCTGTGCTGATAGTCCATTACCTTGATGCTAACAGCTAAACCTCACGCTCTATAGGGTGAATTTGCAAGCAAATGATAGCGCTTTGTAAGCGAAGCACTCTTTATTGTATAAATCATTGTATATAAAACCACCTGACTCAAAAAATGCCGCCCTGCTTACACCGTTTGCGATTTTGCACTGTTTGCGGTATGACTGGCGCGTAGGTTGTATTTTTGGCAAACGAACCCATCTTTTATACAGCTTATAAACAAAACAATAAGGCCACCTACACCACCTCATGCCAAACGCATGATTGTCAATTATTCATTCATATCAGATATCGGATGCCGCTATGACAGCCATTTCCCCAGCATTACACCTTGTCGATTTTGACAACGTCTCACCCGCCACTCTACAAGACCAAGTCCGCAGCGCCATTGATGCGGCCAATGCTTTTTTAGATACAATGCCCGCTTTAGACTCCTTGCCAGCTGACCGCCAAATCAGTACTGAGCAAGCACTGGCAGATGTGATGAGCTTTGACCATATCAATTTGGCGTTGGACCGCAGTTGGGGGATTTTGTCGCATCTAAATAGCGTGATGAGTAATGATGATATCCGTCAGGTACATCACGAGCTGCTCCCCAAGCTTTCCGCTTATGGCACACGCGTCGGCCAACACCAACCGCTCTTTGGCCGTTATCAAGCCATCAAAAATGACACAGCGTTTTTTGCAGCGCTTGAGCCTGCGCGCGCACGGGCGATTGAGCTGGCACTGCGTAGCTTTGAGCTATCAGGCGTGGCATTGCCAAAAGAGGAGCAAGCGGCTTTTGCTGATATTCAAAGCAAGCTCTCAACTTTATCTGCGACGTTTTCAGACCATATTTTGGACGCCACTCAAGCCTATGCTCTGCCGCTTAGCCAAGCGCAGTTGGCAGGGTTAACCGACAGTGGCTTAGCACTGCTAGCAGATGCAGGTGAACAATATAAAGCGCGTGAGCTGGCTCGTGGTACGCTCTCGCAGGCCGATGTCGATGCACTACCGACGCCTTATTATGTGGCCAGCTTAAACATCCCTGTATATTTGGCCATTATGACCCATGCCGACGACCGCGATTTGCGCGAGACACTATACCGCGCGTATGTGACCCGTGCCTCAGAGTTTGACACGCATACCAATGCCAAAGGCGAGTCGCTGAATAACGCGGATATCATGAGTCAGATTTTGCAGCTGCGTGAGCAAAAAGCCAAGCTGTTGGGTTTTGATAATTATGCAGAGATTTCTTTATCGACCAAGATGGCGGACAGTGTGACAGAGGTCGAAGACTTTTTGCGCAACTTGGCCACGCAGGCCACGCCAGCGGCGCAGCAGGACTTAGCGCAGCTACAGACATGCGCCCAAGACTACGGTATTGATGAGCTACAGCCCTGGGACAGCGCTTATATCGCCGAAAAAGTCAAACAAAGCAAGTTTAGCTTATCGCAAGAAGAGATCCGTCCATATTTCCCCTTACCAAAAGTCATCAGCGGCTTGTTTACAATCGTTGAGCGCCTATACGGTATCAAGGTACAAGAGCACAGCGAGTCGGTGTCGCGTTGGCACGATGACGTGCGTTTTTATCAGTTGTTCGATGCTGATGATACATTGCTTGGAGGGTTTTACTTCGACTTGTTTGCTCGTAGTGGCAAGCGCGGCGGCGCATGGATGAGTGGCTTTCAGTCGCGCTATCGTCATGAGGCCACAGAGCATCAGCAGCTACCAGTTTGCTTTATGGTTGGCAACTTCACCCCTGCTTTAGATGGCAAGCCAAGCTTATTGACCCATGATGAAGTATTGACCTTATTTCATGAATTTGGTCACGGTCTCCATCATTTACTGACCCAAGTGACGGTCGGCGATGTGGCTGGGGTCAATGGGGTTGAATGGGACGCCGTCGAGCTGCCCAGTCAGTTTATGGAAAACTGGGCATGGGACAGCGAGGGCATCGCGCTGATTAGTAGTCACGTCGATACTGACGAGCCACTACCAACCGACAAGCTTGATGCTCTACTGGCAGTAAAAAACTTCCAAAGCGGCATGCAGACCTTACGTCAAATCGAGTTTGCCTTGTTTGATTTGCTGATTCATGCACACACGCCAGCACTTGATTATGACGGTATTTTGGCGACATTAGATGCGGTACGTCGTGACGTCGCTCTCATGCAAACCCCCGACTACAACCGTTTTGCCAATGGCTTTAGTCATATCTTTGCAGGCGGCTATGCGGCTGGTTACTACTCGTACAAGTGGGCAGAGCTGCTCTCCGCCGATGCCTTTAGTAAGTTTGAAGAAGACGGTATCTTTAACCCAATCACTGGTAAGGCGTTTCGTGAGACGATTTTGTCGGTCGGTGGTAGCTTCCCTGCCAAGACCAATTTTGAAAACTTCCGTGGCCGTAGTGCCAGTATTGATGCTTTATTGCGCCATAGCGGTTTTGTCGCGACTCAAGGCATGCAAAATACCGATACTACTCATAGCACGCGTCACAGCACGCGCGAGGGCATCTAAATGCGTTATCAATCATCAACCCCCAAGCGCCGGTTTTTAGCAGGCGTTCGTTGCCCTAAATGTCAGGCGATGGATGCGGTAGTGCAGATAAATATCGTCACGCCCGTAGCTGATGAATATATCGAGTGTACCCAGTGCGGGCACACAGAGCGCCGTCCAGATCCTGATGCCATCAGTGCCAAAAACCATGCCGAAGACCAGATCGCTCGCGATGCCATGGTGACAGGCACCAGCGGAACAGTAAAGTTTAAGCCCTAAACGGTACATGTCGCTATTTGATGACAGCGACGTGTTTTATTCTTTAACGGTGTTTTAAGCCTATCTTTTAATAGATAGGCTTTTTATTTTGAGTTTGCTATAGTATGGCCACTGATATCTTTGACATAAATCGACCAAAGTATGAAAAACAAAAAACCGCACCCTTTATTAAATAAGCATCTAAACAACAAACCCTCTAAATCGCACTCAAAAGCCGCAGTCGCTGTGATATTGGTTTTGCTTGTTGCAGCTTTTGGTTACTTTATTTGGACGCAGTCTCAGCCTGAACAGACTAAAACAACAAATACGGTAGCGTCTCCCGATGTCTCACCAGATGATATAAAGAGCGATATAGAAAAGAGTGCTGTAGAAAGTAACATAGATGACACGGCTGATGATGGCACCAGCCGTGATAATGATACGATAAATACCGAAAACAATAGCGCTGCGATGGCCAGCAGCCAAATACCAGATCCAAAAGCCATCCTACAAGCACCGCTACCACAGAATAATAGCTTAGCCAAAGAAGAGATTGATCGGTTAGAAGATGAGCGCCAACGTCTCGCCGAGCAAGAAAAACTGGCCGCTGAGCAATTAGCAATGAATAAAAAACTTGCAGATATGAAAGCAGAGCAAATCGCTCTACTCGAACAGCAAATCGCCCAGCTAGAAGCGGATAACGCCAGCAAAACCACTGAGCAATAAGGATTTTTTTAAGGGGCTGATCATGGCAAGCATCCAACTCACTCACGCCCCTATCTTAAATAGTAGCGCGCAGCTGCTTATCCTGCCTGTCAATACTGCTGGTATTTTGTTGGACCCTATTCTCACACGCGCCAAAACGCTGTTTCCTGATAACTACCAGCGCTATCATCGTGCCTGCCGCGACGGTAGCTTGCACGTGGGCAGCTGTCTTTTGCATAAGCGCATGCGCGAGCAAGCGGGACTTGCAGCCAGTAGTAATGGCAATCAGCCAAGCCACATTGCCAATCTTGTGATATCAGACCATCCCTACCATTCGGCTCGTATGCGCTGGCTGACTGCCGCGTTGATACAGTTACGTGAGCAGCTGATACCGCTGATACGCTATCAAGGAATGCGTAGGGCCGCTCTTCTGGCCCGTCCCTTAATTTATAATACTACGCGGCAGCACTCACCTGCTACCGCGCATTTAGCAAACGCCGTACCGCCAGATTGGGCTACAGAGACATTACCGCTTTTGATGCAGCATTTACAAGATCTGCCCAAACTGCGTATCGATATACACGTCCCCAAGCATTTTGACATTTAGGCATCCATTAAGACAATCTGCCAAATAGCAGCCGTGCTTGCTTAAGTCTAACCGACACCCCAGTCGACACCAGCAACATATGTATTGTGCTATATGATCTATCGGCTTTATAACGGCCAAAAAAAACCGCCTTAAGCATTCATAAAGAACAACTTAAAGCGGTTTTGGGTGTTTATAAGACGCATCACACGCTTATAACGACAGCTTATTTTTGCTCAACACCCTTCATGGTCAGCTTAATACGACCACGGTTATCGACGTCTTGAACCAAGACATTGACTGCCTGGCCTTCGCTCAGATAGTCTGATACGCTCTCGACGCGCTCTTCTGCGATTTGTGAGATATGCACAAGGCCATCGGTGTTTGGCAGTACATTGACAAAGGCACCAAAGTCTACGATACGAGCAACCGTACCGGCATACGTTTTGCCTACTTCCACTTCAGCTGTCAATGCTTCGATTTTACCAATTGCCGCTTTGGTCGCTGCTTTGTTTTCACCAAAGATACGAATCGTACCACCGTCATCGATATCAATGACTGCACCAGTCTCTTCAGTCAACTGACGAATCATGGCGCCGCCTTTACCGATGACATCACGGATCTTGTCTGGATTGATCTCGATGACCGCATAGTTTGGTGCATGCGCGTTGATTTCAGTACGGCTCTCAGGCAGTACTTTATTCATTGCATCTAAGATATGGATACGACCCGCATGCGCTTGCTTTAGCGCTTGCTCCATGATGTCAGGGGTGATACCTTCGATTTTGATATCCATCTGTAGCGCAGTGATACCGTCTTTTGAGCCCGCCACTTTAAAGTCCATATCGCCCAAATGATCTTCGTCACCTAAGATATCTGATAGGACAGCAAAGCGATCGCCTTCTTTTACCAGACCCATAGCAATACCTGCCACAGGTGCTTTTAGAGGTACGCCAGCATCCATCAATGCCAAGCTGGCCCCGCACACAGACGCCATAGAAGACGAACCATTTGACTCGATAATCTCCGATACCACACGAATGACGTACGGGAAGCGCTCGCTATCTGGTAGCATGGCTTGAACACCGCGGCGCGCTAGGCGACCATGACCGATCTCACGGCGCTTAGGGATACCTTCACGGCCTGTCTCGCCGACAGAAAAGTGCGGGAAGTTGTAATGCAGCATGAAATGATCACGAATCGTACCGCTTAGTGAATCAATCATATTGACATCACGGCTGTTACCCAACGTCGTGGTTACTAGCGCCTGCGTCTCACCACGCGTAAATAGCGCAGAACCGTGGGTATAAGGTAATACGCCAACTTGCACGTCTAGCGCACGCACGGTCTCAAGGTCACGGCCATCGATACGCGGCTTACCTGATAAGATATTGTCACGAACGGTGCGGTATTTCAGATCTTCGTAAATGTCTTTTATCTCAGAGACTTTACTGTCATAGTCTTCTGATTCGCTATCCCCTGCCAGCGCTTCGATGGCAGCATTTTTGATATCATCAAGTTTGCTATAGCGATCTTGTTTGTTGGTGATGGTATAGGCATCAGCCACTTGCTCACCAAACTGCGCTTTCATGCTGCTCTCAAGCGTCTGATCTCGCTCAGGTGCCGCAAATTCTTGCTTGGCAGTGCCGACTTCTTCTGCCAAAGAGGCGATATTGTCGATGACGATTTGCTGCTGCTGATGACCGTATAACACAGCGCCCAACATCTGATCTTCTGACAGCTCTGCAGCCTCAGACTCTACCATCAACACTGCTGACTTGGTACCGGCAACCACCAAATCCAGATCACTACTCTCTAGCTGCTCAAGCGTTGGGTTGAGTACATATTCACCATTGATAAAACCAACACGCGCTGCCGCGACAGGGCCATTAAACGGCGCATCAGAGATAGCAAGTGCCGCTGACGCACCGATAAGCGCTGCGATATCAGCAGACTGAGTCTTGTCTGATGACACCACGGTGGCGGTGATTTGGATTTCGTTTACATAGCCTTCAGGAAACAACGGGCGAATCGGACGGTCGATAAGACGCGAGGTAAGGGTCTCAAACTCGCTGGCGCGGCCTTCACGTTTGCCATAAGCGCCTGGGATTTTACCCGCGGCATACATTTTTTCTTGATAGTTTACGGTGAGCGGAAAGAAGTTTTGACCTTCTTTGGCTTCTGACTTTACTACCGCTGCTACAAGGACAGTCACCCCGCCCATATGAATCAAAATAGAGTTGGCTTGACGAGCCACGCGTCCTGTTTCGATGACAACCTGCTGGTCGCCATACTGAAATTCGCGCTTAATGGTATTAAACATTGTCATATAATCTTCCTAATGTTGACTGACAAAAACTAATATCAGCATCGTATAAAGCTGATATCTGTCATTAAAATTCTTTGAATATAGCCGCCCGCTGACTGACATCGTTTGCTATGTCATAGCCGCGGCGACATATCTTATTACGATCTTTGTATCCATGCCTGCCACAGATATTTTGCTGGTATGTATATGTGGCTGTGCAGATGTGGTCTTACTATCGTTTGATCGATCTATTATCTAAAACCGATGCAGCGCGCTTAGCTACCTGCATCTTATGCTACCTTGTGCAATATATTTATGATGACTGCCTTATTGGCACTCCCTGCATAAACACCCTACTCACTGGCAAGTCCTCTATCTAACAATCGCTAAGCCATCAAGTTAACAATGCATTATTTTACAGTGATTTGTGGCTATTGACCAATCAATTACAAAACGGCACGTCCACCGCTGATGATCGGCCATTATCACTATAACAGACAGTAAGAATAACACACAGCACGCGTGCCACACGTACCACCGATGCAGACAGTATTACTTCTTAACTTCTTAATTTCTTAACTTCTTATAAATAAGCATAAAAAAACGGCGTGAAACTATTCCACACCGTTTTTAGAAAAATCTATTGTATCGATATCAGCAAGTAAGTGTGACGCGCTCTGCTAGAAGCTTGACAGTTAGCGCCTAAAGGGGCGTCACTTATCTGAATGAGCGCTCATACTATCGTCGCTGTATTAACGACGTAGACCTAACTGGCTAATAAGAGTGGTATAGCGACCAAGATCTTTACCTTTTAGGTAATCAAGCAATTTGCGACGCGTGTTTACCATACGGATAAGGCCGCGGCGGCTATGATGGTCAGCTTTGTGCTCTTTAAAATGGTTTTGCAAGTCATTGATACGTGCACTTAACAACGCTACTTGTACTTCTGGAGAACCCGTGTCGTTTTCGCTGCGCTGGTATTGGGCAATGATTTGTTCGCGATCAGTATTGGTTAGCATAAATATCTCCGGCAATGCTAAAAGCTTTAAATATGCTCGAATTTGAGCGATATATAAAGCAGTAAAATAAAAAGTAAAACAGCTTATACGGCATTCAGGACAACCCTGCATTACTAGAGTTGACCTAGTGTCGCTAAGCTCAATCACATAAGATCATCATCTAAAAAAAGCAGATAAGTCACGGCTTTATCTCGCTCCTTATGAGCGCAATGATTTAAGCCTAATGCTATCTTCAAACCAAATTTAAATGTGGCGGCAATTATAACAAAAAACTGCTGACCTCGCAGCAGTTTTTCATATTAGTTTGTGATAAAAAGCGTAAGATACAAACCGACTCAAACGCGCCAAAAGATGATAGTAGATTCAGTTTAAAAATATTATAGGGCTACTGGTATAAATTTTCCTTGCATGCTGTATACACAGAGGCTGCAAAAAATTCATCCCAGTAGCGCTTTGGAACTTATGACAGTTTTTTTCCCACTGACTATAAAAAGCTTCTATTTTTTTGCATCTTTTTGTGTCGCATGCGTGCCCAACTCGTTGTCCTCTAGAGGCACCGTGGTGGCTTCTGCTAAGCTATCTGGCGTCGCATCTTCACGTGGATTGATATCCTCAGCCAGTTTTTCAATTTCTTGTTCTTGTTGATCCATATTATCTGTGGACTGACTCATAATCCCTCCTATTTTTATTATTTCTGTTTAGCTACAGCTAAACTCAATCATAAATCAGCTGTATTGATTACTGATCTTTTTTTACATTTTCTAAATTATCAGCAATTCTATCAGCCGCCGCCCCAGAACCTTCTGTGTGATTGTCTTCAGTTTGGCTTTTTAGTGCCGCCTTTGCTGATTCTGAGCGTTGTTGTTCTAGCTTTGTATCGTTTGGGTTTGAATTGGCCATGATAGTTTCCTCTTGATAATAAAACTTGATTGTAAAATAAGTCTTAGCGTTTAAAAGTTATTAGACAGAACACGTAATAGACAAAATATTGCACATACGCAGTTACGATAATGCTTTGTCAATAGCAGCAACGAAGTTGTCAATATCGTCTGGATTACGTGAGGTAATCAAATTACCATCGACTTGTACGGTCTGGTCTACAAAGTCTGCCCCAGCATTTTGCAAATCTGTCTTTAGCGAATGATAAGCCGTAAGCGTCTTACCTTTTGCGATACCGGCATTAATAAGCACCCAAGGCGAATGGCAAATCGCCGCTAAAGGCTTACCAGCATCATTAATAGCATGAATCAGTCGATGGGCGTCTTGCTTGCCGCGTATGGTATCAGCATTGACGGTACCGCCCGGCAAGACCAGCGCGTCATAGTCGTTCGCGTCTGCTTCGCTAGCAAAAATATCAGCAGTAAACGTATCTGCTTTATCGACGTCTTGCTGCATCGCTTGGACTTGCTTGTCTTTGTTAGTAGTAATCAACACTGTCTGATAACCTTTATCTTTTAGCTGGTTATTGACATCTTCATACTCGGCTTGTTCAAAGTGATTATGTAATAAGAAAGCAATGGTCTTCATCGTTATCTGTATCCTTATCGTTGTCGTTGTTAGAAACTACTTTTTATAAATTTATAGCTAAGTATTTACTATTCTATTTTTAGATAGCAAAACCATAATCCATTATTTTTACTTACTTATATTTTTATTGATAATTATTATTATCTTCCCTCTCAATCCTCTATAGTAAAACTATAATGCGTTTCTAGTTTTTCTTATAATTTATTATTATTTTTATAATCCATTCAAACATCCTGTTTTTTCTTATCTTAATAAAACTCTTAATTGTTATTTTTATTATGAGTATTTTTATTATTATGATGTCACGTTTCCCTCGCTGACTTAATCAATGTACAAAAAAAACAGGTCTCACCATAGGCGAAACCTGCAATAAAATGTGACGATATGTGATTAGTGTAAACTGTTAGTAAGCCAACCGGGCAATAAGCCGCTGATCAACCAAAACGGTAACATTAACGTTGAATAAGCTTTTTCGGTTGTAGCCTACCGTTTAGACTGACAGCACCCAAACCCAAAAACTGACCTTGTTCATCTAGCAGACGAATATCTACTGGTACGTCAGAGGCGAGAGCTGTGTTGCTCACAGTCGTTTCGTGAGCCGCAGTAGCCGCTGCTACTACTTGGCTGCTGGTAGACTGGAGAATCTGTTGGGATATATAAGCATGTAGCTCATCTGTCAATTGTGCAGACACATTTAGACGCTGTCCCATATGGACACGCTGACATTGCTCGGCCGTCAGCGTCATTTGTGCAGGTATCTCGATACAGGCATCTATCGGCATCAGCTGCGTGAAACGCTCGACCAATGGCAGATCTTCTAGAGCAGATAAAGTGATGGCATTATCAACCTTAAAGCTACCAACTTGTAAGCGGCGCAGGGCAGTGAGATGGCCGAGTGTACCGAGCGCTTTAGCGATGTCTTCACCCAGCACGCGCACATAAGTGCCTTTGCTACAAGTAACGGTTAGCTGAATTTGCTCATGATCGAGCGCTGTTAGGCGAATAGAGCGGATGATAATATCTCGCGGCTCACGCACGACGTCGATACCAGCGCGGGCATATTCGTAGAGCTTTTTACCGTCTTTTTTTAGGGCAGAGTACATCGGTGGTATCTGCTGCTGCGCGCCTAAAAACTGCTGAGCAAGCTCCTCTAAAGCGGCAGCATCAAATGTCGGCACAGAGGCCGTTGCAATTACTTGGCCTTGAGCATCCCCTGTATCTGTCTGGCCGCCAAGCAAAATGGTGGCTTGATAAGATTTGTCGGCATCTAGCTGATAGTGGCTAAACTTGGTAGCCTCTCCCAGACAAATCGGCAGCAGACCGGTGGCCATGGGGTCAAGCGTCCCCGTATGGCCTGCTTTTTTGCTGTCATGGTTTGGGGATTTAAACAAATACTTAACCTTGGACACCACTTGCTGCGAGGTCAGACCATAGGGCTTATCTACCAAAATAACCCCTGAGACTTTTATCTTGTCATTTTGCTTCGCTGGGATAGACATAATATGGGCTTACTCGTCATGCTCGTTTTTTTCGGTTTTGCTGACGGCCTGATTGATCAAGTCCATCATATAATTGCCATGCGCTGTCACTTCATCATAGTGAAAACGCAAACGCGGGGTTGTACGTGTTTTTAGGCTGTGGCTAAGCTCGGTACGCAAAAATCCTGCTGCTTTATTGAGCACATTGACGCTTTCTTCATGATTGGTCTTGGTCATCGCATCATCGAGCCCTGGCTCCATGATAGTGACATAAATGTCAGCGTAACCCAAATCAGGACTGACTTTGACACTAGAGATGGTGACAAAACCGGTCAGACGCGGATCATTGACTTCGTCACGAATAAGGACGGCAAGCTCACGCTGGATTTGATCGGCTAAGCGTTGTAAACGTTGATTCATGTTATTACCTTAATATTAGTATGGCTTAGTTAATATGGCTTATTTTTATTGGTTAAGTGACTTGGTTATGAGGACTTATCTATGGTAAAAAAGGCCTAGCAGGATGTACCTGTTAGGCCTCTGTACTACGGTCTATCCACCACACCTTTCAGACTTGGCTGATAGAGCCTATGGTCTGAGGGGTGTTTGTATCTAGCTTTGTTTTTAGATAGTACGAGCGAACTCTTGGATTTCAAAGACTTCGATCTTATCACCCACTTCGACATCATAGCCACGAACCGCAAGGCCACATTCCATACCAGTACGTACTTCATTGACGTCTTCTTTATAGCGACGTAATGACTGCAACTGACCGGTAAAGATAACCTTGTCATCACGCAAGACGCGAATAGGCTTGTTACGGTAGATTGTACCTTCGACCACCATACAACCAGCAGCAGCACCAAACTTACTAGAGCGGAAGACTTCGCGAACCTCAGCGATACCAAGGATTTGTTCGCGATGCTCAGGCGCTAGCATACCGCTCATTGCCGCTTTGACATCATCGATTAGACCATAGATGACGCTATAGTAGCGGATATCGATATTGGCAACATCGGCTTTGCGGCGTGCGGCGCTATCTGCGCGGACGTTAAAGCCGAGCAATACCGCTTCGCTAGATTCAGCAAGCGTGACATCAGATTCAGAGATAGGGCCCACACCTGAGCTGATCACTCTGACTTTGACTTCGTCCGTTGATAATTCGTTTAAGGCGGCCAGTAAGGCTTCTAATGAGCCACGAACATCCGTTTTTAGCACGATGTTTAAGGTCGATACATCGCCTTGTTCCATCTGATCAAACATGTTCTCTAAACGCATTTTGTTCTGACGCTCGAGTTGACGCTCGCGCTCACGATTGGTTCTAAAGTCCGCAACTTCACGTGCTTTTTTCTCATCAGTGACGACTAAGAACTCGCTACCAGCGGCTGGCGTTTCAGGTAAACCTAAAATCTCGACAGGAATAGAAGGGCCAGCTGACTTGATACGCTGACCTCGCTCATCTGTCATGGCGCGCACTTTACCGTAGTATTCACCTGCCAATACCAAGTCGCCTTGCTTGAGTGTGCCTTTTTTGACCAACACGCTCACCACAGGACCACGACCTTTTTCTAGTCTTGACTCGATGACCACACCTTGCGCTGAACCATCAAGCGGTGCTTCTAGCTCCATCAGCTCAGCTTGCAATCCGATAAGCTCTAACAACTCGTCGATACCGTCGCCTGTCTTAGCAGAGATACGTGCCATTGGGGTATCACCGCCCCAATCTTCTGACACCACTTCTTTGGTGGTCAGCTCATTGAGGACGCGATCTGGGTCAGCACTTGGCTTGTCCATTTTGTTGATAGCAACGATAATCGGCGTACCAGCAGCGCGCGCATGGTCGATGGCTTCTTCTGTTTGCGGCATCATACCGTCGTCAGCGGCCACGACCAAGACGACGATATCTGTCGCTTGCGCACCGCGCGAACGCATGGCACTAAATGCTGCGTGACCTGGGGTGTCAAGGAAAGTAATCACACCGCGGTCAGTCTTAACATGATAAGCACCGATGTGCTGAGTGATACCGCCCGCTTCGCCAGTCGCTACTTTGGTCTCGCGAATCTTATCGAGCAATGAGGTCTTACCATGGTCAACGTGACCCATGATAGTGACGACAGGTGGACGGGTTTGCACGTTACTGCTGCGCTCATCGACAGCATCTTGTAGATCGTCTTCGACCTTGGTATCACTGACAGGTACAGGGTTGTGACCCATCTCTTCAACGATCAGACTTGCTGTCGCTTGATCGATGGTGTCTGATTCACGAGCGATTTCACCCATTTTCATCAGTAACTTAATGACTTCACGAGCCTTGACTGCCATACGCTGTGCAAGATCTGCAACAGTGATGTGCTCACTGATTTCGACGTCATAGACGATTTTTTCGACAGGTTTTTCAAACTTGTGCTGTGAGGCTTGCGTTGAACGTAAACCGTTTTTGCGGTTTTTGAATTCACGCTCATCTTGGTTTTTACGGCGGCGGCCACGAGCACCCGTGCTATTAGCACCACGCTTGATCTCACGGCGCTCTTTTTCAAACGACTCTTCTAGAGCATCACCGACCAGACCTTCGGCCAACGGTTCATCTTTACGCACTTCTGCCACAGGCTCACGATCGGTATATTTACCTGCCATTTTACGCATTTGCTCAAGCGTACGCTTTTGCGCTTCTTCTGCTTGCTTGCGGCGTGTTTCTGCCTCAATTTCACGCAGACGCGCTTCCTCGGCTTCGCGTGCTTCACGAGCTTTACGCTCAGCAGCGGTTTCTACCTTCGGTTTGGTCGCAGCGGCTTTTTTCTTCGGTTGCTCTTTTGGCTTCACTTCAGTGGCTGCTTTGCCACCTTTTTTTACCACCACAGAGGCTGAAATATCGTCGTTTTTATCGTCAGACTTTTTGCTTGAACCTAGGCTTGCACGCATAGCGGCCAGCGTTGCCGCTTGACGCTCTTCTGCTTTTTTCTTAGCAGCAGCACGTTCTTCTGCTTCTTTAGCAGCACGAGCTTGGGCTTCGATTAAGGCTTGCTCACGGGCAGCCAACTCTTCAGCCATTTTTTCTGGATTTGGTTTTTCAAAGACTTTCTTTTTACGCACTTCCACATTGACGCTCTTAGACTTACCTGAAGAGCCGGTCACACGCGCAGTGCTAGTCGTCTTAGACTTCAGACTAATACGGCGCTTTTCTTGCTGACCATGACTTTGCTTTAAATACGTCACCAACTTCTCTTGCTCAAGCTCGGTGACTGGGTCATCCTCTGCGCGAGCAGGCAGCCCAGCATCCACCAGTTGCTGTCTTACAGCACTTGCGGTTTTGCCTACCATATCTGCCAGTTCTTTGACGGTCTTATCTGCCATTTATTATCACCTACTGTCTATTATTTGCTATATGTTCAATTCAGTTGTTGGCTACAAATGATTGGGGTAAGGCTGATTTCATGCGCTCATCTATCCGCATTGATACGGCAATAATGCCTGTGACGGTGTGAGTACCTGTTATCAGCGCTTTATTATCAATAGCATATCACCAAAAGACAGCGATATGCAGTTACCGCTTATTCATCGAACCAAGATTCCCGAGCTTTCATGATGAGTTGTCCTGCAGTTTCAGAATCTAATCCTTCGATATCTTCTAAATCGAAGACGGCTTGTTCTGCCAAGTCATCTACGGTGATGATGTCTTTTTGTGCCATTTTATAGGCCCAGCTGACCGTCATCCCTTCAAGCTCTTGCAGCTCTTGACTTGGCTCTTTCATGTTTTGTTGTTTGACCAGCTCATCTGCGATGACCACTTCTTTTGCACGCTCTTGAATGATGTCAATCGCTTCGTCGTCCAAACCTTCGATATCATAGAAAGTCTCTACAGGTACGTAGGCGACTTCTTCGATACTGGTAAAGCCAATATCCACCAGCGCTTGTGCCAGATCATGGTCGACCTCCAAACGCTCATAAAACAGCTCAATAAAGGCTTTGGATTCGTTTTCTTGACGCTGCTGATACTCTTCTTCTAGCATCATATTGAGCTTATAACCAGTCAGCTCTGAGGCCAGACGGACGTTTTGACCTTGTGAGCCAATCGCACGCGCGAGCTGGTCGTTGGTGCTAAAGATAATGTCAGCGGTCTGGGTGTCTTCATCGAGGATGATACTGCTAACATCGGCTGGCTCTAGCGCACTGATGATAAATTGAGCGGGGTCATCTGACCACACCACCACATCGATACGCTCACCATCGAGCTCTTGCTGCACCGCTTGGATACGCGTACCACGCATACCAATACAAGCGCCAACTGGATCGATACGATGGTCGTTGGTCTTGACTGCTATTTTAGCACGAGTCCCGGGCAAGCGAGCGACGTTACGGATTTCGATAATTTGCTCTGCAATTTCAGGCACTTCTTTTTGCATCAAGGCTGAGAGCATCTCAGGGTGCGTGCGTGATAAAAGCAGCTGGGCACCGCGGTTTTCACGGTTAACATGATATAAAATAGCGTTGATACGTGATTTTGGACGTAACTGCTCACGAGGCAACATCTGATCGCGTGACAAATAGCCTTCGGCATTATCACCTAAGTCGATGATATAGCCATCACGAGTTTGTTTTTTTACTTCGCCATACATCATCTCACCAATACGTGGCTCAAAAGCGTCTGCAACCAGTGCACGCTCCGCTTCACGGATTTTTTGGATAATGACTTGTTTGGCTTGTGTGGCAGCAATACGGCCAAATTCAATCGACTCGATCTGCTCTTCTTTGATGTCACCGATGGACCACTCGTCTTGATCTAAGTCACTGATGGCCAACTGACAAGCAGGCATTTCGTGATCTTCATCGGCAACCACTGTCCAATAACGATAAGTATCATAATCGCCAGTTGCACGGTCGATTGATACGCGTACCGCCACTTCTGGCTGGTCGGTATATACTTTTTTCTTGGTTGATACCACCAAAGCATCTTCTATAGCTTCAAAGATATCTTCAGGATTTAAGCCCTTTTCATTACTGACAGTTTCTACTACCGTTAAGATTTCACGACTCATGCTATACCTGTCCTATCATTTTTTAATTGACTTAAATTTTATCATTAATGTATTAACGTTGTTTTTCACCATAAACCATCTAGGTCATTTGTGCAGTCGCTCAGGTAGGCCACCTAAGCATCTTCGTATACCAGATTGGCTTTATCAATATTACTTAACGCAATATCAAACTGCTCGCCATCAGCCGCCGTCAACTTCAATGAAGTGGCATCGATACTGTCTAGCGTACCTGTCACTTTGCGGCGTTTTTGCTCACCTGTCCCGATCGCTTGGATCAAACGTAGGCTGATGGTTTGAGCAACATATGCATGCATTTGCTCATCTGAGAAAAACGCGCGATCAAAACCAGGCGATGACACCTCTAAGACATACTCACCTGCGATGGGATCATGCACTTCAAGAATACCGCTGACTTGATGGTTCACCGCCGCACAGTCTTCGATAGTGACGTGTTTGCCCTGAGCCTGCTCTTCTGGCAGCGCTTCAATATAAATGCGCAGCAACGAGCGACGGCCTTGCGGCGCAAACTCTATGCCCCATAGCGCCACATCACAAGCAGCAACTGCAGGCGCGATGATATTGGTCAGTTCTGCAACTTTGGTCGAAAGCTTCATAATTTATTTATATTTTCCTATTCACTTATCTATCGTACTCACAAACTCTATTAAAGTTATGCTGATCGTTTACCGATGATAATCACTCACCGTGATGAGTCATACTCATATATTGTAAACCAAGACAGATCGTTGTATGTATGCGCGTTTATATACGGCTGAGCAAAAAAACATCAAGCTCAGCCAAACATTGCTTTTATTATTCATAAAGCAGTACTATCGATAAAGGAGTGGGGGATAAAAGATAGTATGCTTACGAAACAATCATGCCAATGGCGGCAAGTGACGACCCGTATCGTGCTCTATAGACATAGAGCTTAGCATAAGTAGGATAGATACCGCGATAACACTGACCTTCAGATACAAAAAAACCCACAAACATTATGGTGGGTTAATCGTTACTGACAAATTTAGTGTACAAAACATCAGTATAAAAAGTGGTAGCGGGGGCTGGATTTGAACCAACGACCTTCGGGTTATGAGCCCGACGAGCTACCAGACTGCTCCACCCCGCATCAATCTAGAACGCATATTATAGGGAAGGTTTATATGATTGTCAATGCTTATTTTAAATAAAATTTAAACAAGCCATTTATCATCAATCAATCTGCCCTGACGTCATGCTGCGTCATAAAACTTGGTGCGATTGGGGGGACTTGAACCCCCACAGCTTGCGCTACCACCCCCTCAAGATGGCGTGTCTACCAATTCCACCACAATCGCGTTTTTTACTGCTTTTACTTGCCATTGAGCTTGTTGAGTGTCTATATAAGCCACTCTAAAGCTGGACTGCGAAAAACAGAAAAGGCATTGTAAATCTAACGTCTAAAAATAGCAAGTACTGCTGAAAAAAAGACCGGCATTCAAACCCTAATCCATAAAAAACCAGCCATTTACTACTCTATCGCCTACAAGGCTTCCCCCTATAGGCCGATAGTGAGCCAGCCGTTATTGAGGGTTTTGGGTCAAGGGGCGCGGCGTTTGCGGCGCTGACACCGGTGCATCTAAGCGAAACTGATCTTCTGCTTGCTTACGCGCATGTACTGCTAGTGTCATACTGGTGATAAAAAATATCACTGTCAAAACAGCGGTCGCTCGCGTCAAAAAGTTTGCGGAGCCTGCCGCCCCAAAGACGGTACCAGACGAGCCTGCACCAAAAGAAGCCCCAGCGTCTGCCCCTTTACCATGCTGTATCAAAATCAAGCCAATCATGGCAATCGCCACAATAATATGCAGGGCTAATATAAACGTAAACATGCTGGCCTCTTTTGCCGCGTAATGACGACTGATAACGGAAAATAAATCTAAGAATCAATATATAAGCTGACTTGAGTCTAACAAAGCGACAATCTAACAAGGCAACTTAAAAGTCCGGACCATTAGCAAATAACAATGTTAACTTTCTATTGCTAACCTTTTACGTTACCTACTAATTCTACTTTACCTACTATGAAAGCATAGAGGCGACTTCACGCAAAAGTCACTGCCCGACCGCTTATATATGAGATTATATAAATAAGGCGCATTGTACACGATTACAAGGGCACTGTTAAACCCACTTTTATCAACTGATAAAGACATTTTGTATACAAATGATGACCTTATCATAACCGCATGTTTATAGTGCACGCGTCAGTACCAGCAGCACTATACATACCAGTGAACCAGTTGCGATGTTAGGCGTAATGTCAGACGCCTTAGGCTCGCCCATTGCCAAAAGCTTGCGCAATTGCCAAAAAGCTGGCAGCTTTTAATGAGGCGCCGCCGACCAGTGCGCCATCAATCATAGTATCTGCCGCAAAACTGTCGGCATTGTCAGTATTGACGCTACCTCCATATAAGACTGTGATATTTTCCAATGCTTCCCCGTAGCCTGCGACCGTCTGCTTGATATGCTGATGCGTCGCGCTGACTTCAGCCACGGTAGGCACTTTACCCGTGCCGATGGCCCATACTGGCTCATAAGCGATGATAAGGCGATCGGACAAGGTGCCAGCAAGCGCAGGCTGCTGCGTTAGTATGTCTTTTATGACGGTGAGCTGCTCATCGATAACCGCAAGTGTTTGTCCAGCGTCATACTGTGCTTGTGTCTCCCCGATACAAAACACCACGCCTAGGCCTTGGTCAAACGCATGGGTCATTTTACTGAGTAAACAAGCATGCGTCTCTTGATGATACTGACGACGCTCAGAGTGGCCAAGTAACGTCCAAGTTGCGCCAGCATCTGCTACCTGCTGCGCGGAGCAATCCCCTGTATAGGCACCTGTAGTGCCACTATGCGCGCTGATGTCTTGCGCAGCACATAGTACTGGGCTGCCTTGTAGATGGGCGCTGACACCAGCCAAGTGGATACAGCTAGGGGCCACCATTAACTGGCAGCCAGCGCTATTGGCACCGTCATCTTTATCAGCAGTCGCCAATAAATCGCTTAATAATGTCTGGACATCATCGCTCGTTGCAGGATTTTGTTTCCAATTACCAATTACCCAAGCTTGCATCTGTAGTTACCCTGTCTTAAGTATTTATGCCAATTCGGCTAATGTGCGCGCCAGTATAACAAATAATTTACAACTGCTATAGTATGGTGCTGCATCGGCTGTCATGGCTTAATATGGCTGCAGCGTCTTACCGCACTAAGCCATCTGCCACTATTTATTGACTCCTTATTATCTTTTTGGTGTCGTCAATAAACAGTTTAATAGTTGCCATAAGTTCTTTAAACTAAAGTAATGTTCTATATTATTACCCTAATACCAAAAAAACTGCATAGTAGCATTCGTTTACTACCTATTTATTCGTGCAACAGCAGATAACGATACAAAACGTTTGTTATTGAGGAGAGGTCGTCATGTCTATCACAACCAGCAAATATGGTGGTTTAGCGCAGCAGCTAATTAGCGAAGGTATCGTTAGCGAAGCAAATATGAAAACCGCACAGACCGAGTCGCAGCAGCAGCAAATAGGACTGGTGTCATACTTGGTAGACAACAAGCTGGCCGACGCCTATCACTTGGCACAAATGCTCTCACAAGCTTTTGGCGATCCTTTGTTTGATCTAGACGCCCTGAGCCTCGATGCCATTCCTAAAGACTTGGTCGATGAAAAAATCGTCCGTAAGTTTAATGCCTTGCCTTTGTTTAAGCGCGGTCAGCGTTTGTTTGTCGCCTTAAGTGATCCAACACGTATCGATGCCATTGATGCCATTGCGTTTAACTCGCGGCTGTCTATCGAAACGGTGGTGGTCGAAGAAGATAAGCTCAAAAAACGCATCGAAGCGCTTTATGCAGACAGTATGCAGGGGCTTGATAGCTTTTCTGATAGCGATTTAAACGTCGGTTTTGAAGATGGAGATGACGCGGCTGATGAGGGCGAGACCAAGCTCAGTGATAGCATCGATGAGGCCCCTGTCGTTAAGTTTGTTAATAAAATGCTGGTGGACGCCATTCGTATGGGAGCTTCAGATCTGCATTTTGAACCCTATGAAAAGACCTACCGCGTACGCTTTCGTGTCGATGGAGTGATGCAAAAAATGGCCAGTCCGCCTGTCCAGCTTGCCGGTAAAATCGCAGCGCGCCTAAAGGTCATGTCACAAATGGACATCTCTGAGCGCCGTATCCCGCAAGATGGCCGTATCAAACTAAAACTGTCAAAAAACAAAGCCATCGACTTTCGGGTAAACTCCTTGCCGACACTGTTTGGCGAAAAAATCGTACTACGTATCTTGGACCCCTCATCGGCCATGCTCGGGATTGATGCCTTAGGTTATGAGCCAGATCAGCAAGAGATGTTTTTAGAAGCCCTCCACAAGCCGCAGGGCATGCTGTTGATCACAGGTCCGACAGGGTCTGGTAAAACCGTATCGCTATATACTGGTATCAACATCCTCAACACGGGAGCAACCAACATCTCCACTGCTGAGGATCCAGTGGAGATCAACCTTGAAGGCATCAATCAGGTCAACGTCAACCCAAAAGTTGGCCTAACCTTTGCCAATGCTTTGAAGTCTTTTTTGCGTCAGGATCCCGATATCGTCATGGTCGGTGAGATTCGAGATTTAGAGACTGCGGAGATTGCAGTAAAGGCGGCGCAAACAGGCCACATGGTACTCTCAACCCTGCACACGAACTCTGCCCCTGAGACGTTGACACGGCTACGCAATATGGGGGTGGCTTCTTTTAACATTGCCACTTCTGTCAACTTGGTCATCGCTCAGCGTTTGGCACGGCGCTTGTGTAAAAACTGCAAAAAAGCCATCAACGTACCGCGGCAAAGCTTGCTTGAGCTTGGCTTTACTGATGCCGATCTAGACGATCCAGATAACGTCATCTATGAACCTGTCGGCTGTAATGAATGCCGTGAAGGCTATAAAGGCCGAGTGGGTATTTATGAAGTCATGAAGGTCAGTCCAGACATCTCTCGCATCATCATGGAAGATGGCAATGCCATGGATATCAAAGATGCTGCACTCAAAAACGGCTTTCGCGATCTGCGCCGCTCTGGCATTTTAAAGGTATTACAAGGGGTGACCAGTATTCAAGAGATGATGCGAGTAACCTCTGAATAGCATCAACTCTCATCGCGTCAAAGAGGAGCATACCGCGTCATTGCTAAATGGCGTTTTTATCAAGGACATCAGCAGTAATTTCGGTCATTATTTGCCAGTCATAAGTAGGTATGGCTTTTCTTTTATAAACTAGCAATAATATCTACCAGATATATTTCAAAATAAAACAGATGAGCACTGGTTTTTTAGGCTAAAATAAAGTAGGAAATGCAAAAGGTTATGCTATCGCTACTACGCTGTGCCCAGCTGTATTTACAAGAGCAGTGCCATAAAAAGCCACTGTTATAAAAGCGGCTAAATTCGAGGTTATTGGCGAACCATCGTTTATATATTTGCAATATCTAATAAGACAATTTTTGAGGGTAGAAATATGGCAAAAGCGAAGACCGACATGCTGTCAGACTTTGTCTACGATGGCGTAAACCGGCGCGGACAAAAGGTAAAAGGCGAGACCACCAGTCGCAGCTTAGAGCTGGCCAAAGCCACCTTGCGCAAACAGGGTATTACGGTTAAGGGCATCAAGAAAAAAC
Organism: Psychrobacter sp. CAM01; assembly: GCF_032842965.1. Classification (NCBI taxonomy): domain Bacteria; kingdom Pseudomonadati; phylum Pseudomonadota; class Gammaproteobacteria; order Moraxellales; family Moraxellaceae; genus Psychrobacter; species Psychrobacter sp. CAM01. The sequence continues at coordinate 30,655 of NZ_JAWJBL010000006.1, forward strand.
CCAAGCCGCTTTATACGTTTAAAAAAGCCATTAAACCCATCGATATTGCGATTTTTTCTCGTCAATTGGCCACCATGATGAAAGCTGGCGTGCCTTTGACGCAGTCGTTTGAGATTGTCGCTGACTCATTAGACAATCCCAGTATGAAAGATTTGGTATTGCAAATAAAATCTGATATCGAATCTGGTGGTACCTTTGCCTCTGCCCTACGCAAGCATCCACGCTACTTTGATGACCTGTTTTGCTCGTTGGTGGATTCTGGTGAGCAATCAGGCTCGCTTGAGACCATGCTCGAGCGGGTGGCCACTTATAAAGAAAAAAGCGAGATGCTCAAAGCCAAAATCAAAAAAGCGGTCAAATACCCAATTGCCGTTATTATCGTCGCCGTCATCGTGACCATGATTTTGCTCATCAAAGTGGTACCTGTGTTCTCTGATCTTTTTGAGTCTTTTGGCGCTGAGCTGCCCGCCTTTACCCAAATGGTGGTGGGTATGTCTGAGTGGATGCAGTCATGGTGGTTTGTTTTGATTGTGCTCATCGGCGGCGCCATTATCGGGTTTTCAGAAGCGAAAAAACGCTCCAAAAAATTCCGCGACTTTTTGGACCGCGCTGTTTTGAAAATACCTGTGTTTGGTAATATCGCTTATCAAGCGATTATCGCCCGCTTTGCCCGCACCCTCTCAACGACTTTTGCCGCGGGGGTACCGCTCATCGATGCGCTGGACTCCACAGCAGGCGCGACCAACAACGTGGTGTTTTATAATGCCACTCAGCAGATCAAAAACGACGTCTCTACCGGTCAGCAGTTACAGTTTTCGATACGTTCTACCAATTTATTTCCCAGTATGGCCATACAGATGGTCGGTATTGGTGAGGAGTCTGGTAGCTTAGAGGAGATGCTAGACAAGGTGGCGGTCTATTATGAAAGCGAAGTCGATAACGCGGTTGATGGCCTGACCAGTTTGATGGAGCCTATGATTATGGCGGTGCTTGGGGTATTGGTCGGTGGCCTCGTGATTGCGATGTATCTACCGATCTTCCAAATGGGCTCAGTGGTCGGCTAATACCTCACTCAAGGACTGCGATTTCATGCAATTTATACAGTTATTACAAGACAATACGACCGTGGCTTTGGTCGTATTTGGGTTATTAGGGCTTTGTGTCGGTAGTTTTTTAAATGTGGTCATCCATCGGCTCCCGCTGATGATGTTTGCAAGCTGGCGGCAAGAATGTAGTCAGTTTATGGCTGAGCAAGCAGACATGCCGCGCGAGCATACGCAGCCGCTGACCCGTATCGTCGCAGGCGACAGCACCATTACCTTGAGTCGGCCGGCGTCGCGCTGCCCGCACTGCGCTCATAAAATCACTTGGTATCAAAACATCCCTTTGATCAGTTGGCTGATGCTGCGTGGGCGCTGCGCTGCTTGTAACGCCGCCATCGGTATCCGCTATCCAATGGTGGAGCTGATCACTGCCCTACTCTCTGTGCTGATCATCTATCAATTTGGGGTGAATGCAACAGGCTTATCGGCGTTGGTCTTAGTATGGACACTAATCGCCTTAACCGGTATCGATTTTGATACTCAGCTCCTCCCTGATCGCTTAACCTTCCCTTTGGCGGGGCTAGGTCTGGCAGTCAACAGCCAAGGCTGGTTTGTCTCACCCAGCCAGTCTATTTGGGGCTTACTGTTGGGGTTTTTGTCATTATGGGTGGTGGTAAAGCTGTTTTATTTGATTACCAAAAAACACGGCATGGGTCAGGGTGACTTTAAGTTGTTGGCCGTATTGGGCGCTTGGCTGGGGCCTATGATGCTCCCGCTTATCATCTTACTCTCCTCCCTGCTCGGCTCGATCGTCGGGCTGGTCTTAATGAAAAAACAAGGCGAGAGCAGACCCTTTGCCTTCGGCCCTTACATTGCTATTGCCGGTATTATCGCCTTATTATATGGCACAGATATCGTCAGTTGGTACTTAGGCATGTATACTTACTAGAGCAGACGCCTTTTTCCTTGTTTGGCGGCAATTTATCTTATTTTTATCGCCATTTTTTAAAATGAGGAAACACTCTAAAAAACATACTCTTAAAGCAGCAAGGTAAGTGGCAATAGCGCTTACCCCTCTCATCTTTGTGCCAGCCTCAGATCATCAGCACAGATGGGGCAAAACAGCTGCGCACGTTTTCCTCTCTATCATATCGGTCAGATAAGTCATTATTATGTCAAACTCTAACGCTTCACCTTATTCTCACAAGCCGCAAACCCGCCAAAAGCAAAGCAAGACACTGGTGGTCGGATTGACAGGCGGTATCGGTAGTGGCAAATCTGCTGCTAGTGACTGGTTTGCGCAGCAAGGTATCGATATTATCGATGCCGATGTGATCGCCCATAAGGTGGTGGCAAAAGGCAGCGCGACACTGCGCAAGATCCAAAGAAAATTTGGCGACTGGGTGTTAAATGGCGACGGCTCGATGGACAGAGCGGCGGTGCGTACGCACGTTTTTACCCATCCCGAAGCGCTCATCGAGCTTGAAGCCATTACTCACCCAGCGATAAGAGAAGCGGCAAAAGCACAGTTAGCCGCCAGCACCTCGCCTTATGTGGTGCTGTCCGCGCCGCTACTCATAGAGGCGGCAGAAGCGGGGCTAGCAAACTTGTGCCAACGAGTACTGGTGATTGATGCCAGTGAAGATACCCAGCTTGAGCGCGCCAGCCAGCGTGATGAGCAAAGTGTCCAAAAGATCAAAGCTATCATGGTCAATCAATTAAGCCGCGAAGCGCGCAACCGTCACGCTGATGATGTCATCTTAAACGATCGCGACCTAGCGGCTCTGTATGCACAACTGGAACCGCTACACCAAAACTATCTTACGCTTGCCCAGCAGCTAAAGTACGCTGCCGATTGACCTCATATAGCGCCATACCGGTGGCCACGCTGACGTTTAGGCTTTGTAAGTTGCCATGCTCATTGCCCGACATCGGGATATAGACCAGCTCATCACAGCGCTCTGTGGTCAACCGGCGCATGCCCTCTCCTTCCGAACCCATGATAATGGCCGTCTTGCCGGTCAAGTCCGCTGCATGTATGGGCTTGGCCGCATCACTAAGCGCCGTACCAAACACAAATACACCAGCATTTTTGATGTGGTCAAGCGTACGAGCCAAATTGGTCACACTGACAATCGGCATCAGCTCAGCGGCGCCTACAGAGACTTTTGCCACTGTTGGGGTGAGGCTGGCGGCGTGATGTTTTGGACAAACCACCGCATCCACGCCCATCGCAACAGCCGTACGCAGACATGCACCGAAGTTATGCGCATCAGTGATTTGATCGAGTATCAGCAACAAACACTGCTCGCGCCCCGCGATGGTGTCTAGCAGGGCTTCGTCCGCGAAACCTAGAGGGCGGGCATTGAGTACCACGCCTTGGTGCTGCGGGCTGCCGCACAGCTGGGTCAGCTTGTCTTTTTGTGTGGGCTGAATGCTGATGCTATTGGCCTCGGCTTCGGCCATGATTGCTTGCACGTGAGGGTCGCTATCACGGCCTTGTTGGACAAACAAGCTAAGACCATCGAGCGGACGATGTTTGAGTAAGGCATCAATTGCATGAATGCCATAAAAATAAATGGGTTTTGCCATAATAGGCCTACTTAAGTATCAAATGGATATCGCTAAAGCGATAAGAAATAACGATAAAAAACAACAATAAAAAAACAGTGTAACCTCATCAAAAACAAATAAACCATACCGACTGATATGGTTTATCCGCGATCGATTGAGGTTTTTATTTAGGGTGACGCTTGATGAGTACCTAATTTGGTTGATTTTGCTAAGAAGACTATATGCAGATTATCTAGCAAAATGCAGGTAGGCGGTGGCCTATGCCATTGCCGAGTGTATGCGTCTTTAGCCTTCTAAATGACAGATATACTGTACGATCTCTTCGGTTCTGAGGTTAAAGCCGCTGTTGCCTTCGACCACAAATGACTGGCCTGCACGATAGTAGCTAAACGCCTCCTCACCATTTATTTTGACCTCGCACTCCCCGCTGGTAATCTCGATGCGCTCAGAAGTATTGGTACTAAAATGATAATGCTCCACCAAATTATCACAAGGTAAGATGATGCCTAGCGTCTTATGACGTCCATCCTCAAACATAATGGTATGGCTTGAGCAACGACCATCATAAGAGACCGTCGCATGAGCATTGACTGTTACATTGGTAAATTGCGCCGCTGTCATAGTGGCTTCCTTATCAAATAATTATGGTAAAACTAAAAAATAAGTACAGATGAAATGACTTTATGAATCAGCATTGCAAGCAGCCTAGCCTACTATAAATGTGCTGTATTCGATCGAGTGACAGTCTTTGCCCAATGGAGGACACAGACTCTCGCACACATACTGACATCAGCCTTAATATCTAGTTGATATCTGGTTGACAACTTAAGATGCCAACCCACGCATGCCGACTATGGTATCGATAAGATATTACGATAAGATGACTTATCATTATCAGGCGCCAAGCATAAAACCAGCTAGCAAGCGTTTGTCATTATGTGAGATTATGCTACCACATTATATCTATAAAGTTTGTTACAGGGGCAAGGAAAATGTTGCGGCAGGCGTAAGAGACGCCACCGGTGGGCCGCTGACTTTATCCAAAGCGGGCTGCAGAGATTTATGTTATTGCGCAGCTTTATGATTTGTATTTAGCGGCGTTTGCCACCATAATATTTGCCAATCACTATAGTCTATTGAGTACCATAAACGAGCCATTTTATCGTTGTATTTATTCTATTTTAGCGATGACTTCATCTAAAGAATCGGTGAAACTCATTGTCTGTCATGAGAGGCGTTGATGCTAGTATCACTCACTTTACATCAGTTTGCATTGATCGCTCAGCATGAGCTGAGTATGGCGGAAGGCTTTAACGTCATCACCGGCGAGACAGGTGCGGGTAAATCGCTACTGCTCGACGCACTATCTTTGTGTGCAGGGGAGCGAGCCGACAGCGCCATGATCAGACATGGCGCGGCACATGCCGATATCTATGCTCAGTTTGATGTGGCAAACAATGCGCTCGTCGCAGAGTGGTTTGCCAACCATGATCGCGTCTTAGATGAGCCAGATGTGTTGATTCGTCGCCAGCTTAGCCAAACAGGGCGCTCAAAGGCTTGGTTGAATGGTACACCCGTCAGCTTAGCTGAGCTAAAGAGCCTCGGTACACTGTTGGTCAATATTCATAGCCAGCACGCCCAGCAAGCACTGCTAAAGCCGCAGTTTGTGGTGCAATGGTTGGATGCCATGGCACAAACCACCACGCTGGCTGCGCAAACCGCGAGCAGCTATCAACACTATCAGCAACTAAAACGCCGCGCTGATGAGATTGCCAGCCGCGAAGCGCTGCGCCATGACCGTATCCAGCTATTACAAAGCCAACTGGCAGACATCGAGCCGCTCCTCGCTGTGGATTATACCGACATCGAAGCGGAGCACGAAGAGCTGTCTAATATCGAAGCTTTGATGATGGAAGCCAGTCATGGCCTGCATCTGCTCGACAACGATACCGATGAGCCAGACGTCATGACCCTGCTTGGGCAAGCGATCAAGCTGTGTGATAACCAACTGGGAGTCAGTCAGACGTTTGAGCAAGCCTCAGAGCAGCTACATCTGGCTCAGCAGCAAATCACCGAAGTCACAGGATTGCTATCAGATTATGCCGAACAACAACTGCCCGACCCTGAGCGCTTGCAAACCTTAGACACTCTTATCAGCCTTAGTCATCGCCTCTCGCGCAAGCACGGCTTACCCGCCGTTGATTTGATTGAGGAAGCCAACCACTGGCAAGCGCAGTTAGAACAATTAGAAAACGAACCAAGTAGTGATGCCATGGCCGCGCAAATCGAGCAAGCGTGGCAGGAATATCTGCTGCTGGCCACTAAGCTCCAAAAAGCACGCGAAAAAGCCGCGCCAAATATTAGCAAACAACTGGTACAGCAGCTGCAGCCACTAGCGCTACCCAATGCGCGCTGCGAGTTTGTCTTTACCAAAAAACCCGATCCAAGCCAATATAATGCACAAGGCTGTTATGATATCGATTTGTTGTTTAGCGCCAATGTCGGTATGCCCATGCAGCCGCTGCATAAAATCGCCTCAGGCGGGGAGCTGTCGCGGATGGCACTGGTGATGCAAGTGCTACAAGCCACCAATGCGGACAATGATGCCGCCAAGCCTATGTTGGTCTTTGATGAGGTCGATGTCGGTATCAGTGGCGGCACCGCGCAGGTGGTCGGTGAGCTCCTGCGTAAACTGGGGCAGACCCAGCAGCTACTGGCCATCACGCACCAAGCACAGGTCGCCGCGCAAGCGCACCAACATATCTTGGTACAAAAACATCATGACGAGCAAACCGAAAGTGAGCTGGTCATCTTGACAGATAGCGCGCAAGTCGATGAGCTGGCACGCATGTCGGGCGGCGTCACCATCACGGAGGTCACTCGTGATCACGCTCGTAGCTTGCTAACGGATGTCAAATAAGGCGTTTGCTATCCCGCATAGCAATTCTACGGCTCTGCATAGATGGATGTCGTTAGCCTATTTTAAAACAGTGAGCGCAGAGCTAAAAAACCATTGCGAGCGAGACCACTAAAACCAAACCGCTGCTAAATATTTGCTTTGGTTGATTTTTTTGGTCATCATCGCCATATAACCTTCTCTTGCCTGCGTGGTTGCGTTTTTAATGCAGTAATGTCTTTATCCTTTTATTGTTGATTTTATTATTAGGTTGCAGTTGCTTCTATGTCTAAAGCCAATTTGACCCATCATTTCTTAATCGCGGCACCAGAGCTGCCAGACCCACGGTTTGAGCAGGCGCTGATTTATATCTGTCGTCACGATGCGCATGGCGCGCTTGGTCTGATGGTCAATCGTCCCTTAGAGCAGTCGCGCGTGGGCAAACTATTAGAGGATCTGAGCATCGAAGTGACCGACCCGCAGGTGATGGAAGACGTGGCCTTAGAAGGCGGACCGATGTATCCTGAGGTCGGTTTTGTGCTGCATACTGGCCAGCCGGAGTGGGCATCGTCGTTTGCTATTTCAGAGAATGTCTGTATCACCACCAGCCAAGATATCCTCAAACGTATCGCCGCAGGCCAAGGCGTTGGTCACTATCATCTGTGCTTGGGGCATGCCAGCTGGGGCAAAGATCAGCTAGAGCGTGAGCTTGCAAGTGGTGACTGGCTGGTGTGTCCCGCGGATCTCAACTTGTTATTTGATACCCCGTTTGCGGAGCGCTGGCAGATCGCCGCCGACAAAATTGGCGTAAATTTCGACTATTTAAGCAGCGATATCGGCCACGCTTAATGGCAGTGACTCAGCCAAACCCAGACACCAAAGCTCGCTACTAAGCTGCAATACAGGAAAAACTTTTGATTATGGTAGACCGTTCTTTTATGAGTGATAGCGCAGAGACGAGAGACGATGAGGGCGCTCAAGCACCCCATGGCGCCACCGATATCGATAATGATACGGCCGAACCGAGTGTCAAACCGCATCTGATCTTAGCGCTAGATTATGGTGTCAAAAAAATGGGCATGGCTTTAGGCAATACCATTACTGGAACGGCGCGCGCTTTTGATATCTTGGCGATGAACAATGGTCAACCTGATTGGGACAACTTACTGGGTATCATAAAAGTATGGGGCGTGGCAAAGGTGGTGGTCGGCTTACCACTCAATATGGACGGTAGCAGCTCCATGCTCTCTAAACGGGCGCACAAATTTGCGCGGCGGCTGGCGCATAGAGTCATGGAGCAGCGCCTACCAGTGACTGTGACGCTGTGTGATGAGCGTCTGACATCGGTGGCGGCGCGCGAAATCGCGTGGGAAAATGGCTGGATCCAAAACGAGCGCGACCCGATTGATGATATCTCTGCGTGTATTTTGATGTCGACATATTTTGCCGATCCAAATAGCAGCTTGGCTATCGATGCGATCAAGCCTGACTAGGGCGTGTCCTTAAGTAGTGACGCGCAGGTAGTGACGCGCAGGTAGTCGCGCACAAACGGACGGCTAGTATTTAACGCATGCTTTAGGTATTGCCATGCCTATCCTCTAAACCAATATATACGACTGATGATTATGACCACCGCTTTAAACCAACCTGTATCCAATAAGTCGCGGCATGGTTTTGCGCCGCTTGCTATCGCTCGTATCAAAGGCGCGCAGCGAGCCAACCAGCTGGCGATTTATCTGATTTATGCGGCCATTTTTGCTTTTGTGGTCTTTGGTACCATCGCTAGCATCAAGGCCTTTCATGACAATCAGCTGCTTTATCAGTTGTTTTATAACCTGCCTTATGCCTTGGTGGCGCTGACCATTCCTGTCAGCCTTTATAATGCCTTTATTATTTATCGCTATCGCCTAAACCAAGCATCAATGGTAATCATGACCATCGGCGTCTCAAGTATCGTGCTACTCGGCGGTTTGTTATTTGCTGATACGGCTTGGCTAGGACTGTCTTGCTGGGTGGGTGTGGCGTTTTTGTTTAAAGTCAGTTTCAAGCGCTTTTTTAACTTCTTAGACGTGGCAAACACTGACAAAGAGACAGCATCCGTAGACGATCTAGACAGTACACCTCAGTAAGCGATTAAACAAACGATCCATTCTTTAACCTATCTATTTAGCTTTACGATAATGACTATGACCACTTCAATACCAGATACGACCATCGACCATCACCTAGACACGCAAGGGCTGATCTGTCCTGAGCCTGTGATGATGCTGCACCGAGTCATCCGAAAAGCAGATAGCGGTGAGGTGATTGAGATACTGGCCACTGACCCTGCTACCACCCGCGACATTCCAAATTTCTGTCGTCATCTGGGTCATGAGCTGATGACTCAAGAAACACTGGCAGAAAACATCAATCTAGACACTGATCCCGATGAAATCACTATTGATGGCGATGACACCACGCCAGCAAGCGCAACGCTGTATCGTTATGTGGTGAAGAAAAAAAGTGCATGATAGCTTTATCATTATCTAGGTAGTGGCCTGTCATTGCTAACTCAACCCCTTCCTTAGTATTGTCTTATGAGCCTGACTACGAAAGCATTGGTCTTAATGCTATTTGGTGCATAATAGTTAGGATTAGAGTATTATTTATAAGATACGATATTGAAAAACAATGCTCATAGAGACTATATGGAATTTTTATGAAATATAAATTAAAAGAATTTTCGATAAATAATTATCGTTCTATATTGAAGTTAAAAATACAACCTTCTGAGGATAACTTCCTAACAATTTGTGGCATTAATAACGTTGGTAAAACAAACTTTTTAAGAGCTTTAAATTTATTTTTTAATCCATTTAAAGAAAACTTTTCTGTTCAAGATGATGTTCCATACCATATTGTTGAAGCTACAAGAGGTTCAGGCTATAAAATAACCTTAACGGCTAAAATACAAGAACTTGAAACAGGTGACATACTTTCCATTAAACAAGTTTTTTCAGAGCTCAAAGGTGAAAAAACAATAGCTATTACAGGTTCTAAGGCTAATACAAAGCTAAGCTCTAAGGATATTATAAATTTCCTAACTTCTAAATTTAAGTTTTTCTTTATTGAAGCCAGTAATGTTGATATACCAAAACTAATATCTGAAATAGTTAATGATGAGATCTTACCCCTTAGTCTTGATAAAAGAAGAAGCAAAGGTCAGTTGGAGTCTTTAGACAAACTTGAAGGTTTTATAGAGCAGTCAAAATCAGTTGTAAGTCGTATCGAAACTGATTTAACTAAGATTTTACTTGAATTACTAAATGATGTTGAATCAATTGATACTAAAAACTGGAAACTCAAGATCAACTTCCCTGAGTACAACTATTTGCGTGAAGCTATTTCAAATATGATTGCATTTACTCTATTTGATACTAATGAAAAACCATTAGAAACTAAAGGTAGTGGTATTCAAAGAACTGTACTACTATCCTTAATTAAATATGTAAATGATAAAATTAAAAATAAAGATGTAATATGGGCTATCGATGAACCTGAAGCTTTTTTGCAGGCTAGCTTACAAAAGAGTCTATATAGTCAGTTTTTACATGAATCACAAAAAAGTCAAATCATAATCACGACACACTCACAATTTTTTATTGATGTTAATAGATTAGAAAATACATATCTCTTCGAAAGCTCTATAGATTCGAAGCCCTATGCTAGAAAAGGCAATAAAATATATCAAAGATTAGATACTGATATATTTGAAGGAAGTGATTTTGAAAGAGCTGAGAGAATTAAGCATAACTTTGGACTTAGTAGGAACGATACATGGGACATTATGCCTTTCAATGTCTTAGTTGAAGGTCTCGAAGATAAAGACTACTTAATTTCTTTATTAAACATATACTCTCTTCCTGTGCCAAACATACTTACTGCAGGAGGCACAAGTAAATTTTCTGGCTACTTACAATTCATAAATGATTACTGCCAAGACTTACCATATAAGCCTGTTGTCTTAGCATTATACGATAAAGACAGTGCTGGACGCTCAGAATACAACTCTTTAGATAGTCCGAAGAAAAAAAGTAATTTATCGAATATTGAATTAAGAAATACTTTTGTTGTTAACAGCAGAGGTTCAAGTCCTGACAATATTGAAATTGAAGATTTAGTACCTGATGACGTAATCATTGATGCAGCAAATAAGATTATTAGAAAACAAGGGTTTTCAATTATCAAAGCTAAAGATAGAAGGACTCGGCTAAAACCAATTTATATTAATAAGCCTGTTTTAGAGTTTTTAAACGAAATGGCTAGAAATAATAATACTGATAAGAACTATGAAATACGTTTTGATACACTAGCAAACAAATTAATGTTATCAAAAGATATCTGTAAAATGCTCAAAACTGACGAAAAGTCTAAACAAATAGTAGCTGAGAATACAGAGGTTAAAGATTGGTTGAAAAGTATTATTGACTATCAACTTTGAACTTTATTTCTGACAAGCAAAATTTATGAGCCGTGACCGTGCCGTACAACAGCGCCAACCCAAAGCATTGGCTGTCGATGACGAGCCTGCCTATATCACCGAGTTTCGCCAAGCCATGCTGGCGCGCGGTCTGGCAACGCGGACGCGTAACGCTTATGTCCGCGACCTACGTACCTGTGAGCTGACCAATACCGCGCCATTGACCAAATGGCAAGCGGATGACGTGCTGCACTGCCTATCTACCCTCGCTATAGAAAACAAAACCCCGCGCACCCAAGCGCGCATGCTCTCAAGCCTGCGCCAGTTCTATCTATGGATGATTGCCAGCAACCTGCGCGAGGACAATCCGTGCGAGCGTATCAAAAGCCCCAAGCTTGGTCGCCCATTGCCAAAGGATTTGAGCGAAGCCGATGTCGACAATCTACTGGCTGCCCCCGACACCAGCACCGCGCTTGGCTTACGGGACAAGGCCATGTTAGAGGTGCTCTACGCCTGCGGCCTACGCGTCAGTGAGCTGATTAACTTATCGCTTGAGCAAGTCAATTTAAACTCAGGCTGGTTGCAAATCACAGGTAAAGGCAATAAGACTCGACTGGTGCCCCTTGGTGAATATGCAAGCGATGCGCTAGAGGACTATCTGTCTCACGGGCGTGGCGAGCTGATTGCACATCTCAAGTCAGGCAATTGCCAAGCAGTGTTTTTGACGGCGCAAGGCGGCTATATGACGCGGCAAAACTTTTGGTATCTGATCAAAAAACATGCCAAAGCCGCCTGTATCGATAAAGAGCTGTCACCGCATACCCTGCGTCACGCTTTTGCGACCCATTTGCTCAATCATGGCGCCGATCTTCGCAGCGTACAGTTATTGCTTGGGCATAGTGATTTGTCCACCACGCAGATTTATACGCATGTGGCGACAGCGAGACTGCAAAAATTGCATGCCGAACATCATCCACGCGGCTAGCATTGAACGGTTAACATAAAAACTGACTATTTATTGAAGATTGTAAGAGGAATATAACGTGTCGCAAGCTCAGCCATCTTTGCAGCCTACGCTTACCAAAGGGCAGCATGCTGCCCTCAAAAACTTGACCATAACAGGTTATTTAGAAGGCACGTCTTTTTTATTATTGCTTGGTATCGCTATGCCACTAAAATATATGCTCGGCATTTCTGAGGCGGTGAAGTATGTCGGTATGGCACATGGCGCACTATTTATCGCTTATATCCTAATGCTGCTGCTCACGGCCAGCAAAATAAGGCTGCCGCTATGGGCCATGCCAGCCGGTGTGCTCGGCTCATTTTTGCCATTTGGCCCGTTTGTGTTTGATTACTTTTTAAAGAAGCGTTTGCGCTAAAAAATAGCGTAAGTTGAAGAACTTTGCGACTATAGAAGCGGCAAAATATAGAGTCTGCGCTATCAATCCCTAGCTGCAAACTGACCCTTTTCTCGCTACAATACCTGCCATAACTTATTAACCTTTTACCTATCTACTATCCGAGAATCGCATGAGCCACTCTACAAACCATCGTCCCCCTGCCGACCTGCTAAAAAATGCCGAACACTGGCGTGAAGACATTCATTTTCGCCAAGAGGTACTGGGTAAGCCGTTTGACTTTTCGACCACTTGGGGTATTTTTTCACCACAAAAGCTCGATGACGGTAGCCTAATGCTGCTCGATTATGTGGATTTTCAGGCGGATGATGACTCGATCGACTTAGGCTGCGGCTATGGCGTGCTTGGCATGACGGCAGCGCGTGAGTGCCCGAATGGTCAGCATACACTCATTGACAAAGACTTTATGGCGGTAGAATATGCGCGCCGTAACTGCGTGCAAAACGGTCTAAAAAATGTCGATGTGCATTTATCAAACGGCTTCAATCATGTGGCAGCGGATAAAGACTTTAGCCTTGTGATGTCAAACTTGCCAGCCAAGGTGGGCAAAGAGCAGCACTATCTATACTTCCTCGATGCCTATGCGCGTATGCGTCAAGGTGGGCGGTTTTATGTGGTGACCATCAATGGTTTGCGCCAGTTTATGAAACGCTCGTTTACCGAAGTGTTTGGCAATAGCGAAAAGGTCAAACAAGGCAAAACCTATACCATTACTATGGCGACCAAAGAATAAGTTTAAGTAACTTAAAAGCTGCACAAAAAAAATCCCGCCAACACATCAGCATATTAGCGGGATTTTTTTTATTCTCTTGCTTAGGGCATTAAAGATGGCATATCACCTACCACATTGTCTTACATCTGCCGTTTTATTAGATAAAAGCCCAAGGCGGCGCTACCAAGTATCGGTAATAGCACCATCAAAAGTGGCGAAAACCCTGTCGCCAATGAGACAAAGCCGACCAAATCTTGCACATAGCTAAATAGCAAACCAAAGAGTAGCGCGACGACGATACGCAGACCCAAGCTGTGCGTACGCAGCGAGCCAAAGACAAATGAGCAAGCAACGATCACCAGCGATAAAATCGATAGTGGCGACAGTAGCTTTTGCCAAAATGCCAGCTCATGCTCTAAAGAGCGATTGCCCTGCCCTCGCATAAACTGACGATGCTCGTATAGTTGCGTCAGGGACAAATCCTCTGCCTTACGCGTCAGTAGATACACCGACTCTGGGGCAAATGGCAAACTGAGCGTATCGGAGGCGAAGACGGCTTGACTACTCTCAAAGCCTTGGTTGATACTGAGCGTGGTCATGTCATTGAGCTGCCACTCGTAACGATACTGTCCGCTCGGCGTGCCGCTGCTGCTATCTAGAGCTTGCCGGCCGATATATTGCCCATCTTTGGCATGAATAGCGGTTTGCAAATTGCCATCATTGTCCAAATGCCAGCGCTTCACCTCGCCGATATTGCCTTGTACGTCGGCATAATCGATATATAAAATATCGCTGCCAGCAGGCTTTGCACTACCATCTTGTGCATTTTCAAAGCGTGGTTGCACCGTCCAATAGCCACGTACCGAGGTCACAAGCGAGCGGCTGCCCTCATCATTGATGTCTTTTGCCAACTGATTGGAGTGTGGCAAGACAAACTGATTGATCGCTAAGGCAAGCAGCACAAAAATTAGAGCGGGTTGTAGCACCCAACCGACGATGCGATAGATACTGACGCCAGCGGCGCGCATGACGACCAGCTCGCTTTTGTTGGCCAGCAGCCCCAAACCGATGACCGCTCCCAGTAGCGCCCCTGTCGGAATAAACTGCTCTAAAAAGTAAGGCGAGCGATAAAAGATATACTTAATCGCCTCACTCATCGTATAGCTATCATCGAGCGAATCAAGCTCGGATAAGTAAGAAAAAATAAGCTGCAAGGCCCATAGACCGACAACGGCCCCGATGATAGCAAGCAAGGCATTGCGTCTGACATAGCGGCCGAGCACTTTTAGTTGACCGGGTTTTTGGGCCAGCGGCTCGGCGCTAGGGATTTTGGCAAATAAAGAGCGCATTATGATTGCCCTCCTGACGTGTTGTCATTTGGATTGGCGCGACTGTCGGCCACTGTTTGCGGCTGCTGAGGTTGGCGAAAGCGCAGGCGATGCTGCACACGGCTGCCCCAGTTCATATACAGCGCCAACGCCATACATCCTAAGATCAGCCACGCATACGCCCACACGCTGACGCTGCCTTTACTCACCGCGTTTTTGAGCGAAATGATACCCAGCGCGCAGCTGACAAATAATAAAATCGCCGGAAACAAACGCAGCCAGCGACCTTGACGGGGACGCACTTGTGCCAGCGGTACCGCCAGCATCGGCGCGATAATCATCAGCCAAGGCAACGCAAAACGATAACCGAGCTCACCTTGCGCAGCGCGCTTGGCCTCGACCGTGCTCACTTGTGCACTGCCGCTACCGGTTGCCGCTTGCCACAACGGCCCGATGGCTTGGGTTTCGATATTGTCTTCGGTGACGACGTCTTTGGCAGGCTCAGTCAAGCTGATGCGGTAGCGATCAAAGCCTACTTGATTATACTTTAGACTCCCTGCGCCGACTTCGTATCGTCGTCCTTGAAACAAATCCAATTGCGTCACGCCGCGGCTGCCTGTATCGACCTGCTCGGCACGTTTGGCTAAGGTGATGGTGTCTTTGCTGATATCATGATTGACGAGTGTCTCTGGCAGCTCTGGAATATCCAACTGCTCAGCGGTTTTGGGGTCGATGCGATTATCGACAGCGACCGCAGCGCTTTGATCACGCTCATTTTTTGCTGTATTGGCCGCCGCGTTTTTGGGCTGACTGCCTTTTTCTGGTTTTTCTGATTGAATCAATATCACATCTTGCAGCTGCTTTTTGTCCTCGCTCAGACTGCCGACATACAGATGATAATTACCACTACTGATAAACTCTTTTGGGCGAATCAAATCAAAGGCGCTGGTTAAGGCTTGCTGTTGCCACACCGCCTCAGATGAGCGCACCCCCCACGGCTTACCAACGATAGACAACGCCGCCTCGCCGACAAACAGCACGA
Organism: Psychrobacter sp. CAM01; assembly: GCF_032842965.1. Lineage (NCBI taxonomy): Bacteria > Pseudomonadati > Pseudomonadota > Gammaproteobacteria > Moraxellales > Moraxellaceae > Psychrobacter > Psychrobacter sp. CAM01. The sequence goes on from NZ_JAWJBL010000006.1 coordinate 46,130, forward strand.
GAATAAACGGCGTCATCAAGCGGGCTAGCTTACCACGTGACACACCGCTGGCATTGATGACTGCCATTTCTTGATCGACATATAGACGGCCAAACACCAGCATCAGCGCAATAAAAAACGCCAATGGCAAGATAAGCTCTAAGAAGTACGGCAGATTGTAGCCGATAATGGTAAATAACAAACTAATGTCTAAGCGACCTTCAGCAGCTATCCCAAAGTAACGAATCAAGCGCCCACCGAGCATCATCACCACTAAAAACCCCAACACCAAAGCGGTGGTCGAGGCAACTTGTTGGGTCATGTAGCGGCGTAATATCACAATAGGGACTCTTAAACAGTTGGTATGCGCGTGCTGTATGATAGAGCGCTGGCTCAGGCGTGGCGCTTATTTGGCTATTATAACGGCTTTTTTTGGGCGGCAGGTTTATACCGCTCGCTGATAGTTAACGGATAATAACAACTAACCGTAGTATCATTAGCGATACTACACAAATATAAGCCTTGAATATAACCGTTAATGCTAGCATGTTTTGGCAAAAAATGGCTGTGAAAAATGTGCGAAAACATTACCTAACCCTTGCTAAGCAAGCATGGTCGATATGGCTTTTGCCACTTAAGCCGCTCATCGTACTAAGATCAGTGGATCCACAGCTAACGTGATGATATATGCTCAACACAACAAACGGTTGATCGTTTGTTTTTATAACTGATATCTATTTTCTATATCTTTGATTGAGGCGGTGGTTTATGTAGCATTCGCTCTGAAGATCGCACAGCAGATATATACGAAAACATTACTTAACCGATGCCGACAGCACGCTGACTCCCTGATATGCTACACTACAACAAGCGCCCAACCTTCCAATGCTTTGACTGAAGCTTTGACTGAATCAATAGCTTAATCTTGGATTTTATCGTTGGTTTGAGCACAGCGATCAGATATTGGCTGGGCAAGATGACTCTCTGTTTTTATCACCTCGAACCATACACATGATCTCAGGCATCGTCTGGCAGTCACTTGTCATGCGGCTATTGCACTGAGTCTGTGCGACATTAAGCTTACGAAACACTAAGCTGGTGATAAACGGCCGCTTGGCTCGGTGATAAGTGATTTAACTGATTTAGCTATTTAGCAACCCAGTTGTTTAATAATTTGGTTGTTTAATAATCTGATGGTTTCGTACCCAGATTAAAAGGCGACACCTATTGACCATTCAAATAAGGATAACTATATGAATATCAAATTAACTCAGCAGCTCCCCAAAACCCATACCCAAAAAATCCTCAAAAAAGAAGCGAAGAGTAAAGACGCGGCTTGTTTGGTGGTGTTGGTGGATGACAAAAAAAACCTCTTCGCTGAGTCTGCGCTAGCTGACTATAGCGCTCGTATTGAGCAATTGATGGAAGTGTCACACTTTAGTGGTAAAGCCTGCGAAACCGTTGCTGACTTGGCATTGGCCGGTGACAAAAAAACCACCAAGCAAAACCCAGTTCAATTACTGTTGGTCGGTGTCGGTAATATCGACAAGCTCAACCATACTGCCCTACAAAAAGTCGCCAAAACCATCTATAGCAATACGCAAAAACGCGTCGCTTCTATCACTGTTGCGCTCGGCGATGACCTAGAAGAAAACCACTTTAGCCAATTTGCGCTAAATCTACTAGCAGCCAGCTATCGTTTTGATAAATACAAGTCTGAGCAAACCACACCGGTACTCACGGATGTTTATTTGTTGGCCGATGCGGCATTGCAGCCAGCGCTAGACTTTGCGCAAGCGGTGTTCGCCGGTCAAAGCCTGACTCGTGACGTCGCCAATGAGCCAGGCAATATCTGCTTCCCAGCGTATATGGCAGAACAAGCCCAAGCGCTGGCTAAAACCTATCCTGACCTCCTAAAAGTGACGGTGCTGGGCGAAGAGGAAATGTCGGCGCTGGGCATGAACTGCTTTTTATCGGTGGCTAGAGGCTCTAGCAAAGAAGGTAAACTGGTACTACTCGAGTATCGCGGCAAGTCTAACTTTAGTGCCAAAGCAGGCGCAACTGATACTTATACAGCCGGCAATAGCAGTGCAAAAGTCACCGGTGGTCTAAAAGCGTTGGCTGATAAGCTCCCCACCAAACTGCCTAGCAAAAAATCAGACAAAAACACTGATAGCAGCCATGACGATGCGCCTATCGTGTTGGTCGGTAAAGGCGTGACCTTTGACTCAGGCGGTATCTCTATCAAGCCAGGCGCGGCCATGGATGAGATGAAGTTCGATATGGGCGGCTCAGCGTCTGTATTGGGTACCATCAAAGCGCTGTGCGAGGCGCGTCTACCAATTAATGTCGTGGGGGCACTCGCTTGTGCAGAAAACATGCCATCAGGCGAGGCGACGCGTCCTGGTGATATCGTCAAAGCCATGAACGGCAAATCGGTTGAAATCTTAAACACCGATGCGGAAGGTCGTTTGGTGTTGGCCGATACCTTATGCTACGTCCAGCGCTATCAGCCAAAAGCCATCATCGATGTGGCGACACTGACGGGCGCTTGCGTGGTGGCCTTAGGGCATGTACGCTCAGCGGTCTTTAGTAATGATGAAGATGTGTTGTTTGAATTAGAAAACGCCAGCTACTCATCAGGTGACCTCATCTGGCACATGCCATTAGATGACGACTATCAGGCGCAGCTTGATTCACCCATCGCCGATATGCAAAACATCGGTGGTAAAGGCGCAGGCGCTGTGACCGCAGCTTGCTTCTTATCACGTTTCGTCGAAGAAGGTCAGCCATGGGCGCACCTAGACATCGCAGGCACCGCATGGAACTCAGGCAAAGATAAAGCGGCAACCGGTCGCCCTGTGCCTTTATTTATGCAGTACTTAAAAAACAGCGCAAACAACGCTTAATACAATGATGACGACCAAGTTATGAACGTAAGTTTTTATGTATTAAGCGAGCGTAAAGCCCAAGAAATCTTGGGCTTTATTTGTCAGCTGACCCAAACGGCGCTCAATAAAAGCAGCCAATCGCTACTGATTTTGTCTCAAGATGAGGCATTACTCAGCTCGCTTGATGAAGCGCTATGGACGCACGACGCGACCAGCTTTATCCCGCACCAGCGCCTTTTGGGCCGCGGCTCTCACTCCATAGATCTCGATACTATGGAGCCTGATACCGCAAAGCCTGACCCTTCCGATATCGATGAGGCAGTATCAGCACCCGTCATGCTCGGCAATTATATGCCAGCGGACTTCTCAGGTATCGTTCTCAATACCACATTGCAGCCTGTCAGCGATTTTATAGCCGCGACCAGTCCTGCCAAACCTACTCGAATACTTGAGCTGATAAAACCTGATGCCACGAGTATGCAAGAGGGCCGTCATAAATATAAGCATTATAAGCAGCTCGGCTATGAGCTGACGCACTATAAGGTATAGCTTATGCAGTGGATTTCCTCTAAAAACGACATAGCGCTACTGCTATACGTTTTACTTGCGGGCTGTCCGCTGGTTTATGTCTTAACTTTGTCCCATTAGTTTTGCCGTCTTAGCTTTATTCCATCAGCTTTGTCATATCAGTCGCCTCGCTCAGTTATCCCCGCAAGCCTGCCTTTCCTTTCCTTTATTTTACCTACCCTTTTTATGATTTTTACAGCGTGGTTTGTTGATGTCTGATTTGCCGCGTCCAGTATGACTGGTAGGCGAGTATCCGAAAAAATGCTACCATCCTCCGACTGTTTTTCTATTTTTATGATTCATTTACTTCTGACTGACTAACTCGAGGGTGTACAAATGCGTTCATTGATTGCGATGTACCAGCGTATAGGGCTGGTACCGCTCATTATTATCGGTTTAATATTAGGGGTGCTAATAGGCTGGCTAGCACCAAGCGTTGGTATCGCCTTAGGATTGTTGGGGACGCTATTTGTCGGTGCGCTAAAAGCAGTCGCGCCGATATTGGTCTTTGTGCTGGTGATGGCGGCCATTAGTCAGCATCGTAGTGGCAACGAAGTGTATGTCAAACCGGTGCTCATCATGTATATGTTTGGCACATTTTTGGCGGCATTGACTGCTGTCGGCGCCAGCTTTTTATTCCCAACTGAGCTGGTACTCGTCAACGCAACTGTCGAGCAAGTGCCACCGGCCAACCTCAAAGAAGTACTCACCAACTTGCTGATGAATCTGGTGGCAAACCCTGTCAATGCCATCGCTGAGGCCAACTATATTGGTATCTTGGCTTGGGCAATTATCATCGGTTTTGCACTGCGTCAAGCCAGCGACACCGCGCGTACGGTCGTCGGCGACTTTGCCAATGCCATCTCACAAGTGGTGAAATGGATCATCGCTCTCGCACCTTTTGGTATCTTAGGTTTGGTTGCCAATACGGTCGCTGAGACAGGCTTTGCATCATTGGCAGGTTACGCTCGTATCTTGATGGTATTGGTCGGCTGTATGATATTTATTGCCCTCGTTGCCAACCCTATTATCGTCTTACTCAAAACGGGCAAAAACCCTTATCCACTGGTATTTACTTGCCTACGTGAGTCAGGGATTACAGCATTCTTTACGCGTAGTTCGGCGGCCAACATCCCTGTAAACATGAACCTTGCCCGCAAACTGGGCCTACACGAAGACACTTACTCTGTCACCATTCCGCTCGGTGCAACTATCAATATGGCAGGGGCGGCGATTACCATCAACGTCTTGACGCTGGCGGCAGCGCATACGCTCGGTATCGAGGTGAGCTTTGCCTCTGCGCTCTTATTGAGCTTGGTCGCGACCATTAGTGCTTGCGGTGCCTCTGGGGTCGCTGGCGGGTCGTTATTGCTGATTCCTCTGGCCGCAAGCCTCTTTAGTATCCCCAATGACATTGCCATGCAAGTGGTTGCCATCGGCTTTATCATCGGCGTGATTCAAGACTCGGCCGAGACCGCGCTCAACTCGTCAACTGACGTCTTGTTTACTGCGGCAGCCGACCCTAAATACGCGCGTTAATCCCGCGCAATCCGTATCTGTACATCACACACTGTAAAACAAAAGGCCTCAATGATCGCAATGAGGCCTTTTTTATGAGCTGGGCTTTATTGTTTGGCTACTTTAGATGCTCGATATCTACTTCGATGATTGACGCCTGCCCTTCTATCTGGCGTTTGAGCTGACGCAGCTGCTCGACTTCTTCTAGTAGCTCCAGTATCAGACCAATCGCTGGCACACTGGCATCAAAGTCACGACTCAGACGAGAGGCGCGGCGCACCGTGGTGAGCTGATAGCCGGTAAACTGCTCACGCTCTGGCACGTCGTATTCAATGATGTTTTCTTCCATCAGCTCGATGACCCATTGACGCTCTTGACCACAGGCAGATACCAGCTCATCCAAGCTCATGATAATATCGGTAAATTCAGGCGAGTGTTTCATTATTATTATCCTCTTTTGGTTGCTATCCTTATTTGTGCTTTATGTCATCGTGACTGTTTTCATCTCTCCCCGTTATCGCTTCTCGCTGACCTCTGTCGAGAGCAGCGCGGCAGTTATCAGCGATTGATACTGGTATCAGCAAAGGCTTGCTTTAGCTGCTCATAGGCTTTTGTCACAGCCTCGCTATTGCTATCAGTGATATCAGGGTTGACGATATTGAGAGTTAAGTATAAGTCGCCCGCTTGTTTGGCAGGGATGCCCTTACCTTTTAGACGTAAATTGCTACCAGATTTACTGTTTTTGGGGATGGTCACGCCAAGGGTGCCAGCGGGCGTACTGACATTAATTTTGCCACCCAATGCCGCTTCCCATGGCGCGATATTTACTGTCTGATAGACATCAGCGCCCTCGATACGGATATTGGGGTCGTGGCGGATTTTCACCTTTAAAAACAAATCACCGTTTTTGCCGCCACCCATGCCAGCTGAGCCTTGACCTGCTAGGCGGATTTGCTTGCCATCAGTGATGCCTTTTGGGATTTTAATCTTGAGGGTTTTATTTTCATAATCCACGCTGCCATTGGGCTGACGTACCGGCACGTTTAGTTTGATGCTATAGTCGTCACCGCTATAGACTGAGGCCAAGTCCACCGCAATCTCGGCGTGCTGATCTTGGCCTTTATTATCCTGCGCACCAAAGCCACCCCCAAACTGCTCAAAGCCGCTACCGTGCGTGCGGCCCCCTGCCTGTCCACCAGCTGAACCACGCGCGCCGCGACCAAACGCCGAAAATATATCATCAAAGCGAAAGCCGCCATCGCCAAAGGCTTGTCCATCACCAAACTGATCTTTGATGTCTTCCCAGCGAAAACCACCCTGTCCGCCCGCCGATTGACCACCAAACCCGCCAAAGCCTCCAGCGCCGCCTTGACCGGCAAATGGATTGTCGAGCATGGCATCATATTGCGCACGCTTGTCTTTATCTCTAAGCGTTTCATAAGCGTTGTTGATTTCAGCGATTTTATTATCCGCATTTGGGTCATCACTCACATCGGGGTGATACTGACGAACCAACTTACGGTATTTTTTTTTGATATCAGCGTCTGAGGCGTCTTTTTTGACCCCCAAAACGTCGTAGTAGTTTTTTTCTGCCATATTATTTTTCCTTATCGCATTTATTATTAACGATTTACTTAATAGATAATATAGGGATGATGCGGCAATATTTCATTGCTTACCATAGCATAGCCACATAATGGCTGGGCAAAATTTACACTTGTCCACTTTATCTATACCAATTCATACCATCGATCCGCTATAAAATAAGTACAGGGCCACTGGGCGTAATTTTGCTTGTTCTCTTATCGGACTTATTTATTACCTTTATTAGTTTAGTTGTTCGGGCAACGAGTCATTTAATGGAAAATAGCCCGTCTCTTTTAATAAACAAAACAAGCAGAATGTACTTTTTATTACAAGATATTAATACGGTAGCAATAATATTTACAGTACTATCAATACTGGCTGGCTACTGCTATCCTGCGGCGACCCGCTGGCTTAGCCCTTATATTTTAACGCTCCGGCTGATATCTCTTTATTATGGTCGCTACCCTCTTATATGACCCAAACAAAACAACTGCCTATATCATTACTAGCCAAACGTCTAACTATCTACTTATTTACCCACCTGAGCAAACCACGCTCAGCACAGACGTGATATCTAGCAATGCTTTCAAGGTATTTAATAAAGAGCATTATCCAACTGATTTTGTTAAAAAAAGCAGTGATTTATTATGAATGCTGATATTTGAACTGGGGCGTTTTTTAACAGAGCCGTAAGGATACGACAATTTATGTGCTATAAAATGAATATAACTTTGATACTCACAGGGAGTATCGATGATATAGGCAAGGTTATCTGTCTATTTTATAAACTGTATAAAGGTATTGAATGTCGTATTTAATCAAGTCTTTGGTTGTCACCTTGTCACTGCTACTAAGCACCAGCGTTTTTGCAGGTAACACCAGTTATTATGGTAGCAAGTTTCACGGAAAGCGTACTGCCAGTGGCAGTATTTTTAATATGAATGCCTTAACCGCTGCGCATCGTACGCTGCCCTTCGGTACTAAGGTACAAGTGACCAATCAAAAGACAAAGCAAAGCGTGATCGTCAAAATCACGGATAGAGGGCCTTTTATACGAGGCCGTATTTTAGATTTATCGAAAGCCGCTGCTGGTCAAATCAACTGCCAATTGTGCACCACCACCATGGAGATACTGTCTTATGGTGATGGTAAATACCGTAAAGAATAACGTGAAACAAAAGGGAGAGCCTATGCTCTCCCTTTTTTTATGTGTGGCGCTTTATCTATAGTCGATACACTCTAAAAATGTAATAGCGCCACTGGGATGAATTTTGCGCAGCCTCTGGGAACGCAGCACGCAAGTAAAATTTATACCAGTAGCGCGTTTCAATCCATAACAGTTTTACATTCATCTGACTATAGGTACGGCGCTATTCAAAACCCGCTTCCATTTCTTCCAGCGTTGTCATGGCCAGCAGTAATTTTTCTTCATTAGCGCTTTGCTGCTGCTGTAGGGTGCTTTGCTCATCCAGCAGTTTTAGCAAGTCCGCTTTGCGGCTTTCTTCATACAGACTGGTATCGGCAAGCTTTTCTTCTATGGCGGTCAGCGCCGTTTCAGTCTTAGCCAATGCTTTTTCGGTATCTTCAATCTCGCGGCGAACCGGTGCAGTCAGTTTACGCTGTTCGGCGGCCATTTTGCGCTGCTCTTCTTTGCTCAAAGCAGGCGACGTAGGGTTGTCTTTGACGGCTTTCGTAGACGCTGCTGTATTTGCTAGGCTACCGCGCGTTTCACGTGAAACAAACTTTTTGCTCTCTTTTTTGCTTTTTTTCTTACTTGCTGCTTTATCTGAGCTATTTTCCTGTTTGCGCTTTTCGCTCAGCCATTTTTCATAGTCACTGATATCACCATCGAACGCATCGATTTGCCCGTCATGCACCAAATATAGCTCATCACAGACATTGGCAATCAGCTCACGATCATGCGAGACCAGCACCACCGCTCCCTTAAAGCCTTGTAAGGCGAGGGTCAGCGCCTGACGCATTTGTAAGTCCAAATGGTTGGTCGGCTCATCGAGGACCAGCACGTTTGGACGCTGCCAGACAATCAAAGCCAGCGTCAGACGAGCGCGCTCGCCACCAGAGAACAGCTCACTTGGCGTATCGATACGATCACCACGAAAATCAAAGCTACCGAGAAACGAACGCAAATCGGCGTCTGATGTCTTACCAGCTAGGCGGCGCATCATCTGTAGCGGGGTGGCCGCCGCATCTAAAGCGTCCATTTGATGCTGGTTAAAGTAACCAAGCTTGAGTGTGTCGGACACGCGGTAAGTACCTGACAAAACTTTCAGCTCGCCGACCAAGGCTTTAATCAAGGTCGACTTACCAGCGCCATTCATACCCAGTAGCCCAAGACGCGTATCAGGCGTGACCTGCACATTGGCGTTACGAAGCAAAGGCGTATCGCTATAGCCAATATCGGCGTGCGTCACCTCAATCAGCGGCGAGCTCATATGGGCTGGCTCATAAAAGCGAAAAGAGAACGGGTTATCTGCCATCATCGGCGACAGCTCTGCCATACGCTCAAGCTGCTTGATACGGCTTTGTGCCTGTTTGGCTTTACTGGCTTTGGCACGAAAACGACGAATAAAGTCGTCCAAATGGGCGCGGGTGGCTTGCTGTTTTTCAAACGCTTGCTGCTGCTGCGCCATACGCTCGTGACGGGTACGGATAAACTGCTGATAATTACCGGTATAAAGGGTGATTTTTTGTTGTTCGACGTGCAAGATATGACCGACCGTGGCATCCAAAAACGCTTGGTCATGCGAGATGACGATGACCAGTCCGGTATAAGCATTGATCCAAGTCTCAAGCCAGAGAATAGCATCTAAGTCTAAATGGTTGGTCGGCTCATCAAGCAGCATCAAATCAGCGCGGCTCATCAAGGTTTTGGCGAGGTTTAAGCGCATGCGCCAGCCACCCGAAAACCCTGAGACAGGCAGCTCGTGCTGACTGGTGTTAAACCCAAGGCCTGCCATGATTTGTGCGGCTTTGGTCGGCGTACGGTAGCCATCGATTTCATCGAACTGCTGATGTAACACCCCAATTTGCTCATCACTGACAGCGCTTAAATCACTGAGCGCGGCATTAATCTCGTACCACTGCTCATCACCGCTCAACACGTAATCAATCGCCGTCTGATCACTGGCTTCGACCTCCTGCGCCATGTGCGCCACCTGCCAGCTATCAGGGATACTCACCTCACCTTTGTCCAGCGTGACCTCGGTGTCCCCCGTACCCATCTGCGTAAGCAGTAGCGCAAACAAAGTAGATTTGCCGGTGCCATTATTGCCCGTTAGGCCGACTTTATGACCCGGATGGAGCTGAAAGCTTGCCCCTGCAAACAACTCTCGACCATCACGGCGTACGCTTACGTCTTTAAATTCGATCATATAATCTCTTCATCTCAACAATAATATAAAACTTAAGGCAATAAAAAACACACGTCTGGCATGTTTACTGGCGGCTATTATTTCAAACGCCTCGCCGATAGGCAAACGATTAAATCACTATTTTAAAAGCAAATCTTGATTGCTATGATGGCCATAATCGCTAAATAGAATCACTAAACAGAATCGCTAAGCGTGGTCGGCACACAAAACCACTAAACAGAATCGCTAAACATAGTCGGTAAACATAGTCGCCTCGGTGAAACAGTCCGGCAGCATCGCAAAGGCAATTTTGCTTATTAATAGCGCATAACCAAGCGTCACTCTTGACAAACGAATCCACACCCCCATTATGATATACTGCGATACCATAAGTGCCCATGGCCGAGCATGTATTTAGCGCGTGAGTGATGACACTTGTATTATATTGATAACGAGGATTGATAACGCGCTCATCGCTTTGCCATAATGACAGCATTCCATTGAATCAAACGCCGTGCGTATCTTTTTTTGCAAGACTGTGCTTGCAAACCCAAACAGGACGACAGCCTTTGATCCTAGTAACTGAGGTAGATATGAACGAATCAGCCAATCAATTTAACCCAAGCGCCACCCAGCCGGTAGACCCAACGGTTTTAAACCTAACAGACAGCGCCGCTCAAAAAGTGCGCCGCCTGCGCGAAGAAGAAGGCGATGACACCTTGATGCTGCGCGTCTATGTCACCGGTGGCGGCTGCTCAGGATTTTCTTATGGCTTTAATTTTGCCAATGACCTAAACGAAGACGACGCCAACTTTAATAATGGCGATGTGACCTTGGTCGTCGACTCGATGAGCTATCAATACCTGCAAGGCTCTACCGTTGACTACACCGAGGGCTTAGAGGGCGCGCGCTTTATCGTGACCAACCCCAATGCCACCACGACCTGTGGCTGCGGCTCGTCATTTTCTATCTAAATGACGCTTTTGTATTCGCAGTTTGAGATCGACGGTTCAAGCACCTATGGATAAGACTCCTATCTTATCTATAGGTGCTTTTTCGTCTCCTGTCTGCCCATTCGCTAAATAGGCAGTAAATCAGACTGCTTTTTTCTATGATTTGTGTGTCAATTTTTTTAGTAAAACCAGCCAAAACCGCCTTGGATAAAGCTTATCGTATTTGTAATTGTCCGTGGTTTTCAGGACTGCTTTGAGCTAAACTGACCAAATTCTTCATCCTTATATTTACCTATTTTATGGTCAAACGCCCGTCGTGTTTTGGTCTGCCATAATCAATAACAATAGATGCCTATTATGAGTAATTTTGCGAGTAGCTTTGTGAACTTTGAAATCCCCAATTGGTTTGACCATCAGCATCTGACCGAGATGCTCCGCGGTATCGAAAAAGAAGGCTTGCGTGTTAAACCTGATGGTTTTTTGGCACAAACCCCGCATCCGGCCAAACTAGGCTCCAAACTTACTCATCCGTTTATTACCACAGATTACTCAGAAAGTCTGCTTGAGCTGATCACTGACCCAAAAACCTCTCCCAAAGAAACCTTAAACATGCTGCGCCAGCTGCATTTGCTGGTCTATCAAGGTATGCCTGAGGGTGAGCTGATGTGGCCGTTATCCATGCCGTGCATGCTGTCATCGAACGATGAAGATATTCCGCTGGCCGACTATGGCAGCTCTAATACGGGTAAGTTAAAAACACTGTATCGCAGCGGGCTTGGTATCCGCTATGGTCGCCGTATGCAGACCATCGCAGGCTTGCATTATAATTTGTCGTTTGGTGATGATTTGTTTGCGGCTTGGCAAGCAAAGACGCCAGCGGCGCAAAATCTGACGCTGACGGAGTTTAAAAACGATAAGTATCTTGGACTGATCCGTAATTTTAAGCGCCTAACCAGCTTGGTGCTGTATCTATTGGGAGCCAGCCCCAGCGTTTGTCCGTGTTTTTTGGCGGGGCGCGAGCATGACCTAGAGCGCCTCAATGACTCGACCTACTACAGACCTACCGCCACCAGCCTACGGATGGGCAAACTTGGCTATACCAACAGCGTACAAGAGCAGCTCGACATCCGCTACAACAACTTGCCTGAGTATATCAAAGGACTGCGCCGCGCGATTCAGACGCCGCATGAGAGCTTTAAAAAACTGGGTTTGGATGATGCAGACGGCAATCCTATTCAGATTAACAATCATATTTTACAAATAGAAAACGAGTACTATAGTCCTATCCGCCCCAAACAAATCGCCATGAGCGGTGAGACGCCAACCGAAGCACTAGAGCGCCGCGGTATCGCCTATGTCGAGTTTCGCGCCATCGATCTCGACCCGTATAGCGATGTCGGTATCCGTCTCTCTAGCGCTTGTTTTTTAGAAGTCATGGCGCTGTACTGTCTACTAAATGACTCGCCTGACTTGCTCCCTGAGGAAGAAGAAGCCCTGGCTATCAACCTTGAGCGCGTGGTAAACGAAGGTCGCCGCGAGGGCTTGCACATCATCAATAACGGCGAAGAGCAATCGCTTGAGAGCTGGATGCTTATGCATTTAGATCGTATGCAACCACTTGCCGAGCTATTTGACGCGCACTACGGTGGCAATGACTACCGAGCAGCCGTGGCCTTGATGCAAGGCAAAGCCAGTCATCCAGAGTCGACGATTTCGGCGCAAGTCAATGCCGATAGCAAACGCTTAGGCAGCTTATGGCAACTTGGCTTTACCTTGGCAGAGCAGCATCGTGACGCGTTGTTGCAGCAGACCTTGAGCCCAAACACCCAAGCCAAATATGAGGTATTGGCAGAAAAGTCTATTTTGCAACAAGCAGAGATTGAGTCTGCCGAGACAGAAGACTTTATGGAATTTTTACAACAATACCGCTAGCAACCAACTTAACCACTGGTTTGATATCTTAGACAACGACCTAATAAGAGTGACTGTCCCATGCTACCGCTGACCACTTACCGCAATCTACAAATATTTTTGGTCGTTATGGCCGTGATAGGTATGAGCTTTGCGCTGTTCTTTTTGCAGCGCTACATGGGGTTTACCCCTTGCCCGCTTTGTATTTTTCAGCGTATCGGGCTGATTGTGATGGGCGTATTTGCCCTGATGGCGGCTTTATTTCACCCCAAATCTATGGCGGTGCGTCTGCTATTATGGCTAGGTAGCTTGGTGGGTATTGGCTGGTCGACTGTGGTGGCAGGCCGTCACGTCTGGCTACAGCACCTACCTGCTGATCAAGTGCCTTCTTGTGGCCCGGGGCTAGACTACTGGCTAGATACCTTACCTATTTTGCAGGTGTTTAAAGAAGTTTTTGCAGGCTCTGGTGAGTGCGCCGCTATCGACTGGACATTTATGGGACTGAGTATCCCTGAGCAGTCTTTGATTTTATTTAGTCTATTGCTGGTCGTCCACGGTTTGGTGTTGTGGCGTATCGTACGTCCTATCGCCTCTAAATAGTCCTCTTTATCCTCATATTATCCCATGCCATACTGATACGCCTATCGGTATGGCATGATTTTATAAAAATAACCAATAACAAAAACGCTACAAAGATATTCTAAACCTTTGATATCTTGTCACAGCTTATTCTATTTGCTGATAAGCAGACCTGCGTGACATACGCCGCTTTATAGAATTGCCAAGCGATTGAACGCTGTTTATCTACCTCAAAACCAACGATGAGTCACACGATAATCGCCTCATAAAAATGATGGTTTTTGATGGTTCGTCTGGTTTTTTCATTACTTCTCGATTTTGACAATACCCTGAACTTGCCGATATGATAGGCAGTCTTTTCAGATGTTGTTTAAAAAACTGTTTTTGGTGTGACCATGATATACCGTGCGCCTAGTTGCTCTTTTAATGTATCGACGATCAGACGCTTTCATCGTCTGCTCTTAGGTATACCGCTTTGCGTGTTGGTGATTGGTTGCGATAGTGCCTCTTCTAATACCAACAAAGAAGTGAGTACTAAGGTTGCGCCGGTCAATAACGCTGCAGACAGCAGCCCATCTACCGTCGATCTGGCAGACAGCCTATCTGAATCTGAGGCTGATGCCGACGAGCTCGACGCCGTAGAAGGGCGCTCACTGATCATGGCAGCGCAATCAACTGCCGATAGCAGCATTGATACTGTAGATAGGGATGGGGGCACCACCGATTATGGCTCACTACAAGCCACGTTAATAGGCGACTACGGCGGTATGTTGCCCTGCTCTTTTTGTGACAGTATCGATATCACCCTAAACCTATTTGCCGATGGCTCCGTCCTAAAAACCAGTCTATATAACAACCCTTCCCAGCCCAAAGTCCCGACGATTGAGTCTGGCATTTATCGTCAAGATAACGACCTCATTACCATCGTTTATGAGCAAGAAAACATAGAGACCTACCGTATTCAAGACAATCATCTGATATTGATGGACAATGACAAACAGCTCGATGACGATTATGTTTTATCGCGTAAATAGCGTATCCGTTTGTTGCTGACTCATGCCTGTTATGATAAAGCCTCAATACTGCGCCTACCCACCATTAGGTGTTTTTTATTGGTCATCGAACGACGTTTACTTTACAATGAATCCCACTCTTGGGCGCCAAACGTTTGCACATCCAACTTTGCAGACGAACTCTAATCAGCAAGTCTAGCCAGCAAGGTTCAGCCAGTCAGTTTGCCCCGATAGACCTTATGTCTTTGGGTCTACCAGCTTGAGAGTCCACCTTTTTACTTCAGCACGTACGGAACGTCTATGCATATTCATATCCTTGGCATTTGTGGTACTTTTATGGGGTCGCTGGCATTGCTGGCGCGGGCGCTTGGGCACAAGGTTACCGGCTCCGACGCCAATGTCTATCCGCCGATGTCGACCCAGCTGCAAAATGCCGGCGTCGTCATCGAAGAAGGATACCTGATCGAGCATTTACAGCCGGCGCCAGACTTAGTGGTGGTAGGCAATGCCATGAAACGCGGTATGGATGTCATCGAGTACCTGCTAAACGAAGGACTGCGCTACACCTCAGGTCCGCAGTTTTTGTCTGAGCAAGTATTGCAGTCGCGTCACGTCATCGCGGTAGCCGGTACGCACGGCAAGACCACGACCACGACGATGCTCGCTTGGATACTGCACTATGCTGGTATCGATGCAGGGTTTTTGATCGGCGGCGTGCCACTGGTCGATACGCCTGATACGCACTTGCAGCAAGTGTTTGCCCACAGCAGTTATCTTGGCGCAGACAAACTTGCAGCGAATAAAGACAGTAAGAATAAAAACGGCGGCTATTTTGTCATCGAAGCCGATGAGTATGACTCTGCATTCTTTGATAAGCGCTCTAAGTTCGTCCATTATCGTCCGCGTACGGCTATCTTAAACAACCTTGAGTTTGATCATGCCGATATCTTTGCCGATCTCAATGCAATTCAAACGCAGTTCCATCATATGGTGCGCATGATCCCTAGTACGGGTAAAATCATCATGCCTGCCGCCACAGCCAGCCTAGAGGACACCTTGGCAAAAGGCGTCTGGACGCCCGTCTGGCGCACCGCGATTGATGATACAAATATCACTGCCTCAGACAGCGCCACGGCTCGTAGCGACTGGCATGCTAAGCTATTAACCGCTGACGGTAGTCGTTTTCAGCTCAGCTATCCTGCCGATGACGCAGCAGCGGTTGTAGAGTGGTCGATGAGCGGTATGCATAATGTCAACAATGCCCTCGTCGCAGTCGCCGCCGCCTACGATGTGGGCGTGAGTGTAGAGACCGCGTGTGCTGCTCTATCAGACTTTGCGGGTATCAAGCGCCGTATGGAGCTGATTGGTAATGTCGATGATATCTTGGTTTTTGATGACTTTGCCCATCATCCAACTGCGATCACCACCACCTTAGACGGTGCCAAAAAGAAGCTGGCAGACCGACGCATTTGGGCTATCATCGAACCGCGTAGCAACACCATGAAGATGGGCATTCATCAAGACAGCCTTGCACAGTCAGCGGCGCTAGCCGACGATACGCTTTGGTATGAGCCATCTGGTCTGGAGTGGGGACTTAAAGAAGTTATTGATACCGCGA
Source organism: Psychrobacter sp. CAM01 (assembly GCF_032842965.1). Lineage (NCBI taxonomy): Bacteria > Pseudomonadati > Pseudomonadota > Gammaproteobacteria > Moraxellales > Moraxellaceae > Psychrobacter > Psychrobacter sp. CAM01. Next base: position 62,117 of record NZ_JAWJBL010000006.1, read on the forward strand.
TGGCCGAAGATAGTACCATCGGTCATCAGCAAGTACTTTGTAGTATTGAGGGTATTATTGAGCATATCTGTGCGCATGCGCAGGCAGGTGATGCGGTCGTCATTATGTCTAATGGCGGCTTTGAAGGGATTCATCAGCGACTACTCACCGCCCTACGCGAGCGATAGGCGCAGCACGCGAGAAAAACAATCTTTCATTGAGCGACTTGATAGCCATATATCTGATTTTTAGATGCGACGCTATTATAAGTTGCCTATCACATACCCAAAGCGCTGTTTATTGATGATAAACGGCGCTTTTTTGTCTGATGTTTATCATTTTTTACTTAAGTCCATATCTTTGCCACCCGTTAGCGACTTTACTACCTTTGTAACCTTTCGTTTACCTATTTCCTCTGCTTGATAGCAAATAGCGGTTTTTCCTCACAGAGCCCATACACAGATAACATTTTGTGCTTACTCTTCAATCCTTAGAATGACTACAATAAATTCATCAAAGCACATCACGCAATTATAAATGATAAAAAATTAGGAGAATAATATGAGCTTTATTTGGATGATTATTGTCGGTTTGGTCGCAGGGTTGTTGGCACGTGCTATTAAGCCAGGTAGCGATCCCATGGGCTGGATTATGACGATTGTATTAGGTATCGTCGGGGCGATGCTCGGCGGCTTTATTGCAGGGCTGATCGGTATCGATGCCGACGGCGGCTTTATGGGTCTTATCTTCTCTGTCATCGGTGCTATCATCTTACTGTTCTTGTATGAGATGATCGTCAATAAGCGCCGCGTATAAGAGATGCGTCTCAATGAATTTGATGCAGAGAATTTGATAAAATTGCATTGATAGAAAAGATACTTTTAAGCACAATCTATCAATCAAAACCTATCAAGCAAAAGCATGATCTCTTACCCAAAAGCCTTGCGATCAGCAGGGCTTTTTTTATGCGCAGGCCTTGACTCTTACGCCCCCGAACATACGGGGAAAGTATTGATAAGCATTACTTTTGTCCCCATTTACCTTATAATATATACCCTATTTTATCCTTAGCATTGAGGTAAGCATTATGGCATTACTCCCTATTTTAAACTATCCAGATCCGCGCTTGCGTACGATCGCTGAGCCTGTCAAGGAAGTCACTGCTGAAATCAAAACCTTGATCGCCGATATGATTGAGACCATGTATGATGCCCAAGGTATCGGTTTGGCAGCCAGTCAAGTGGATCGCCATATTCAGCTAATCGTCATGGATTTATCTGAAGATAAAAGCCAGCCGCGCGTGTTTATCAACCCAAAAGTGACGCCACTGGTCGAAGAAAAACAACCGTACGAAGAAGGCTGTCTGTCAGTGCCAGATGTCTACGACAAAGTCGAACGCCCGACCAAGGTTCGCATCGAGGCTCTAGACGAAAATGGCGACAAGATAGACGAAGAGGTCGAAGGCCTGCTCGCAGTATGTATTCAGCACGAAATGGACCACCTAAATGGGGTCATCTTTGTCGATTACTTGTCTCGTCTCAAGCAAACGCGAGCCCGCGATAAAGTACGTAAAGTACTCAAAATCCGCGAAAAACAAGGCGCGCATGCTGCTGAAAAACAGCCGCAAACCACTAATGCATAAACCAAGCGTGTTTGCTAATCGCTTTTATCAAAGGTTTTTTATATGACGATGATCAAAATTGACCAATATTTTGACCCTGCCGCTTGGCAGAAATTTACCAAAGCTGCTGAAGGTCGCGAAACCCCATTTTTGGTGGTGGATCTTAGTCGTATCAAAGCCAAGTATCTTGAAATGGTCCGTCTGTTTCCAAAAGCAAAAATTCACTATGCCATGAAGGCCAGCCCAGCGGTTGAAGTCATCGAGCTATTGGCAGAGCTGGGTTCAAACTTTGACTGCGCCTCCATCTATGAGCTGGACCGCGTGCTTGATTGCGGCGTTGAGCCATCACGCATCTCGTATGGCAACACCATCAAAAAAGCCGAGCACGTCAAATACGCCTTTGATAAAGGTATCGAGCTATATGCAACTGACTCAGAAGCGGATCTAAAAAACATCGCCAAGCATGCGCCCGGTGCTAAAGTGTTTGTACGCATCTTAGTACAAGGGTCGGAAACCGCTGAATGGCCGCTGTCACGCAAGTTTGGTTGCCATCCGAATATGGCGATTGATCTACTCATTCAGGCACGTGAGCTGGGTTTGGTGCCTTATGGTATCTCGTTCCATGTCGGCAGCCAGCAAAAAGACGTGGCCGCTTGGGATGACGCGCTGGCTAAGGTCAAATATATGTTTGACTGGATGAAAAACGAAGAAGATATCAAACTGCAAATGATCAACCTAGGCGGCGGGTTTCCGACCAATTATATCAGCGAGGTCAACCCGATTCGGGTATATGCCGAAGAGATCACGCGTTATCTCACCGATGACTATAACGAAGACGAGATGCCCGAGATTATCCTTGAGCCAGGCCGCTCATTGGTCGGCGGCTCAGGCGTGTTGGTCAGTGATGTGGTACTGATCTCGCGTAAGTCGCATACGGATCTCACTCGCTGGGTATATACCGATGTGGGCTTATTCCAAGGTCTGATTGAGACGTTGGGCGAGGCCATTAAGTATCCTGTGTATACGCCAAAAATGGAAACGTCAACAAGCGAAGGCACCGTGGTACTGGCAGGCCCGACGTGCGACTCAACCGACATCATGTACGAAGAAGCGGGTTATCAGCTACCAGAAGAGCTGGAGATTGGCGATAAAATCTATTGGCTGACCACAGGCGCTTATACCAACTCGTATTCTTCGGTCGAGTTTAATGGCTTTCCGCCGTTAGACGTGGTCTATATTGATTAGCTTTTAGAGTGTTGGTATCCATCATAAAGCGCGGCACTGTGATAAGCAGTGCCGCGTTTTTTTGTGCAGATTTGCTCATGGTTAAAATATCAAAGACACGACCGAGCGTGAGCACTACCGGATATTTTGACGACCACTCATTGTACCAATAATGAAATCGGTATGTTGTTGCTGCTATCTCGCGTACTATGACTACCATAACCTGAGCTTTGGGTTTGATTGCTTTGTGAGATTTCCCCGATAGTGACCCACTGCCCACGCGGGACGATCATCGTGCTAGCAAGCCTTTGGCCGTGCATGCGATGATTGTAATCGTTGTATCGGTTATCAGCAGAATGGTCGCGCTCGAGCTGCTCTGCAACTTGGACTAATCTTACTTCGATTTGCCCACTTGGTAATAGCCTTGGCGTCACTTCAATGCCTTGTGTCGTTGGTAGTAATACCTGCTGCTGAATCACAATCTGCCCTATAGGATGATGATGATTCGGATAGCCATTGGCAATATAGGTTTGGTTTAATGAATACAGGGTAGCTGTGCTGATGCTGGCCGCACTGCCCGACAGCGTTTGGACTTGATATAAGTTACTACCTTGCTGTTGACTGCTCTGCTGGTAAATAACACCTGCCCCTTGAATACCGCGATGATTAATAATAACCTGACCTTGCTGGATACTACCTTGTGACTGGCGGTCATTACCAACGCGTACCGTCACCGTGAGCGCTTGCGGCTGACGATCAATCTGAAGCAGTAGCTGCTGCAGCTGTTGGTAATTGGCAGGCGTGGTACGGATGACCAGCTTGTCTTGATAACTGGTCACCGTACCACCGTCGCGGCTACTCTCTAGCTGTTGGCGTACCGCTGGTATGAGTGCCTGACCACCATAGGTATCAATGACATAAGTCTCATAAGTCGCCGCTTGGACAGCCACCAGCGGCACCGTCATACCAACAGCCGTGGCTAGTAGGCTTTTATAAATAGCACGGCTATCAATGACACGGCGACTGTGTCTGACCACCATCACAGTCGCTACCACCCAACTAAGCGCTTTAAGATAAGCACGGTCAGAGTTACTCATTTAAACCCAGTACATCTTGCATATTATATTGCCCAGCGCCCTGCTCAATTACCCAAGTTGCAGCGCGTACTGCACCAGCGGCAAAGGTCATACGTGCACGGGCGCGATGGGTAATCTCGACCACTTCACCATCAGCGATAAACATCACCGTATGATCACCGATAATCTCACCGCCGCGTATCGCATGAATGCCAATGCTACCCGCTTCGCGCTCGCCGGTCTGCCCTTCACGGCCATAGACAGCAACGTCTTTTAATCTCTGTCCGCGCGCGTCGGCCACTGCTTCTGCCATCATGTAGGCGGTGCCCGATGGTGCATCGATTTTGTGCTTATGATGGGCTTCGATGACCTCCACATCGGCGTCATCACCAAAGGCTTTGGCTGCCATACCAAGCAGCTTTAGCGATAAATTCACACCAGTCGAATAGTTGCCTGCGTAGACGATAGCGATTTGCTCGCTGGCAGTTTTTAGCACTTGCTCTTGCTGCTCATTAAAACCTGTGGTGCCAATCACCATCGCAACATTATTTGCCGCACAGACTTGCATGTTTTGCTCAGTGGCATCGGGCAAGCTAAAATCAATCAGCACATCGATGTCATGAATCACTGCCTTTAAATCATCAACGATTTGCACCTCTAAACGACCAATCGCCGCGACCTCACCCGCATCTGCACCGACAAGGCTTGAGCCTTGACGTTCAATCGCGGCGCTCAGGATCGTTTGTGAGTTTTCTTGTACCGCTTCGATGAGCATGCGTCCCATACGGCCACCAGCACCGATGACACCGACCTTGATGGTTTGTTCTTGTGTTTGTTTTTTGGTTTGTTGAGTCATGTTTTATCCTAGATACTTATGTTTTTAGCACGGTGATATTTATAGGCCATTTATCCTAAGTTTAGCAAATATCCCTACGTGGGTGGCTTTTTATACACCCATTAAAAAACCCCTAGCGTTTCACGTGAAACACTAGGGGTCTGATATCGAATCGTTAAGCCACATGCGTGATTAACGCGATGAAAACCCTTTAATCAATCAAATAGATCGCCGATCTTTTTAAAGAAAGACTTTTTGTGCGGCGACTGCTGATGCTTGCTATCACCATCTAGGGTGTCTTGGAATTGACGCAATAGGTCTTTTTGCTCACGCGTTAGGTTCACAGGCGTCTCGATGACCACACGGCAGATCAGATCACCTTTCATGGTGGTGCGTACTGGCGTCACGCCCTTGCCACGCACGCGTAACAGCTTGCCACTTTGCGTACCTTCAGCGACCTTGATTTTGACTTTACCATCCAAAGTTGGGATTTCCACTTCTTTACCCAAAGCGGCATCAGTGATGCTGACGGGCACATCCATATATAGATCCGCGCCTTGGCGAGTAAAGACGTCATGAGGTTTGACGCGCACCTCAACATACAGGTCGCCATTTTGTACGCCAGAGCCGCCCGCTTCGCCTTCGCCTGCGAGACGAACTCGGTCGCCATCATCGACGCCGGCTGGGATAGAGACTTCCAGCGTGCGTGACTTGTCTTTGACGCCGTTACCATGACAGTCAGGACATGGGTTTTTGATTTGCTTACCTGAGCCGCCACACTGCGGGCAGGACTGCTGTACGGCAAAAAATCCTTGCTGCATACGCACTTGGCCTTGACCATGACACATCTGGCACGTCACCACGTCAGAGGCGTCTTTTGCGCCTTTACCGTCACAAGTGTCACAAGGCGCAGGCGCGGTAAAGCTGATTTCTTTTTTAGTACCACGTACCGCTTCTTCGAGGGTGAGCTCGATCACATAACGCAAGTCCGAGCCGCGACGCGAGCGACCACCACCGCCGCCGCGCGACTGACCAAAGATATCGCCAAAGTTGCCAAAGATATCACCGAAGATGTCTTGGAAGTTGCCGCCGCCACCAAAACCGCCGCCGCCCATGCCGTTTTCAAACGCCGAATGACCCATACGATCATAGGCTGAGCGCTTTTCTTCATCGCTCAACACCTCATACGCCATCGATGCTTCTTTGAACTTTTCTTCGGCATCAGGGTCATCAGAGTTGCGATCTGGATGGTATTTCATGGCCAGCTTGCGGTAGGCTCGCTTAATTTCTTTGCTGTCAGCGGTCTTACTGACACCTAATACTTCATAAAAATCGCGCTTACTCATGGGCTCTCCTATCGTCTTCGCAGGGCCACCGATCGATCGATTCATCAACCCATAGCAATTATCGTCTGTTGCTATTCAGACTCGCAGTAATGTTTCACATGAAACATGGCGAGACAATAAAAAGCAAAGAAGAGAATCGTCTGAATCGTACAAGCGAATGCGGCGGGGTGCTGCTTAGCCAAATCAATTATTAAAAGTTTGCGCTATTTATGGAGATGGCAAGGTGATTTATCAAGCGCATTGGGGGTGAAATTGTCGGACAGAGGATAATGAGCGCCCAAAACAGAGTTCGTTAAGAATAGCACAAAGGTTTTTATACCTTTTTGGCAGACCATCATGCTAGTATTTATCGCCATATTCGTACGCATTTAAATTTAGGCTTTTAGATTGGCGATAAGGTAGTATTTTTTATGAAAAAGCTGTTGGTTTTATTGATCGTCATCGCGGTGACAGTTTATGCAGGCTCGCCTTATTACAGTGCCTATCAGCTCAAAAACGCTTATGATGCCAAAGACGGTGCGACGATTGCGGCCGCCATCGACTACGAGCAAGTCAAGCCAAGCGTACAAACCCAGCTCACCAGTCAATTTGCGACCACCATACGCAGCTATCCGTTGGTGGCCGAGCTCGGCGGCGAGCCATTAATACAAGCGGCCAACACCTTTATCATAAAGGCCGTCAATGGTGCCATCACCCCACAAAATATCGAAACCGTCATCAACACCCAAGGTCAAGCCAATACCGCGACCAAAGAGCTGGCGGCGGCGTGGGCCATCGCCAGCAATCAGGTCAATCTAAAAAACTTGATTCAAAACCTCATCATTCATCGCGGTGATATCGATGCGGTGGTCAAAGATCAAATGCAACAGGTCATGCAAAAACAAGCGGCTGAGCTAGAAAAGCAAGCCGTGCAAGGCAATGATAGTGACAAACCAGCGCTGAGCTATTGTGGCATCAACTGCTTTACCATCAGCGGACAGATCAAAGGCTATCCGCTGACCATTGAGATGCAGCGGCAAGGTCTGATTGAATGGAAAATCGTCGATATCGTGTTGCCATAGGCGTCTTTTTATCAATATGGGATAAGCGCCGTGTCATTATTGGTTGAGAGCACTAGCGCTACGACACGTTTAAACTGAATCTAGCAGATAAAACAAACACCAAAAAACCGCCTTATGAGCCATATCATAGGGCGGTTTTTATGATTATTGTCGATTATAAGTCAAAAGCGCACAGCGTTTATGGCGTGCGACCGCTCATCTATTTACTCCACACCCAAAAACTCTAAAAACTCCGGACTCTCAAAACTTGCTTGATACAGCACGCCGTCTTCACGGTAGATTGCTGGCGTCGCCATCACGGCCAGCCCTGCCGCTTTTTCGCGATTGGGGGTCAGATGGTTGGCTTGGCAGCTTGCTGGGGCAGGCGTCATCTCTCCTTGGAGCATGGCTTTGTCAAACGCTTGGCGGCGGCTATCCTCACTGCCTTGACACCAGATAGCACGCATTTGCTCAGGCGATGCTTCATATATCGGGTAACCAATAATATGCACCGTGACGCCTTTGTCATTGAGCATCGGTAGCTGCTGATGGAAGCGGCGGCAATAAGGACAGTTGACATCGTCCGCCACATAAACCACCGCTTTTTCGGTGGTGGTGGCAGGATAGGTGATCAGCTGCTGACGGTCTAACCCCCGAAAGACTGACTGGTTTTTGCGCTGCTCAAAGGTTTCATCTAATCCCATAAATCGACCGTTTTCGATGACAGATATCTCGCCGTCGGTGATGTACTGCGCATCATCGGACAATAAAAACGGCACGCCCTCTAGCGTCGCGCCCCAAATCACCCCTGGCACCGCGGTATAAAAAAACGGCGTCTTGGCACTCATGTTTTTGAGCGCGCTCATATTGGCAAGGATAGCCGACTTGGTCTCGGCGCTCACCGGCTGCCCTGCTTGCTCACTACGGCTGCGGGCAGGGGTTTTGGTCATCACCTGCTTACTGGGGTTTTTTTGTAGCTCGCCTTGGATGACATACTTGCCATCTTCGGTGATATGTAGTGGCGGCTGGCCGGCGAGACTGACCTGATACATATTGGGCAGCTGCGATGGCACAATCGCCGTAATCTGGGCTTTGATACCCGCTTGGGTCAAGCGCTCACGCAGCTGATTATCGAGCGTTTGGCTCACACTGCCTGCTGATTGCATTTGATTGGGCTTTTTATTGCTGACGTCGGTGGCGCTCGGCTGCGCACAGGCGGTGGCAGCAAGTAGCATGGCCGCCATCAAGCTGGTAAATTTTAATACAGGGAGTTTCACAAAGACCATCCTATTTGGTAGATTGATAGCAAACGTTCATCAAACAAACAGCGATATACATCACTATCGAATCGCTGCTAATAAGGCGTCGGCACGTATTACTTACGTGTGCTGCCACAGGCGCTATCAAAACAGTTTTGTCAAAAACGGCTATCAATAAAGATAACCATATTATGTAAAAAAACAAAGTAAAAAGAATAAAAAGACTTTAGCACAAGAAGGGTATTTGCAAAGCGCTCAGGGCACAAGTTTGCAAAATTGCTACCCAGCTTTAAGAGATAGGCAACACACAAGCGGCCGTAGATGATTTTTTCATAAGAAAAGCAGCACACATAACGTGGCTGCTGATGAAGTGTCTTTAGTGACGTGTTATCGCTTTGGCCAGTCGGCACTCAAACTCAATGTTAGAATTTGGCCACTTCTTCTGCGCTCAAAAAGCGACTGTCGCCTTTTTCTAACCCATCAAGCGTGATATGACCGATACTGGCGCGGTGCAGCTCAACGACTTTATTGCCAAAATATCCCATCATGCGTTTGACCTGATGATACTTACCCTGCTCAAGCGTCAGACGCGCGTGAGTTTCATCGATGAACGCTAGCGTAGCGGGTTTGGTCGGCTCGTAGTCGCCGTCGAGCAAGATGCCCTCTGCTACTTTTTTGACAGCGGTTGCTTGCGCGTCGCTGTCCATAGGATCGGCTAGTGTCAGCTCGTAGACTTTGGCATGTTCATGCTTGGGACTGGTCACGCGGTGTAGCCAGCTGCCATCATCACTCAGTAGGAGTGCGCCTGTGGTATCGACATCGAGGCGGCCTGCGATACGCAAGCTGGCAAGCTCAGGCACAGCAATCAGCTCAGTGACAATCGGATGCTCTTTGGCTTTTAGCGTACACTCAAAGCCTTCAGGCTTGTACAATAAAATATAACGGTTACCTGTCGCCACAGATAGCGACTCACCGACCCACATTACCTCATCATTGAGCACATCAACGTGCAGGCCTGGGTCTTTGACCACTTCATCATTTACCGTCACCTCGCCGGCGTGCAAGATCTTTTTGGATTCTTTGCGCGACAGCTCAGTGGCTTTACTGATAAATTTATCGAGACGCATACTTTTTACTACCTTTAGTCATATAGGGTTTTGTTATAGTGGTGTCAGTTTAACATATCCCATCTAACCCTAAGTGTACCATCGATGCAATATGAGCTATCAAACGCTAAAACACGCCGTCACTGCGCGTTTAGAAATCAAAAAATCTGAGTTTATCGCTCATGCCTATCCTGTCAACTCGCGTGAGCAAGCGATGTTTCACGTGGAACAACTGCGCGAGCAATATCCTGATGCGCGCCATTGGTGTTGGGCCTATATCATCGGCGACCCTGACAACACCACCAGCGCAGGCTTTGATGATGATGGCGAGCCAAATGGCACGGCGGGCCGTCCGATACTAGGCGTACTACAGCATAAGTCTATCGGCAACGTCATCATCGTGGTGGTGCGTTACTTTGGGGGTATCAAGCTCGGGGCCGGCGGCCTGACTCGCGCCTATGCTGGCTCAGCACAAGCGGCCGTCGACCAAATGACACTAAGCCCTTATATACCGATGGCGAAGGTGCAGATAGTCGCAACGTTTGCCACCGAAGCTCAGTGCCGCTATGTGATTGAGGATTTGGGCGGGCAGGTTGAGGATGTCGCTTATAGCCAGCAAGTCATGCTGACCGCGACGCTCGCCCAAGCGGATATTGCCGACTTAAAAGAACGGCTAGCGATGGATGGGCGCGTCTTAGAGTCATCATAAATTTTGAGTAATCATACGTTCACTGAGCGTTCACTGAAAAGCATTGGTTTTGGCCACAGCCGTCGGTATGATAAGGCATTGATTGTTAAAGATGATTTTAACGATAATTTTAATAACTGTTAAATAAGAAGCCTTTATGCCCACATCTAGTAGCCCTGATACCGCGTTTTCTCCTACCCCATTTAAGCCGCCATTTTGGCTAAGCAATCCACATTTACAAAGCATCTTGCCGAAGTTTTTTGCGCCCAAGTCCCCTACTTATCGCCGCGTCATCAAACCAGACTCTCTAGGCGAGACAGACATCGCTTATGACTTTTATGATGCGCATCCGCTCACAGAGTCAGCGGATCAGACGCCTCATCAGACCCCATTGATTGTCCTGTTTCATGGCATGGAGGGCAGTAGTGACAGTCACTATGCGCGCGCGCTGGCGTATCAGATACACGCGCAGGGCTGGCATTTCGTCGTCGCCCACTTTCGTAGCTGCGGCGGCATTCCAGCAAAAGGCCGGGTGTTTTATAACGCTGGCGACACAGATGAGGTGCATCATATGCTACAAACGCTGCGCGAGCAGTATGCCAATATCTATGCCGTTGGCGTCTCACTTGGTGGTAATGCCTTGGCAAAATACCTAGGCGAATATGGCGACCAAGCGCTATGTAAAGGCGCTGCAGTGATCTCAGCACCAGTCGATATGTCGTCAGCAGCGCTTAGTATGCACAGTTTTTTGAGCCATCGTATTTATACGCCATATCTACTCAACCCCATTATCAAAAAAGCTCTCGCCAACGACATCAGCCCAGAGGAGATGGCATCGATCAAAGCGGTCAATCGTATCAGCGATTTTGATGATATCTTCACCGCACCGCGCCACGGCTACCGCTCAAACAATCACTATTACTATAGTGCCTCTGCTCTGCCTCACCTTATCAATGTCACCCGCCCACTATTGCTCATCAGCGCCAAAGACGATCCTTTCTTGGGCTTTACCGCCACAGAAAATGACGTATCGGACACTGTCACTATCTTGGACACTGAGCACGGCGGGCACGTGGGTTTTATTCGTTATCGCACGAGCAAAGACAAATCGACGCCTCTGTACACACAGTCCCGATTTGATATCAATTGGTTACCCGAAACCGTCTGCGCGTACTTTAAACACATTGGTGTGCCTTCTGCAGCGTGATAATCGAGCGGGCGGCGTTTTATCACATCCCGCCAGCGTTACCTTTTACCTGACTCCCTGTCTTTTGAGACTACTGGCTTTTTAAGACTATTGACCCTTTGAGACTGCCCTATGTATCCATTTATTCGTTATGCCAGTACTATCGCGCATGCCGCGCTACAAGTAAAAAGAGGCCATACCTTAACGTTTAAAGATACCAGCGAAATCCATTTTCGCTGTCGTCTGTCAGATATCGACAACTTCCTTGAGATGAATAATGGCCGCGTCCTCACTCTGTATGATTTGGGTCGTACGGACTTTGCGGTACGGAGCGGACTGGGTCGTCAACTGCTCAAACAGCGTTGGGGCTTGGTGGTCGCTGGCAGTACCATCCAATACCGCAAGCGTATTCGCGCCTTTGATAAAGTCACGCTCAAGACCAGAGTAGTGGGCTTTGATGAGCGCTGGATTTATATCGAGCAGTCAATGTGGGTCAAGGGCAAACCCTGCTCCTCCGCCCTACTGCGTACTGGCGTCACCGAAGGCGGCAAGGTAATAAAAACCGCGCGCATCCTAGAGGTGATGGGGCAATCAGACTGGCAGCTACCGCCGACAGGCTACGTGGCAGAGTGGATCATCAGTGATGCCGACCGTCCATGGCCGCCGCAAGCGTAGCGCCCAGATAGTCAACCCTCAATAAAAGAGCATGCAAGATACTCTGTATGACATGGTGTTACGTGGTGCCACCTGCTACTGGTGCTTATATTTCGTAGCATCTGTCGGCGTCAGCACAGCACGCAAGACAAATGAATACCAATCGCGCGGTACCTGCTTGTGAATATTCAATGCCCCTTAACTGTATCTAAGCGGTAGCGTAAGTCACCAGAGAGTAACCTTATGACTACTATTTGCCAACACGACATTATATAAATAAGTATAGTAATTGCTATAGTAATACTTAGGCATACGTTACTACTCAACATCGTCCATAAGGAGAATAACATGGCAAATAATACGGACTATCGCACGGACTACGTGGGCACGTTATTTGATAACGCAGAGTCCAATCCCAGCAAAATCACCCTCGCCTTTACCATGGCGGGCAAAGCGCTTGAACAAGGTCATTCCGCCTCGGTCATCCTAATGGTCGATGCGGTGCACTTGGCACTGCCCAATGCGCTAGATAACGTCGATATCGGCGCGCCATTTAAACCTGCTAAAGAATTGCTAGAAGCTTTTATCGACAAAGGCGGTAATGTACTCGTGTGCGGCGCGTGTATGGAGCACAACCGCATTGAAGACACTGCTATCGATACCCGCTTTACTAAGATTAGCGGCGATGATGTGGTGGCGCTGCTGATGCATGCCAAAGGCTCGCTGCAGTTGAACTAAGCGATTTTTATCCCTACAGGTCAGACTTTAGAGGTTTAAAATCTGACCTTTTTTTTGCGGTAGGCCTTATGTTTTATATCGTTTTTCCTTGAGCTTGTTTGACGATTTACGGTGCTTCTGCTGTCCTTATTTAGCAACTAAATAAACACTATCTCACCCACCGAGCGCCCAGCTTTGCTACAGTAAGTCATGCTACTCTCATAACCATACCTTTTCAAAAGCCGAAGTGGCCGAACAAATGAGCGCAGCTGCCTTATTTTGCGACTGAGCGATTTAACGCCACTTATCGTGCTTTTTTGGTTTGGTATAAAATCAACAGGAGACCCGTCATGTCCTTACTAGATAATCTGCAGTTAACCCATCCTATCGTTCAAGCACCAATGGCAGGAGCGACCACCCCTGAGCTGGCGCTGACAGTGAGCGATTTTGGTGGGCTTGGCTCATTGGGCGCTGGCACCACATCGCCTGAGGTGTTAAACGAGCAAATCAATACCATCAAATCGCGCACCGACCGTCCTTTTATGATTAATTTAATGGTGTTGTCTGAGCATGAGTCTAATACCTTTACTAGCGACATCCCTGCTTGGTTAGACGAATATTATCAAAAAAACCAGATAGACATCTCATTGCCTGAGCGACCAGCGCTTAGGTTTGCAGACCAGCTACAAGTGCTCTATGACAACCCCGTGCCTGTCGCCAGCTTTACCTTTGGTATTATTAGTGCCGAGCAAGTGCAGCACTTACAGAGTCTAGGCACACGTGTCGTCGGTACGGCCAATCATCCTCACGAGGCAAAAGCATGGGCGGATATTGGCGCGGACGCCGTCTGCGTACAAGGCGTTGAAGCGGGCGGCCATCGCGGTGGCTGGCTACCACAAAGCGCAAATGACCCCATGGGGCTGCTGACATTGATTGATCAAACGCGCGCTTGTACCGATGTTCCCTTGATTGCAGCAGGCGGTATTATGACTGGGCAAGCTATCAAAGCCATTCAAACAGCTGGCGCTGAGCTGGCGCAAATTGGCACGGCATTTTTGACGACAGATAAATGCGCTATCAATGATATTTATAAGCAAGCCTTACTAGATGCCAGCACGGGCAAGCGCAGTAGCGAAACCCGCTTAACCCGTCTGTTTTCAGGCAAGCAGGCACGCGGTTTGTTAAATGACTATCTGCGCGACTTTGCGCAATTTGAAAATGCTCATGAGCTACCGCCCTACCCGCAATTAAACGCCATGACCAAAGCGCTGCGCGCGCATGCAAAGAAAAACGACGATGCCGAGCATCAGTCTTTATGGGCAGGTCAAGGAGTGGCGCAGGTCAGACAAGAAAGTACGATTGCGTTATTAGATCGCTTGGTGACAGAGCTGTAGTTCGATTAATGTAGGCTGGGTTTTTAACCCAGCTTTGAGACTTTGTAGAAGAAATACCCAATCTAATTGACTACTGACTAACCCCCTCCCGAAACCCTTTATAATCCTCAGCCGTTTGCTTTACTGCCTCAATCATCGGCACATGACCGATATCTTCCATCATAATGACTTGCGCTTGCGGGATGATGTCTTTGATCACATTGACCGTTTCAGGTTTGATGACTTTATCCTTATCGCCCCAAACCACAAGCGTTGGAATCTTATATTGCGCGATGATTTGAGCGCGCTCCTCGACACTATCAGTGACGATTTGCTCAAGGATTTTGGCGTCCAATGCCTTATTATTGATACGCTCTTGAGCGAAGACCGCTTTGACTGACTTTGGCAAATAAGGAGGCTTATACATGACAAAATCGTACATCTTATAGAAGTCCTCTTTGCTATTGATCAGCAATGGGTTGTTCTCAAGGGTTGCGCCCTCAAGCGATTTTGGCACGCCTGCTGACCAAAACCCTGCGCTATCGACGAGCCATAGACTCTTGACGTCTTTTGGGTACTTTGCGGCATAAGCGACACTGATCGCGCCGCCCATCGAATTGCCACCGACATGAATATTGTTTGCTAATCCCTTAGCTTGCAACAGCTCATGCAAGCGCGTGGCCTGTGCCTGTGAGCGATAGTCTGCGCTCATAGGTTTGCTCGACTCACCAAAACCCAGCAGATCAGGAATGATCAAATGATAGTCCTCTAACTCGTCAGCGATACGGGTGAAGTTGTCCTTATTACCACCAAAACCGTGAATTAGAAGTAGTGGCTCGCCTGTTAGGTTGGCGTTTTCGGCATAAACTAACTTGTCGCCAGAAGTTAGCGTGAATGTTTTGACGTCTAGATCAGACTTATTGCGCTCATATTGGATAATTTTTTGAGTGGTGTTAACGGCAAGCGTATTGGGCGCTGTGGTACAGCCTACGATAGAGAGACTAAATAGTGCGGCAAGGCCTAAGCGTTTGAATAGCATAAAGACATCCTTGTTTAGAATTAAGGTGAAAATAAAATCTGACTTTGATTTTAGCGCTAAACTTGTGCCTAGATTTTTTAATTTATAACTTTCTAGTCAAAACCTTATCTTCTATATTCATATACAAGATTATCGTTAGCTTTTGTTTACCTTTCTAGCCCAGATAGCTTAAGCATTGTCATCTATAATAGGAGCGTTTTATAGCAGTAGTGGTTATAACTACAACCCTAAGCTGAATATTTATTATCAATAAAAACCAACTGACCCTCATCAAAGCCCAATCAAAGTGGCATAAAAGGATGCACCTTGAGCGACGTAAGTAAGCCCTCCAGTAAATCGCGTGACCTTACCAAAGGGTCTATCGCCAAAACCATGCTGCTATTTGCCTTGCCAACGCTTGGCTCCTCAGCACTACAGTCGCTCAATGGCTCGATCAATGCCGTTTGGGTCGGCAGGTTTTTGGGCGAAGAGGCGCTTGCGGCGACGGCGAATGGTAATATCTTGATGTTTATTATGATCTCCTTTGTCTTTGGGTTTGGGATGGCAGCGACTATTTTTATCGGTCAGGCAATGGGCGAGCGCGATAATGTCAAGGTCAAGCGCACGATGGGAACGGCGCTTGGTAGTATTGTACCGATCAGTATCTTGCTGTCAGCGATAGGCTGGATATTTGCACCGACTTTGCTTGATCTACTCGGCACGCCAGCGAGCGCGCTTGAGCTTGCTTTGACTTATCTGCGCATGATCTTTATTGCGATGCCGGTCACCCTCACCTTTACGCTGATGATGATGGCGCTGCGCGGAACCGGTGATTCCACCACGCCGCTTTGGTTTATCGCCATGTCGGTGGTAATAGATCTTATTTTGACGCCGACGCTGATTTTGGGCTTAGGGCCGTTTCCCGAGTGGGGTATTTTTGGCTCAGCCTTTGCTACTGCTATTGCCAATACTTTGGCACTCATCGGCATGGTGATGATGATGTACTGGCGCGGCTCAGTGCTGACTTTGAGTATGCCAGAGCTGAGATTTCTGAAGGCCGAGCTTAGTATTTTGAAGTCGATATTCTCGAAAGGCTTGCCGATGGGACTACAGATGATCGTTATCTCCACCGCCGCACTGACGATGCTATCCTTGATTAACCGTGAGGGCGTACAGACCACCGCTGCTTATAGCGCCACCCAGCAGCTGTGGACTTATGTACAGATGCCAGCGATGGCACTCAGCGCTGCCGCAAGTGCGATGGTCGCGCAGAATATCGGCGCTAATCAATGGGAGCGCGTGGCAGGGATTACTCGTTGGGGGCTTATCTTTAACGTGGTATTGACGGGGACGATGATCGGCATATTGACTATCTTTGATAAGACGATTTTGGGCTTCTTTTTGGGCAGTGATAGTCCAGCCGTACCGATCGGGCAACATATCCAAATTATGGCGACGTGGGGCTTTATGTTCTTTGGGATAGCGCAAGTGTTCTTTGGGACAATGCGTGCTAATGGTTATGTCATCTGGCCGCTGGTTGTCATGGCGATTTCGATGTATCCAGTACGCTTAGGCTTTGCTTTTGGGATGTATCCGATTCTTGGGTCTGATGCTCTGTGGCTCTCATTCCCTGCAGGTATGGTCGCCACTGCGGTAATGGGCGGCGGCTTATATCTATATGGCGGCTGGCGTAAAGGCAAGCATTTATCTGGAGAGGAAGCCGCACAAAGAACCGAAGGTTACCGCGCCCATGTCGGTACTTGTTCGGCATGCCGCGACGCCCTACCAACGACACCATGGAGACGGTTACCGCTGCGCCGTATCATCAAAGTGCATGAAAAGGTTCATGGTAGCCATTAACCAACTTACGATAAAGGCTAAACGCTCGCAGCAGGCTTTATGCTATCTTTGCAGTATTTAGCCGACTGTCTTGTCCAATAAAAACCTTACCGCCGCTAGCGCATGGATAGCAGTGGTATCAAACACAGGGATGGGGCTGTCAGCTTGCTTAATCAGCATGCCAATCTCAGTACAGCCCAAAATCACCCCCTCGCAGCCTGCATCAGCTAACTGCTCAATGACCCTTTGATAATATTCTCTTGAGCTATCCAATAACTGCCCTTGGCACAGCTCCTCATAGATAATTCGGTGCACCTCTACCCTTGCGCTTTCTTCAGGTATCACCACTTGCAAGCCGCTATCTGTCAGGCGCTGCTTATAAAAAGCCTGCGTCATGGTAAACTGCGTACCGAGCAAACCTATCTTAGTCAAGCCCTGTGCTTGAATCGCCCTAGCGGTGGCATCGGCGATATGAATAATCGGTAAGCCTGTGGCCTCCTGTACCTCATCAGATACCTTGTGCATGGTATTAGTCGCAATAAGCAAGCCTTGCGCGCCAGCCGCTTGCAGACGTTTGCCGCTACTCGCTAATATCTCGCCCATCTGTGCCCACTCGCCTTTTGCTTGCCGCTCACCAATCGGCGCAAAGTCTAAACTATGGATGAGTAAATCCGCCGAGTGTAGTCCGCCTAGCTCAGCCTTGATACCTTCATTAATCAGCCGATAGTAGCTCTCGGTACTCTCCCAACTCATCCCGCCGATGATGCCTAATGTACGTTGTGGTCTAGCCTTATCGTTACTTTTCATAGTCTATTCTTATTGATTGGTCTGGTTTATTTATGCCATCGATATCGTTAACATTTAAAGAACTTAGTGTTTGATAATAACCAATTTACCTAGTTACATATAGGTTATATGATAGCTCCCTATAAAACCTTTAGGACAAAAATGCGTTATGGCACTACCGAAACTAAGAATACGTATGAGCCGCAAACTATATCGCCTAGTATTTACTGGACTGATGGCCATGATGATGTCGCTTATTATTTCAGCGGCGCTGATACTGGTCAAAGCAGGCTATAATGATCATTTCTTCTCTGACCTACTTAGTTCATGGGGACTAGGCTTTGTATTTGCTTGGCCAAGCGCCTATGTCTGCGCATATTTTATCCAAGAGCATGTACTGAGCCGTATTGAGTTTTATTGAACAATAAATGAGGATACTTGTGCGCTTATATGACGACATCAAAGAACTAAAATTGTATTTTTTATACCATAGAACTTGACGCCTAAAATACCATAAGTGACTAAATTAATATTGCGTCAAACAGGTGGCGCTTGTTACTGTGGCTCACAACTTACACGATGAATAGTACTTTTATAAATAATACCTCCATAAATAAAGGAATGCTTCTTATGCGTAGCGCAACTTATAACGAATTTGGCAAACCCACCGAAGTATTGAGCCTAGGCGATAGCCCTATCCCAGAACCTAAGCCCACCGAGGTGCGCGTAAAAACCGTGCTCGCCTCTATCCACAACCATGACCTGTTAACCATTCGCGGTAAATACGGTTTTAAGCCCGAGATGCCCGCTATTGCAGGTTCCGAGGCGGTCGGCGTGGTCGATGCCGTGGGTAGTAAGGTCAAAAATCTCAAAGTCGGTCAACGAGTCGCCGCCGCTAGCGTACAAGCGACTTGGGCCGAGTACTTCGTCGCCTCGGAAGACATGGTGTTTGCCATCCCTGAGAGCTTGGACGATGAAATGGCGGCGCAATTGATCGCTATGCCGCTTAGCGCGCTTATGCTGCTTGAGTTCTTAGAAGCCAAGAGCGGACAATGGATTATCCATAACGCGGCGAACGGCGCAGTCGGTAAATCGCTCGCTATGCTAGCAGCGGCGCGCGGCGTCAACACTATTAATGTGGTCCGTAGCAGCGATGCCATAAAAGAGCTAGAAGCAATCGGCGCAGAAAATAACGTCAGCACTGACAATGAGGACTGGAAAGAGCAAGTCCGACAAATTATCGGCGATGACAGCATCAGCGCAGCAGTCGACTCTGTCGGCGGCGATGCCAGTGGCGACTTATTATCCCTACTCGGTCATGGTGGCACCTTGGCGTCCTTTGGCATCATGTCAGGCCAGCCCATGACGCTCAATCCGACGCATCTTATCTTTAAACAAGCCATCGTAAAAGGATTTTGGGGCAGTAAAATCAGCCAAGAGATGAGCGTGGATAATAAACAGCGCTTAATCGATGAGCTAATCGAACGCGCTACCAGTGGCAAGCTCCATCTGCCTGTGGAGGCTGTGTTTGATTTGGCTGATATCAAAAAAGCGGTCGATGGCAAATTGCAGTCTGGCAAAAACGGTAAGGTGCTAGTAAAGCCATAAGATGTTTTTTACAAATACCTGCCTACCTATATTAAACCGCTTAACCTAGAGAGTTATGCTAAAGAGATTACCTTTGAGCAGACACCTGAGTACTTAGATCGCTTTATGGTGAGTCAGACGGTTGGGCGTTATGTGGTGAATGTGCGGGGTTAAGGTTTTGGTTTAGAAGCTCAAGCTTAATAGAGAATGGCAGTGCTCTTTTGGGGTGCTGTCATTTTTTTAAAGTATTTACGAGATCTTAAGCGCTTGAGCAGCATCTGAAAACATACTCACGTCGTATAATAGAAATACCAACCATCATATAACTCTGTGAGAGATATGACGGTAAGTCCATAAGGCGGTATCATATAACCAACTTCAATATTATTATTCGGCGCTTTTAGGTAACCAAATTCATTATCCAAAAAGCCACCCATCGTTAGCACGATATAACCGTCCTCTCGGGCCATACTTACGATATCTGAGCGATCTAGCTTCTTACGCAGTAAAGCGACTTTTTCTACCTCTAAGTTATCTGCTCTAATTTTTCCAGCATAAGCTGCCGCTATCTCTCACTCAGTTGTATAGCTATCATCATTGGAGATAAGCTGATCATTTAGTATCTTATGGTGACGCCGCATATTACTTATTTGATAGACGTTGGCCTCTTGGCTGAGGGTATCTATAGCTTGTAAATTACTTTTATTCAGCAAAAAATGTACTTGATTACCCATACCGATTGCTGAAAGATAAAATGCAATCACAGTAACTATGGGAAATATCGCTAAAGGCATATAAGAAGATGGCTTTTTATATCCTTTGATAAATATATTTAACACCGAAAATAATAACCCAGCAATGAGAAAAAATAGCAGAGTCAGCAAACTCAAAATCGGTCCAAAACTGCCAAAATAGGGAGAGTTAAGTAAGCTTACTGAGAGAATAAATAGGACAAGATATGTGACGTATTTTTTATTTTTTGCGGTCATAACAGTCTCACACTGGGTTTGATTATTGCTATATCTTAACGTGAGTCTGTTATGAGTAAGATGAAATAAAGATGGAGCGAATGACTTTCAAATGCAGCCATTTTTACATTATCAACAACTAGCCACACGCCCAATCAAACTCATCATTCAGCAAATCGATTTGACCATTACCACCACCCATATTGGCATCACCAAACTCTTCTTCAAACTCAATATAAAAAGGACTAAATTCTGGCATCGCTTGAATGGGGTTGGTCGTACCACCAAAATGGTTTTTTGCATGAAACCTATCAAGCTTTAACGCCTCCCCTTTTTCAGAAAACATAGGAATATAAGCATCCTCATCGTCTTCATCAGGCCATTCGTTTAGCGATTTGCCAATATTTGGATCATTAATACGGACTGTCTGTTGCACAAACTTGGCAGGCTGATCTTTGACAAAGCAAGTGCTACTCCACGCTTCCATCTCATAGTCTGGATATATACAATCTTCTTTATTAGGCAGTGCTGTCGTTTCACCTTCAAACTCTTCTTTAGTTAGCCAAAGTAATACCCATCCGCTGCCAATAATGTCTTCAAGATAGATTTCTTGAGGGTGACGATTATTAGCGTAACGATTTAGTGACGACCAAAATGCTGTAGCGCCTGAAGCATTTGCCTCAGCTGATTTATTAATAACACCCTCAACACCATCTACCCTATCTTCAAAGGCATCATCCGCTTGAAAAAGCGATATTGCCACGAGATCTTTCCCTTTTACGCGATACGCTTCAGGCACTAATATCGTCCATAAGTGCGCCATTGGTAGCCCGTTAATCCTGCTTCGCGGCCATTGTTCTGTGCTAATACCGACAGGGCGACCAAATGCCCAACCACACCCATGATCATTATCCGTGAGTTCCAAATCATATGCTTGCTTTAATGGTTTCACCGCTCTTGTCTCACCTCATTAGCTTAATTTTATTTATTAGACCTACTACACCAACCAAAACCAATCAGGGGCAAACAAGTAGCTCAGACCCATTGATAATAATACCACCAAGATACTACCCACAATTGCGCCAACCCATGTCGTACCGCCTTTTTTTGCTAACTCCTGCTCACGCATAGCTGGGTCTATATTATCGCCCATGACTTCTTTTATATTTTTGATGCTGTGATTAAAGTAAAAATAATTACCTAACATACCTGTTAATACTGCCCACGCGATAAAAAAACTGGTTTGACCTATAGCGCTATACATTTCCATACCGAGCAGATGCATCAAAACCAAATCAACCGCGTTAATACCAATGACAATACATAGAGCTACTAAGTACATTTTGCGATAACACAACCAAGACGTTCCCAAAAGCAGCCCAGCAAAATTAAAACTATGAATGCTCGAACCATTATTGTTAACTTCTAAACGTGGCTCACTGTCCTTAAACCATTTATTACGGTAAAAATCATCATATTTTTTGCCAACGAAGGCCGCGAGCAACGTGTCAGCTGCCTCAGGGTCAGAAGCCGACTGGCTTTTTGAGATTTGTGCATCTTTTGCGATATTGATAGTCGTGAGCGGCGGCGGTGTTTGTGCTTGAGCCTCAGAGAGCTGGTGGCCACATTTTGAGCAAGACCCTGCGTCATTTGAGTTTTCTTGATTACAGTAATTACAAAACATCTTATCCCTTATTTTTACTGAATGGTTGTTGACCTTATTTCAACTCACATCTTAAAAAACCAATTAAAGTTGATTACATTATAGTTAATAAAAACAAATGTTCAATAAAAACTAAGGGCTTTACCACTATTTGCTGATTTCAAATAAAAAAACACCCAACCAAGTTGAGTGTTTTTTATACCTATAGCAAGACCATTTGATTATTGATAAGTTGTATATCAATTCAAAAAATTTGAGTAGCGAGGAAAACGAGTGATAGCGCTACATCAAGTAGGCTGAACGAGTTTGACAACGCTAATCAGATTTTTAGTTTGATACTACTCCCACTCAATCGTTGCAGGCGGCTTGCTCGACACATCATAAGTCACCCGTGAAACCTCAGCGATTTCATTCATGATGCGATTACTGACCGTCTCGATCAAATCATACGGCAGATGGGCAAATCGCGCGGTCATAAAGTCCACCGTCTCAACCGCGCGTAGCGCAATCACCCACGCATAGCGGCGGCCATCACCGACCACGCCGACCGATTTGATCGGCTGGAATACCGCAAACGCTTGCGCGGTTTTGTCGTACCAGCCTGAGCGCTCAAGCTCTTGCATAAAGATCGCATCGGCAAGGCGCAGGATATCGGCGTATTCTTTTTTCACCTCACCCAAGATACGCACGCCTAGACCTGGTCCTGGAAACGGATGACGGTAGATCATCTTCTCTGGTAGACCCAAGGTGATACCCAATTTACGCACTTCATCTTTAAATAAGTCGCGTAATGGCTCAACGAGTTCAAACGCCAAATCATCTGGCAGACCGCCGACGTTATGGTGGCTCTTAATGACGTGCGCCTTGCCTTGATGCGATTTGGCTGATTCGATAACGTCAGGATAAATCGTCCCTTGTGCTAGGAACTCAATGGTTTTGCCATCGCTTTGTGCGCTGATTTCGCGGGCGCTATTGGCAAACACATCGATAAAGGTTTTGCCGATGATTTTACGTTTGGCTTCAGGGTCAGACTCGCCTGCTAGAGCGTCTAGGAACAAATCTTCGGCATCGACACGGATGACCTTAACGCCCATGTTTTCGGCAAACACTTGCATCACTTGATCGCCTTCGTGCAGACGCAGCAGGCCATTATCGACGAATACACAAGTCAGCTGATCGCCAATGGCTTTATGCAGTAGCGCGGCAACCACTGAGCTGTCGACGCCGCCTGAGAGACCAAGCAATACTTGCTTGTCACCGATTTGCTCTTTGAGCTGTGCCACACGCATATCGATGATATTATCTGGTGTCCAGTCACCGGCGCAGTCACAGATTTGATGGACAAAGCGGCCGAGTAGCGCCTGACCTTGTAAGGTATGCGTCACTTCCGGATGGAACTGGAGGCCATAGTATTGCTTGTCGTCATTGGCCATAATGGCAATCGGGCAGCTTGGTGTGCTGGCGATGATATCAAAGCCTTGCGGCGCTTCGATGACCTTATCACCGTGACTCATCCAGACGTTTAGCGTGGTCGATTTGTCTTCACTGACGCTATCTTCGATGCCACTAGTAAGCTTTGAGTGACCATTGACATTGATGGTCGCCGCGCCAAATTCATGGATATCACTGGCATGAACCTGCCCACCGAAGCGATCTGCCATCGCCTGCATACCATAGCAAATACCAAGCACTGGTACGCCAAGCTCAAACACAGCGTCATTGATACGCGGGCTGTTTTCCGCATGGACGCTCTCAGGGCCGCCCGATAGGATGACACCCTTTGCGCCAAAATCATGGATACGCTGGGTGTCGATATCATAAGGGAACATCTCACAAAAAACGCCAGAGTCGCGTACACGGCGAGCAATCAGTTGGCTATATTGCGAGCCAAAATCAAGAATAAGAATACGATCTTCTTTGATAGTAGGGATAGCAGCGGCAGTGGTCATAAATCGATGTCCATCAAGAAAAAATTAGTGCCCTATTTTAACAAGTTTGCGCCTATTAATGGCTACTAGATGGTGAATTATTAACGATTTTTGCGAGATATTCCGCCTTGATCAGAATAATACGCCAACGCGAACCCTAATAATGCCGCCACTAGATAAAAGCCATAAATTTTTATTATACAAAAGACGAGTCTATATGAAATATTTGTTTATATTGTGCTATGCTCAAACGATAAATATGTTTGCTTTAGGATTGGTGATTGGGATAAGCACTTAATATCGTATGATTTTTACGATAACACTGAGCCTAATCATTCACCTATGCTGAGCAAACAAGCTGAACCAGTTTTAACCGAATCCTTTAGTATAAAAACCGTGATAACGAATCGACAGGTATGTCCCTATGAGCAAAATCAAATCTCTTATTCGTAAAACCACCAGCTTTCCTGCTACCAAAAACAATGATAATAATTTAGAACCTATCCAAAAAAATAATACCCCTATTGAGCAGACACGCTGGAATGGCTGGGGCAATGTCAATATCAATAAAAAAGTCTCCTCGCACGGCGCAAAGCTGATCAAATCGCATATTGGTAAGAGCACAAAGCTACCTTCTGTCAGCCTCAAAGACGTGCTAAAAACCGTGCCAAAATCGCGCCTGCCTGCCGCTATTACTGACCTTGATATTGTCTCTACTGACCGAGAAGTCAGGCTCAGACACGCTCGTGGGCAGAGCTTTCCTGATTGGGTTGCGATGCATAGCGGCGACTTTGAGGCCTTCCCTGATGGCGTGGCACATCCGCAATCGACCGCTGATGTCGAGCAACTACTTAAGCTGGCACGCGAGCACGATCTGATCGTCATTCCATTTGGCGGCGGTACCTCGGTGGTCGGGCATATCAATCCACAAAAGGGCGCACGGCCTGTTTTGACCATTGCCATGAGTAAAATGGATCGGCTGATCGACTTGGATTTTGATAGCCAAATTGCCACCTTTGGCGCAGGCACCCAAGGGCCAGCGGTCGAGGCGCAATTAGGCGAGCACGGTTACCGTCTAGGTCATTATCCGCAGTCTTGGGAGCT
Source organism: Psychrobacter sp. CAM01 (assembly GCF_032842965.1). Lineage (NCBI taxonomy): Bacteria > Pseudomonadati > Pseudomonadota > Gammaproteobacteria > Moraxellales > Moraxellaceae > Psychrobacter > Psychrobacter sp. CAM01. Next base: position 87,114 of record NZ_JAWJBL010000006.1, read on the forward strand.
ATCGACGCTTGGCGGCTGGATTGCGGCGCGCTCAAGTGGTCAGCAATCACTCGGCTACGGACGTATCGAGCAGATGTTTGCAGGCGGCACTCTATTGACCCCGCAAGGCGTGCTAGAGATTGCTGATATCCCAGCGTCATCGGCAGGGCCAGACCTGTGCGAGATGATGATGGGTACGGAAGGACGCGCGGGTATCTTTACCGAAGTGAAGATGCGCGTGCAACCGCAACCTGAGCAAGAAGTATTTAAAGTTGCTTTCTTGCCCAACTGGGCAGCAGGCAAAGCGGTGCTAAAACAAGCGGTACAAAGCAATATTCGCCTGTCTATGCTGCGTCTCAGCAATGCCGCCGAGACTGACGCGCATCTGCATTTAGGTACGACGCCGAGTCAGTTTTTAGCGATTGGCACGTATCTAAAAGCGCGCGGGCTTAATTCAGACAAAGTCATGCTCACCTACGGCGTCTCAGGCGATAAAGCGCAAAATAAACTGGCACTGACGCAGTTTAATAAGTTATTAAAACAGCACGGTAGTGTCACGGGTAAGATCACCAATATCATGGGTAGCGTGTGGGCGCATGGGCGCTTTAAGTTTCCGTATCTGCGCGGTACATTATGGGATCGTGGCATCATGGTCGATACCTTTGAGACCGCCACCAATTGGAATCGTATCGATGAGCAAATGGCGCAGATGCAAGAGGCGGTAAAAACGGCCTTAGCAGACGAAGGCGAGGAAGTGATGGCCTTTACTCATATCTCACACGTCTATAAGCAAGGCGCGAGTCTATATACCACTTACTTTTTCCGCGCCGCCAAAGACCATGCAGCAACACTAAAGCGCTGGCAAAAAATCAAACATGCGGCCAGTATAAGCCTTGCCCATGGTAAAGCGACCATTTCACATCAGCATGGCGTTGGCCGTGACCATGCCCCGTACCTTGCGGCTGAAAAAGGCGAGCTGGGACTACAAGTGACTCATGATATGCTCAAAAGTCTAGATCCTGAGCAGCGCATGAATCCGGGTGTGTTGCTTGAAGATTAATTTTAATTAAGAGCTTTGTTTATAGACAGTTTAGTGGAAGAGCGCTACAGCGTGACTGATATTTGTTTTGCGCCGCCTTTGTCGGCGTAGGCACAGCACGCAAGAAAAATGAATATCAGTCGCGCGTCATTATTCAACGTATTTATTTCATTGGGTGTCAAAGTAAATTGTTATTAAGAAGAAAATCTTATGAACCAAAGCAAACAACGCCAGCAAGCCCTTGCGCCTTTAGCGCGGTCTAAACCGTGGGATATGCTCATTATCGGTGGCGGTATCACAGGTGCCGGCATTGCCCGCGAGGCGGCTCGCCGAGGTTTATCTGTATTATTAATTGAGCAAAAAGACTTTGCGTGGGGCACCTCCAGCCGCTCGAGCAAAATGGTGCATGGCGGCCTGCGCTACATTGCCTCAGGCGACTATAAAACAACACTGCTTAGCGTACGCGAGCGCGAGCGGTTGCTTGACGAGGCAAGCGGTCTGGTCAATGAGATGCACTACGTCATGCCGCACTACAAAGGCAAGTTTCCGCCGCCGTGGATATTTAACACCTTGCTGCGCGTCTACGACAAGATAGCGGGCAAGCGCTATTTTAAATACTTTAAAAAAGACGCTTTTTTACGGCTAAATCCTAATATCAGGCAAGATAAGTTTTTGGGTGCCAGTCAATTTAGCGATGCGATCACCGATGACTCGCGGCTGGTGATGCGCGTACTCGATGAAGCAATACATGACGGCGCGCAGGCGATTAATTATCTCAAAGCCGATTCATTACTCACTAATGAGCAAGGCTTAGTCGTCGGTGCTACGCTTAAAGACACGGCTTCTAACAATAGCAATCAGACTTTTGACATCCATGCCAAAGTGGTGGTCAGCGCCACCGGCGCTTGGGCCGATACTTTGCGTAGGCAGGCGCGTGCCCAGAGCGAGCACAGCTTTCATCAGCAAATCCGTCCCTCACGCGGTAGTCATTTGGTCGTCAGTCAAGAGCGTCTGCCAATTCAGCAAGCCTACACCTTTTTACATCCTGCTGATAAACGAGCGGTGTTCGTCTTCCCGTGGGAGAACCGCACGGTACTTGGCACCACCGACTTGGATCATCCGCCACTGAATGACCAAGAGGTCGGCATTACCAATGAAGAGGTCGATTATTTATTAGATGCGACTAACTCGCTATTTAATAAGACTGACTTGAATCGCAAAGATATCATCAGCACGTGGGCCGGCGTGCGCCCGCTGATCTCTGATGGCGGTGATGGTAAGCGCGTTAGCCCCAGTAAAGAAAAGCGCGATCATAGCGTCTGGCTCGATAATAATCTAGTGACCGTCAGCGGCGGCAAGCTCACCACCTTTCGCCTGATTGCGCTTGATGTGCTGGCAAAATGTCAAGAAGTGCTCAATCTTGATGATTCTGCTACTCAAAACTTAAACACGAATAGCGATCACGTCTTTAACAATCCTACGCCGACCCATCCCAAGTTTGTAACACTACCTGCTGACTTACAACAGCGCTTACAAGGATTTTACGGCCGTAAGCTCGATAAATTACTAGAGCTGGCCCATGACGATGATTTGGCTTATATCACCGATAGCAACACCATTTGGGCGGAGATTCGCTTTGCTGCGCGCTATGAGCAGGTCATCCATTTAGATGATTTATTGCTGCGGCGTACACGCTTAGGTTTAATCCTGCCGCATGGTGCGATGACGCCGCTGATTAGCGCCAGAATAAAGCAAATCTGCCAGCAGGAGCTGGGCTGGAATGAGCAAAAATGGCAGCAAGAAGTCGCTCGCTATAGCGAGTTATGGCACCGCTATTATCATTTACCTGCGGCTTAGTGCCTTGGTTACCTCAAAGACTATATATCTCCCATAGTAAAGGACTACTATGACCACCTCTCTCGACCCCATCTATTTCTTAGCTATCGATAACGGCACCCAAAGCGTGCGCGCGCTTATCTTTGACCAATTTGGCACTGAAATCGCCAAAGCCCGCGTGCCTATCGAGCCGTACTTCTCCGAACAGCCCAATTATGCAGAGCAGCACGCCGACTACTACTGGCAAAAGCTATGTGAAGCTTGTCAAAAGCTGTGGCAGACCTGCGACATTAAACCTGAGCAAATCGCCGGTGTCAGCCTTGCCACCCAGCGCTATACTATGATATGTCTGGATAAAGACATGCAGCCACTACGTCCCGCTATCGTTTGGATGGATCTGCGCCGTGCTGAGACACACGACATTGGCTTTTTAAACCCGCTGACTAAAATCATTGGCATGGGCGAATTAGTAAAAGACGCCCAACAAAAAGCGCGCTGTAATTGGCTGGCGCAAAACGAGCCTGAGATATGGGCACAGACCGCGCACTACGTCAACCTCTCCGCCTACCTCACCTATCAGCTAGTAGGTGAACTTATCGACTCAAATGGTCATTCGGTCGGCTACTTGCCGTACGACTACAAGGCGCAAACATGGCTCAAACCCAATAACCTTAAATGGCGGCTGTTTAGCTGCACCCCCGAGCAAATGCCCAAAATCGTCCCACCAGGCCAAACCCTCGGTGAGATAAGCGCCAAAGCTGCCAAAGCCACAGGTGTTCTAGAGGGCACGCCGATGATTGCCGCCGCCAGTGATAAAGCCTGCGAAGCCCTAGGCGCAGCGGGACTGTCCGCCGATACTGCGTGTCTTAGCTTTGGCACCACCGCCACCATCAACACCATCTCCCCCGACTATGTCGAGATACTCAAACACATGCCCGCCTACACCGCCGCCGCTCCGCACTACTACAATCACGAGTACATGATTTATCGCGGCTTTTGGATGGTCAGCTGGTTTAAAGAACAGTTCGCCCACTATGAAGAGCAGCTTGCCAAAACCCAAGGCATCGACACCGAAAAGCTCCTCGATGCCGCCGTCAAAGACATTCCAGCAGGCAGCATGGGACTCATCATGCAGCCCTATTGGTCACCGGGCGTCCGTCATCCAGGGCTTGAAGGCAAAGGCGCACTCATTGGCTTTGGTGATGTGCATACCCGCGCGCACGTCTATCGCGCTATCTTAGAGGGACTGGCTTACGAGCTTAAACTCGGCTTTGATACCATTTCAAGGCGCACCGGCAAACCCATCAAACACCTGCGCGTCTCAGGCGGCGGTTCCCAAAGCGATGCCGCCATGCAGCTCACCGCCGACATCTTTGCTATGCCCGCCTACCGCCCGCACACTTTTGAAGCCACTGGCCTCGGCGCTGCCATCAACTGCGCGGTGGGTCTCGGCGTCTATCCCGACCACGCGACAGCAAGCGACGCTATGACTCATTTAGGCGATGAGTTCCTCCCTATTGAGGCCAACGTGCAACTCTACAAACGCCTATATAACGAGGTCTATCTCAAGATGTACGAGCGCCTAAAACCCTTATACCAAAGCATTCAAGACATCACGGGATATCCGGTTAAATGATATTTATATTCTATATATTAATATCATTAAGTCTGCTTATTAATCATCCATAAACGCCGCATAGACCCGATTTAACCCCTCACGCAGCAGCGTTTTCGGACACGCCACATTGATACGCAATTTAAGGTGTCCCTCGCGGCCGTATTTGATACCAGAATTTAGCTCAACTTTCGCGGCTCGCAGTTTGTCATAAAGCGCCTGATCATCTTGCGCGTAGGCGGAACAATCCAGCCAAATTAAATACGAGGCTTCTGGGCGCATGACCTTGATATCAGGTAGATGCCCTGCTAAAAAGTCTAGCGTGATCTCGATATTTTTTTCTATATAAGCCAGCACCTGCTCCAGCCACTCGCCACCATTCTCATACGCGCTTTGCATCACCGTATAAGCAAATAAATTCAGCTCGTATTCATCGTTTAAATGCTGCTGCTGGCTGATTTTTTTGATTAAAGCGTCATCTTTGACAAAGATCATTGAGCCTTTGATACCCGCCACGTTAAAGGTTTTGGTCATAGAGGTGAGACTCGCCACCTTGTGCGCGTAATTTCCTGCTTCTGCTACCCTTAAGAAAGGCGTAAAGGTATGGCCAGTCAAGGTTAAATCTTGATGAATCTCATCACTGACGATGGCGACATTGTGTTTTTGACACAGCACCAGCAGCGCTTTAAGCTCATCAGCCGTCCACACGCGCCCGCCCGGATTGTGCGGGTTGCATAATAGATATAGCTTAACTTTATGCTCCACTATTTTGGCTTCGATATCGGTTAGATCGAGCTGATATCTGCCATCGACTTCCTTTAGCGCTGATGTCACAAGCGTGCGCTTATTTTGCTGCACCTTAGTCATAAACGGCGTATAAATGGGATCATTGATGAGTACCGCATCGCCTACTTCGGTAAAGATATGCATCATCAGCGCAAGACTTGGCACGACCCCTGGCGAAAATAGGATATTATCCTGTGTCAGATCCAAGCCATAACGATTGCTATGCCAGTTGATAATCGCCTCATACAAAGCGCCGGTCGGTTTGGTATAACCCAAGATGCCGTGATCGGCCGCGCGCTGTACGCTAGCCAAGATAGGCGGCGCGGCTCTAAAGTCCATATCGGCGACCCACAGCGGAATAGTGTCATCACTATAGTGCCATTTGACCGACCCTGTATTGCTTCTATCGATTATCTCATCAAAGTCATATTGCATTGGCATTATCCTTTATAGAACCCAAAGCTTTACTGTTTATTATGAAAGGTTTAGCAAAGGCTTTTAACGCCCTTTAAACTCCGGCGCGCGGCGTTCAACCATCGCCATCGCGCCCTCCTTTGCGTCCTGTGAGTGAAACAGATGCGGTAGATAACCGTGGATATTGGCCAGCGCTGATTTTGCGCCATTACGGCTGGCATCTTGCGCAGAGGATAGTAGCCCTTGTACGCCAAGTGGTGCGGCTGTGCAAATCTCTTTGACAATCGTTAGCGCGCGCTGATATTCCTCACCATTTGGCACAACTTCGCTAACTAGATTCAGTTTATCGGCGGTTTGTGCGTCAAAGTTTTTACCGGTTAATAGATACGGCATGGCTTTTTGCCAGCCAGCTGCAGCGACAAAGCGTACCGTCGCCCCGCCAAAGGGCATGATACCGCGCTGCACCTCCATCTGCGCAAAGTTGCTATTGTCACTTGCTATCACCACGTCGCTGTTGAGCATCAGCTCAATGCCTGCGGTAAAGCAGGTACCTTGTATCGCCACCACCACAGGTTTGCTGCGCAGCTTACCGCCGATACCCCATGGATCGATTTCATTATCATTAAATTCAAACGCGCCTTTGTCCCATTTGTCTTGCAGCTCCATCAGATCAAGGCCAGCGGTAAAGTGCTCGCCATGGGCGAAGATGAGCGCGCAGCGTAAGTTATCGTCGCTGTCGTAGCGGGTAAGTGCTTGCGATAACTGCTTGATCATATGACTATCAAAGGCATTGCGTTTATCAGCGCGATTGAGGCCGATGAGGCAAATGTAGCCGTCGGTCTCATAAGTGATGCGGTTGTCTGTGCTGCTATTGCTTTGTGTGGCCATGATCTTGTCCCTTTTATAGATCGAGCGAGTGTGCTTTTAATATAGACACCCTATCGCCATTACACAAGTGACCGTACTAAACGCCATACAAAATGAATAGCAGTTGACCGTGATTCTAATAACTGCCACCATCATGAGACTGTCGACAAACATGACAATCTATGAGTATCTTATGGAATTTTGGCACGGCTTTTTACTGATTACCAGCGTACACTTACTGGCGGCCGCCTCTCCTGGCCCTGACTTTGTCTTGGTCTCACAGCAGACATTGTCTAAAGGACGACGCACTGGATTGATTTGTAGTCTCGGTATCACCCTAGGGCTTGCGGTACACATTACCTACTCTGTATTAGGATTGGCAACGGTGATTGCCCATTCGCAGCCGCTACTCACCGCTATCAAATGGCTTGGCGGTGCTTATCTGGTGTATCTGGGTTGGCAAGGAATTGGGGCTAAGCCAAAGCCTGCCTCCGATTTAGCCTTAAACGTTCCACAGCAGAGACCTATCCAACATCCAGCGCAAGACGGCTTCAAAGACGACTCAACCTTCGCTACCCTGCGCCGCGGCTTTTTTTGTAATGTGTTTAATCCCAAAGCGCCGGTGTATTTTGTCGCGATATTTACCTTGGTATTGTCGCCTGATATCCCGCTGTGGCAGTTATCGATTTATGGTGTTTGGATGATGGTGCTACAGATGGCGTGGTTTAGCACTGTGGTGATGTTATTGTCCATTCCTGCTATCCTAAAGCGTTTTGGCCGCGTGGAGCATTGGATAGATCGCATCTTAGGCAGCGCGATGATCGCCTTGGGACTAAACCTAATTTTACGCAGCCGATAACACATTTGTTATCCTCGAAATCTGCTAAACTGGTCAATTATATCCAAACATCAAAGCCACTGACTATGACCAGCACCCCTGCAAACTCTAAACATAAAAACCGCTCGCCTGCGACCGCCAAAAAACTTGGCAAGCTACATCCGCGCAACCCGCATCAGGGTCGCTACGACTTTGCTGTACTGACCCGCGCGCTACCTGCGCTCGCCGACCATACCATCAGCAACCCCAATGGTGAGCCGACGATTAATTTCTCTGATGCTAAGGCCGTACGTGTGCTCAATCAAGCACTGCTCGCGCACTATTATGGCGTGAAGTTTTGGGATATTCCTGAGGGCTACTTATGCCCGCCTATCCCAGGTCGCGCCGATTATATTCACTATATCGCCGACTTACTCGCGCAAACCACGCATAGTAATGACGACCAAACGCCGCCCATGGGTAAAGAGGTACACGCGCTCGATATCGGCACTGGTGCCAGCGCCATCTATCCCATCATCGGTAGCCAAAGCTATGGCTGGCGCTTTACCGCAAGCGATATTGACCCAGTTTCTGTCAACACCGCCAGCGTGATTTGTCAGGCCAATCCCAAGCTTAAAGGCGCGATTAAGGTCAAACTGCAACCCGAGCCAAACTATATCTTTAAAAACATTATCGGTCGGCAGGACTACTTTGATGTGGTGGTATGCAACCCGCCTTTTCATGCCTCATTAGACGAGGCTATGCAAGCCAATAGCCGCAAGCAGCACAACTTGCAGCGCCATCGCGGCAAAAACGAAAGCGCGCACATCAGTCGTCACTCTACAAAGTCAGGCAATGCCGCGCAAAACCTCAACTTTGGTGGTCAGCACAAAGAATTGTGGTCCGAGGGTGGTGAGATTGCTTTTTTGAGTAATATGATAAGAGAAAGCCAACAGTTTGCTGGACATGTAGGCTGGTTTACCAGTTTGGTCTCAAAGTCCGAAAACATAAAACCGCTACAACTGCTGCTAAAACAGCTGGGTGTGGCACAGATGCGTATTATCGAGATGAGCCACGGGCAAAAAAACACGCGGGTCTTAGCTTGGCGTTTTGATACTGACGAAGCGTAGTTATTGCCAAAACGTGACGCTAGCGTTTCACGTGAAACAAACCGCTTTGGCTATCAAAGCGGTTTTTTAATCTATTTAGATGGCTATATCGATTGAATTGAGGACATGCTCTAGCCAACAAACATGACCTTTAAGCCAATAAGTATAAGTACAAACCCGCCGAGCGCTTCTGCTTTATCCTCAAGATAGGTACCTGATTTTTTACCCAGACAGATACCAAACGCACTAAAAACAGCCGTGACAATCGCAATGATTACACACGCTAGCCACGCATTAAGAGCGAGCAAGTTTAAGGTAAAACCAGCAGCCATCGCATCGATACTGGTAGCAATCGCTAGGGTAAACATGGTGCGATGACTGATGTTTTTCTTTCGGCTATCGTTTATAGCAGCCGCTTCATTATTTACTCGCAGCCCCTTATCTACAGTCTCACCCTCATCCGCCAAAAAGACTTCATAGAGCATCTTGCTACCCAGTCCGATAAGAATAAATCCACCGATCCAAGGCGCAGCAGTGGCGAGCCAACCTAACAGTGCCGCGCCTAATAAATAGCCGATAAGTGGCATCACGCCTTGCGCAATACCAAAATATAACGCAGCATAAATAGCCAAACGCAAGGTATAGCGTGGGTTTTGTTGTTGGGATTTAGCGCCCAGTCCTATCGACACCGCAAAAGCATCCATCGCTAGCGCAATAGCGAGTAACAGTACTTCGATCATTTGATGTCCATTAATTAGAATTGCCAGCTTATGATAACTTACTTACGGAAGTTTCACGTGAAACAAGCTTATTATTAAAAAAATACCGCCTTGGAAACCAAAGCGGTATTTTCTATATCTTACGCGGTGGCTAATGCCTAAATATCAAGATTAGACACTGTAAGCGCGTTTTCTTCGATAAACACGCGGCGTGGCTCGACATGATCGCCCATCAAGCAGGTAAACATATGATCGGCAGCGATGGCATCTTCGATAGTGACACGTAGCATACGGCGGTTTTCGGGATCCATCGTCGTATCCCACAACTGGTCGGCGTTCATCTCGCCCAGTCCTTTATAACGCTGAATGGCCAAGCCGCGACGGGCATCTAGCATCATTTGCTGCCAGAGATAATCAAAATCGCGGATAGGAATATCCTTGGTGGTACCACTACCCGCTTCGCGGCGAATAAAGGCGCTATCTTCTAACAGAGTATTCCACTCCGCTGATAAACGCAGCAGTTTGCCATACTCGCTCGAATTGATAAAGCTGGCATCAAGCAAGTAATGATGCGCCAGCTGATGCACATACACCGTGATACGCGGTAGCCACTGAGCCTTGGTCGATAAGGCATCGCTATCAGCCGCCTCACTCTCATCAGCAGTCAATGCGGGGGTCATACCCAGCAGATCAGCGGCTGCAGCGTCCATATTTTCTGGTTGCGGCTCATGGATATTGACCAGCTCAATCTCAGGGCTTAACTCACTACCGAACTGCTCAAGCTGCCCCTGCATAGCGTCTTTCCATGCCTGCATGGCTGACTTATCATACGTCATATCAGTGCTTAGCTTGGGCGTGTGCGTCAAAGCATCCAAAATCACTGCAGGGAAACGTATCTGCAAACGGGCTTTTATCAGCTGCGTTTGGTTATAGTCATTTAGTAATGTCTCAAGCGCTTGACCAGTAATCGCAGGCGCATCGGCACTGATATGCAGCTTGGTATTATCGATCGTCGATGACAATAGATAAGCTTTTAGCGCTTCATCGTCCTTTAGATACAGCTCTTGGCGACCTTTTTTGACTTTATACAACGGCGGCTGAGCGATATAAATATAACCGCGCTCAATCAGCTCTGGCGTTTGACGGAAAAAGAACGTCAGTAGTAGGGTGCGAATGTGCGAGCCATCGACGTCGGCATCGGTCATGATGATGATTTTGTGATAGCGCACCTTGTCAGGGTTGTACTCATCAGGGCCAATACCGCAGCCAAGCGCGGTAATGAGGTTACCCACTTCTGCAGATGACAACATCTTATCAAAGCGCGCGCGCTCCACGTTCAAGATCTTACCCTTGAGTGGCAAGATAGCCTGAGTCTTACGGCTACGACCTTGCTTTGCACTGCCCCCTGCAGAGTCACCCTCCACAATGTATAGCTCTGATAGCGACGGATCTTTTTCTTGGCAGTCTGCCAACTTACCGGGCAGGCCAGCGATGTCTAACGTGGTCTTGCGGCGCGTCATCTCACGTGCCTTGCGGGCAGCATCGCGAGCTCTAGCGGCATCGATGATTTTATTGGCAATCGCTTTAGCCGCAGTTGGGTTTTCAAGCAGATAATCATTAAACTTATCATGCATCGCCGATTCGACTGCTGACTTGACTTCGCTCGATACCAGCTTGTCTTTGGTCTGGCTAGAGAATTTTGGATCAGGCACCTTCACTGAGACGATCGCACTTAACCCTTCTCGTGCATCATCACCGCTGACGGCGACTTTTTCTTTTTTAAACAGATTTTCGCGATCCATATAGCTGTTTAGACCACGCGTGAGCGCTGAGCGAAACCCTGATAAGTGCGTACCGCCATCACGCTGCGGGATATTATTGGTAAAACACAGTACTTTTTCGTTATAGGTATCCGTCCATTGCAGCGCCACTTCGACCGCGATACCATCGTCTTGCTCACTGGTAAAATGAAAGACCTCGTTGATGCCCTCTTTGCCTGCGTTGATATAGCTGACAAACTCTGACAAGCCACCTTTATGCTCAAACTCATGACGCTTGTCGATACGCTCATCAGTCAAGACAATGCGCACCCCTGAGTTAAGAAAAGACAGCTCGCGTAGGCGTTTGGCTAAGATGTCGTACTCAAAGATGGTGCCAGTAAACACCTCATCGCTAGGATAAAAACGAATCTGTGTGCCCGTCTTATCGGTCGCTTCTAGTCGCTCGATATCGGCATCAGGCACACCATCGGTATATGTCTGGTGGTAATGATAGCCTTCGCGCCAGATATTCATCTCCAGCTTTTTTGATAAAGCATTGACGACTGAAACGCCGACACCATGCAAGCCGCCCGAGACTTTATAGCTATTGTCATCGAACTTACCACCAGCGTGTAGTACCGTCATGATCACCTGAGCGGCCGACACCCCTTCTTCTGGGTGGATGTCGACAGGCACGCCGCGCCCGTTATCCATGATACTGACCGACTCATCTTCATGAATGATGATGTCAATCTGATCACAGTGCCCCGCCAGCGCCTCATCGATAGAGTTATCCACCACCTCAAAGACCATATGGTGCAGGCCTGTGCCATCATCGGTATCACCAATATACATGCCAGGACGTACGCGCACCGCCTCTAGGCCGCGAAGTACACGAATATCTTTGGAGCTATAGTCTGAAGGCACTCCTTCCGCTGCAGCAGTCGTTGCGGCAACGCTGCCGACTGTCAGTTGCTCGTGGTCGTTAGGTAATGAATCACTCATGGGCATTCCTTAATCTAGCCATCATCAGCCGTTTGCCATTGACCCATCACTACGATGAAGCCGCATGACATCATGTCAAATCCAATCTGTAGAGTTAACACCAGTAGCGCCATATCGTGAGCCAAAGTACGAGTCGCCAGTACCTTATAAAAGCTTTCTTACTTTAAGCCAAACTTAAAACCCATATTTTATTTTCTTGATATTAACTTCTGCTCTTTTATGTCTTATCAAAGCTAAAGAAGTAAATAAAACATGTTTATTATCATAAACTTAAAGACATATAGAAACTTAAAAACCACTGTATGACGCTACAAAACAACTTGCTGAGAACAGGACAAAAATAAAGCTCTATTTTAGCATTTTTTTGCCTCTAAGTCACTGTTTACTGGTCGTTTTATTGCTTTGGACAGTCATACTAGGATGGACAGTATTTTAATAAATACCTATGGTGTGTCCTCATTTTAAAATGCTTATAAAAATGAGATAAAGTGCCGTTAAATAAGATAATCAAATTAGAAAATAACGCAGATAATATAGTTAAGCCAATTGCGGCTATTTAACGGGGTTTAGCGCTATTAGAAAGGCAAAACCTGCCCTTGTTTCACATGAAACATCGTAGGGTTTGACCATAAATCATTGACCAAAGGCGCGATATCAGCGGTCAGGCTGCTCATAAACACCTGACAAGGCAGTTTGGCTAACGTGGATAATAATATTTCTATCGCTCTCTCATCTAGCTCGGCGGTGATATCATCAAGCAGTACCACTGGTGTGGCGGTGAGCACTCTTTCGTTTTCATTGGTACTTGCTTGGGTTGAGGCATCCGTCTGCAACAATAAAGGCAATTGTGATAAACGTAGCGCGGTGATGAGTAGTTTTTTTTCGCCGCGAGACAAGACGTTTGCCGCTTGCTCTTTTAGTATAGGTAAGGTGTTAGCAACTACCTGCTTGCTGCCCGAGTCAGCAGATAACCTGTCAGGCGGCACGGTATCGTTGGCTGCTAGGGCATCATTAGAGCGCCAATGGACATGGATATCAGCGCGATGATTGCCGATACGGGTATAACCCAACTGCAAGTCTTGCTCTAAGCGCTCACCAAGTTGTACCTCTAACGCCACATCGGTGTCGTAACCTGCATGGTAGCTTAGACTCAGCTGCTCGGCGTAACTTGGCAGCAGCTGGGCGATGCTGTTGGCAAAGTAAGGCTGCCACTTTGTAAACACGTGCTGACGATAATGGTGAATAAGCGCGGCATGACTGCCAAGCCCTTTATCCCAAGACCTCAGCTCAGCAAGCTGTACGTGCGTTAAATGCTTACTTTTTTTTAACAAACTATTGCGCTGTCTTAGCAGGCGCTGATAGGCTAGCCACTGGGGATGAAAGCCTTGTTTCATGTGAAACACTAGCCAGTCTAACAACTGACGACGACTGGCACTGCCCTGCTCTAGCATGTCCATACTAGAAGGATCAATTAATAGTGTCGGTAGTTGCTCAGTCAAGATGCTTTGATTATAGACGGTGCTTTGATTGAGCCGCAGCAGCGTTGTGGCATCAGCTTGCTTTTGAATCGCCAATGTATTGCCATCGCTCAAGCGCGCATGAACGGTGGCAGTATGTTGATGATGCTGAATGTAACGTTTAGGCTGATGATGGCGAAAGCTTTTGCCTCTTGACAACAAAAATATGGCTTCGAGCAATGAGGTTTTGCCGCTGCCATTGGCACCAATCAGCACGTTACAGGCGGCAGTGTGCAAATTGACCTGCGTAAGATTACGTAAATTCGAGATTTGTAGACGTTCAATCATGATAGCGACAGCCGCCTATTAAAAACGCCTGAATTAGCAAACAAACGTTTGGTAAAAGAAGGGTTTAAAAATTAATTTGAGACAAAAACTTAGAGTTTACTAAGGCCTGTTTTTGATCTAAATTGGCAAAAAACAGCCTTAGTAATACTGTTAAAATCACGTGTACGTTGTTTTTAGTGTAGATAAACCGCGAACACTATATACGCATTGGCATAATCACATACTGATGAAACTCATCACCAAGCTGATTGACCAACACCGAGGCATTGGATTGACTCATATGCATTTGTACATCGCCTTGGATGACGCCCAATACGTCTTGTAGATACGCGGCATTAAACGACAGCTCCATCGGCTCACCTTGATATTTCGCCTGAATCACCTCGACCGCTTCGTCTTGCTCAGCGTTGTTGGCGCGTACTTCGACCATACCGTCAGTGGCAAAATTAAAAACCACACCGCGAGATTTTTCATTACTCAAAATCGCCACACGGCGCAGTACTTCTGTCATTTTTTCTTGATTAAACAGCGCCAACTTATCCGTATTGCTCGGCATGACGCGGCGGTAATCAGGAAATTTCCCATCGATCAGGCGCGCGGTAAAAGTCACTACCAGATCATCACTGACCTGCCCTGCACTATCCACCTCACCAAATGGCAAACTGACTTGCAAAAACTCACGGCCAAAGCTTAGAGTGACAGGATTGTCTTTATCACCCAGCATTTTACCCAGCTCAGAGGCCAAGCGCTCAAGCTCAATGACCGCTTTACGCGGCAAGATAGCTTGCATATTTAGGTCGCTGCTGACATCGATCACACTACGCGCCAATGCCAATCTGTGCCCATCAGTGGCTACCGTGGTCAGCTGCTGCTGAGAGACATCGAACAACATACCAGTCAGATAGTAGCGTACATCTTGGATAGCCATCGCAAACTGAGTCTTGTGAATCAGATCCGTCAGACGACTACGACTGATGATAAGCGGCGTGATGTTCTCTGGATTGCCTAGGCTTGGATAGTCTTCACTTGGCAAGGTGCCCAAAGTAAAACGGCTCTTGCCACTGGTCAGCAAACAGCGCTCGTTTTCTTGCGTGGTCAAATTGATCTGAGCTTGAGCGGGCAGCGACTTACAAATATCTTTTAATTTGGTGGCAGGTAACGTGGTCGTCCCTGCGGCAACACAAGCACCGGCAGGCAATCTCAATGTCGATGTCAGCTCGACCTCTAGGTCAGACGCCGTCAAGATCAGCTGCGACTCAGATAGCTGCAACTTAATATTGCCTAAAATGACCATATTGTGGCGCTTATCAGCAGCTTTGGCGATCAAATTAATAGCTTTTAGTAACGACTCTCGATTAATCGATAATTGCATGCTTAGTTACTCTTATTTAAAGGATTCTTTTTTATAAAATATAAATTACAGTCAGTTCGAAATAAAACCGATACACTCATATGAGCGTGCAACTGGCGCAAATTCTCCTTGCTTGTTGTGTCTACGCTGACTGATGCTGCGCAAATTATACCAGCTGCACTGTATGGTTTTTACAGTGAATCGACTATACAAATAGTAGCTTAATCATACCCTGTCTACTGACGATAATCTATGAAGCATACGCCTACCTAGACATTGATAAAGTTAAACTATTTTAAAATAAGTGCCATCCTAGTATTCATTTTTCTTGCGTTCTGTGCCTGTGCCGACAGAGGCTGCGCAAAATTCATACCAGTAGCCTATGACATAACATAGGCTACTGGTATGTCGGATTGAATACAGTATAAACCATATCATGGCGCTAAAACATAGTAAGACTAAGAGTCTGCTAACCTGCTTGCAACATAAGGGCTAGCGTCTTGTAATCCTTATCAAACGCTGGGTCTGCTGCACGCAGCTCATTGACCTTATCACAAGCGTGCATCACTGTCGTATGGTCACGACCGCCAAACGACTGACCAATCTCTGGAAAACTATCACCCGTCAGCTCACGTGATAAAGCCATGGCTATCTGCCTCGGTCTTGCGATACTGCGGGTACGCTTGCGCCCCATGATGTCTTTTACCGTCACATCATAATATTCAGCGACGATTTTGCGGATGTTGTCCATATTGACGGCTTGTACACGCATGGCAACGATATCTTTTAGGGCATATTGCACCATCTCTAGTGTGATTTGCGCGCCAGTTAAGTTGGCATTGGCAAATACTTGGTTTAGGGCGCCCTCTAAACGCCTAACATTAGAGACGACGTTTTGCGCGATAAACAAAGCACACTCTTTAGGCAACGTCATCCCATAAGAAGCTGCTTTTTTCTGCAAAATCTGTACACGTGTATCAATCTCAGGCGGATCAACAGCCACCGTTAGCCCCCAAGAAAAGCGCGACCTAAAGCGCTCATCAAACTCTGTCATCTGTGAGGGATGTCTATCAGATGCCAAAATCAGCTGTTTATCACCACTTGTGAAGTCAGCAAATAACGTTAGAAACTCATTACTACTTTTTGTCTTTCCAGCCAATACGTGAATATCATCTACAATCAATAAATCTACTTTTTTTATTTTTTTCTTAAAATCTTCTATTTTATTATTTCTTAATGAATAAACTAATTGATTAATAAACTTTTCAGAAGTGAAATAATAAAAACTTTGATTATTTTTTAAATAACGATGTGCAACGGAATGCATTAAATGCGTTTTTCCCAAACCAGAAGGCCCATATATAAATAAAGGATTGTGCCGGTTCTTTGACTGACGTTTTCCAAGCTCATAACATGCTTTGTAAGCCAAATTGTTAGACTTACCAGTGACAAAGGTCTCAAAGGTGAAGTCGGGGTTGAGGTAGCTAAGCGACTTTGCATCAGCAGAGCCGATTAATTCTGCCTGACGCGTATTGGTATCGATATCAGCCTTTGCCATATGATGATGAGCGGTCTGAAAACTTTGGTCAGTAGGAGTAGGAGAGGGGACATCCTCTGCAAATAGAGAGCCTGACTGCGCTTGTGGGTTGTCTTCTACCTGACGACCAGCATTGTCTACACGCACCACCACTTCTTCGATACTGCCTTGGCTGTGCTTAGCTACCAACTGCTGAATATCTTGTAAATGATTTTTTTTAATGTAAGTTACAAAATAATCATTGGGCGCAAGAATAATTAAACTACTAGCCTCTTGATGCGCTGACAGTGGCCGTAACCACATGGTAAATACGTTGTCCTTGACGCTGTAACGCAAGTCATTTAGGCATTTATCCCAAATAGTGGCTGTATCTATCATGAAACCCATTACCTCGTTAATATCAAATCCCTAGCAAACTGACGCCAGAGGCAAACTTTTTGCTACTCTAGTATCGATATTTTTGCTCGCTCTTGATGCTCAAATAAAAAGACAGCCAAACGCTGTCTCTTGTCCGCCAAACAGGGTGACAATCTACCACAAATCACCTGTGGATAACATCCTAAATTTTGGGGATAAGATTGTGGATACTTTTGGGGATAAGTAAAAACGCTCAGTTATCCATAATCTGTGCACAAGTTATCCACAAGGTTACCCATACCCCAAGTGACTGATGTAAAAAGGAAATTACAAGTTAACCACAGAAAAAACCACCCCCAATAACAACAATATCTATATATATTAATAATTAATTATTATGGAGTTGAAAGAAAACTGTGGATAACTAAACGATTTTAAGACTATTGAATATCCGTTCGGATGAAATTTGCTACTAGATAAATTGTGTCTGAGTCTCTAAATTATTTGAGATGTACAGAGGTCTTTACCAGGTTCAACGATAATTTTATAAAGCAAATTAGTTTATTGACCAGAATAATAGGGAATGGTATAATCCTCCGCTATTACGAATTTAGTCCCATTATTTGATAGGTGAGTTATGAAACGTACATTCCAACCAAGCGTGATCAAGCGTAAACGTACTCACGGTTTCCGTGCACGTATGGCAACTAAAAAAGGCCGTCAGGTCTTAGCCCGTCGCCGCGCTAAAGGACGTCATCGCCTTACTGTATAATCAGTAGATAGCGATAAGCATGGCCATATGTGCTTGTTGTGTTTCTATTAATTATAGATTGCGATAGTCAGTCTTCACAACTAACACATCGTCATATATTAAAAGCGCCTATATCGGCGCTTTTTTTGTCTCTATACTTTGCTTTGATATTTACGCTATTATTCTTGCTACCATCGTAAGCTCTAAAACTAGGTTAATTATGCCCCATACTGCTTTAGTGACCCCCAATGCTCGCTTTACCAAAGCGCAGCGCCTGCTCACGCCTACAGCGTTCAAAGAGGTGTTTGATGCGCCAGAGCGTAAACTTCATCAAAGCCATTTGATGGCGTTTGTACGTACTAACACGCATGGAGGTGCACGCGTAGGTATGGCGATCACCAAGCGCAAAGTACCCACGGCCGTGATGCGCAATCTAATCAAACGCCAAATACGTGAGCAGTTTCGTATCAAGTCTTTTAATCTAGAAAACAAAGATATTGTTTTTATAATAAAAAAATCTTTAAAAGATATAGATAATACAGAATTAAAAAATCAAATAAATAATATTTTTAAAAAAATAGAAAAAAAATAAAATGTGTTTTTTAATAAAAATAATAAATAATTTTTTTTACAAATTTATTTATTATTTCATTGTTTTTTACCAAAAGATAATAAGCCCTATCATACCGGCGCGCTGTCGTTATTATCCAACGTGCTCTAACTATGGCAAGCAGGCGTTGGCATGGCATGGCGGGTGGTCGGGTAGCTGGTTGTTATTAAAGCGTCTAAGTCGCTGTCACCCTTTAGGCGGACATGGCATTGATTTTGTGCCATTACCGTTGTCTAGTTATCATTATCAATACTTATCCCCTGCTCGGCTTACTGCTCAAGGTTTGTATGTATTTAGAGACACCACAAGCTATGTTTCACGTTTAAACCATCTAATGAGTGTGCTCTGAGCAAACCTGCGCTTGGACTGGCCGAGGGTAACGCTTTAGTTACTCACAAGTTATCCACACTCTTGTATCATTTAGAGCGGTTTTTTAGTAAAATGATGAGCATTTTATGTGATTGACTACTGATATTGCTGCTTCAAACACGGGTGAATACTGTGCGGTGGTCATGATACATGCCTGATTTTTCATTCCCTAATTTTTCAATCTAGGAAAGATTTATGCAAAAGATATTTCGGGTGATGATCATCATTGCGATGCTAATCACCGCTTATCTGCTGATTTTGGCATGGCGAGATGATTATGCCGATGCGCCAGCTGTAGATACGGTGCCAGAAACCATCACCTCAGTGGGTGCTGACATCCCGTCTACCACTGGTGCCGCAGGTGACATTCCAGTACAGACGATGCCTGTAGATGCGAGCGGCGTCACTGACGCGCCAGTGACAGACGCCGGTCTAATCACAGTCACCACAGATCGCTATGATATAAAAATCAATCCAGAAGGCGGCGATATCGTCTATGCTGCGCTCAAACAGTATGATGCAACGCTCGATAGCGATAAGCCTTTTGTGTTATTAGAGAATAATAACAATCGGGTATATGTGGCGCAGTCGGGTCTGATTGGTCAAGATGGTATCGACACAGCAGAGGGTCGTGCGGTTTATACTCACACTGCCAATAACTATGTGATGGAAGCAGGCCAGCAGACGCTATCGGTACCGCTCACCTACAAAAAAGATGGCGTAACGATCACCAAGACCTTTACCTTTACCCAAGATAAATATCCAATCGATATCAGCTATCAAATCCAAAACGCTTCTAACAGTGCGTGGCAAGGGCAAATGTTTGCGCAGCTCAAGCGTGATGACAGTAAAGATCCTGGTATGTCTGATAAAGGCGCGCTTAGCATGGCGACTTATCTAGGCGGTGCTTGGGGTACGCCTGACGACCCTTATAATAAGCTAAAGTTTGGCAAGTTCAACGACGGTGAGCTGACCACTACCAGTGACAAAGGCTGGGTGGGTATCGTGCAGCATTACTTTGTTTCTGCTTGGACGCCTGACAACTTCACGGGTAAGTTCTTTAGCCGTGAGTCAGGTAGCGACTACTTTATCGGCTTTAATAGCCAGCCTGTCAATGTCGCGCCGAACAAGCAAGTGACGCTCAATGCAACCTTGTACGCAGGGCCAAAAGTGCAGTCTGAGCTTAAAGAAGTCGCTGAAGGTTTGAATCAGACCGTTGATTATGGGTTACTGTGGCCAATATCTAAGATTTTATTTGCGATTCTTGATGGTATTCATAAAGTCATTGGCAACTGGGGTTGGTCCATTATTGTTCTGACGATTTTGGTGAAGATTGCTCTTATGTGGTTTTCGAATAAAAGTTACTACTCGATGGCGAAGATGCGTGCTATCGCCCCGAAACTGCAGGCCCTAAAAGAAGAGCACGGCGACGATCGCATGAAAATGTCGCAAGAGATGATGGCAATATATAAAGAAGAAAAAGTCAATCCGATGGCGGGTTGTTTGCCTATCTTGCTGCAAATGCCGATTTTCTTAGCTTTGTACTGGGTATTGGTTGAGAGTGTGGAGCTGCGTCACGCGCCTTGGATTTTGTGGATTCAAGATCTCTCGGCGATGGATCCTTGGTTTATCTTACCACTGTTGATGGGTGCATCGATGTTTGTACAGCAGCAGCTCAATCCGCAGCCAGCTGATCCGATGCAAGCGAAGGTAATGAAGTTTTTACCAATTATCTTTACCGCCTTTATGCTGTTCTTCCCAGCAGGTTTGGTACTCTACTGGACGGTGAACAACTTGTTTAGTATGACGCAGCAATATATCGTCAACAGAAAAGTTGAAGAAGAGCAGAAACGTCGTACCGCTAAGGTACTCGATTAAGTTACTTCACATTGTTAATTATTACTAAAAACCATCGCAGCGGCGGTGGTTTTTTTATTTATTAGTATTTTACAATCACTTTGTCATACACCGGTAAACGCAAGATTTGCTATATTAAGTTTGGCTTTGTCAGTCGCTCTTTAGCCGTCTATAATGGGGCTTTTAACTAATGAGAATGATTGTGGATTCTTTTGAGCTGGCGCAAGCCGTACCTGCTACATCTAATACGTCTAATTCATCAGGATTGGCTACGATTGCTGCCATTGCGACGCCGCTTGGGCGCGGCGGCGTCGGCGTGATACGGCTATCAGGCGCGCGTGCCTACGACATTGCGTGTACGCTAACGGGTAAGACAGCGTTTACTCCGCGCATGGCCAGTTTTTGCCGATTTTATCAAGCGGATGGTACTATCATCGATGAAGGCTTGGTGCTGTACTTCAAAGGCCCGCACTCGTTTACAGGCGAAGATGTGATCGAGCTGCAAGGACATGGCGGCATGATTTTGCAAAACCAGCTGCTCGCTCGCGTGTTTGAGTTGGGTGCCAAGCAAGCGGGTGCAGGCGAGTTCTCCTACCGTGCTTTTGATAATGATAAATTAGATCTGGTGCAAGCAGAAGCCATCGCCGATGCCATTGATGCAACCAGTGCCGCTGCTGCCAGTAGTGCCATTCGCTCCCTAAGCGGTGAGTTTTCGCAAAAGATCAATCAGCTATTAGAGCAGCTTATTCATCTGCGCTTACACGTTGAGGCTGCCATCGATTTCCCTGATGAAGAGGATGTCGATTTTTTATCGGATGGCGTAATTCAAGACAAGCTTGAGCAAACCCAAAATAAAATCCAGCAAGTGCTGGCAACGGCAAAACAAGGCCAGCTGTTACGCGATGGGATTCATGTGGTGTTGGCAGGGCGGCCTAATGCGGGCAAATCAAGCTTGCTTAATCGTCTGGCCGGGCAAGAGCGCGCTATCGTGACCAATGTGGCAGGCACGACGCGAGATACGCTACAAGAGACCGTCGTACTCAATGGCCTGACATTGCATCTCACCGATACTGCTGGGCTACGCGATACCGAAGATACCGTGGAGCGCATCGGAATTGAGCGTGCACGTACTGCTATCATGCAAGCCGATATGCTGCTGATGGTCTACGATGTTACCCGTGATCTTGAAGAAGACACCACACCGCTACAGCTTGCTGAGCAGCTATTTGGCGAATTACCAGAGGCTAAACGCTTATTAATTATTGCCAATAAAAGCGACTTATTAAACGATGATGGCGATGAGAAAATAACTTCTGTATCACAAGTCGAAATAAAAGATCGAGGTTACGAACAAGTCCACGTTTCATGTGAAACAGGCGCTGGTATCGAAATATTAATCGAAACATTATGTGCTAAGGTTGGTTTTCATCCACCAGAGAATAGTCTCATCGCCCGTACGCGTCATATAGATGCGCTTAGACGGACAGCTGGATACTTAACAGAAGCACATGAGCAGCTAACGGTCTTTCAGGCAGGTGAGCTGGTGGCTGAGAGCCTGCGTCAAGCGCAACTAAGCCTCGGCGAGATCACCGGAGAGTTTAGTGCTGATGACTTGCTAGGTAAGATATTTGGTAGTTTTTGTATTGGCAAATAACGCTACTGATAGGCTGTTTGTCACGTATCAACTTTAAAAGTACGTCAGCTATCAAACTTAACCTTATAAATGACGACATGTATTCTTGATATCAAAATAAGGAAACGCTATGCACTGCCCTTACTGTAACGCGTCAGATACCAAAGTGATTGACTCGCGTCTGGCGGCAGAGGGTGCACAAGTGCGCCGCCGCCGCTCATGCAATAGCTGTCAAGAGCGCTTTACCACCTTTGAGATGGTCGAGGTTGTGATGCCGCGTATTATCAAATCTAGCGGCAAGATTGAGCCTTATGACAATGAAAAGCTGCGCCGCTCTATTTTATTGCCCCTACAAAAGCGCCCCATCACCATTGACGAGCAAGAGGCAATGATTAGCCGAATCGAAAAACGTGTCAGGCAAATGGGGGAGCGCGAGATTAGTAGTAAGGTGCTGGGCGAGATTATCATGAGTGAGCTTAAAACGTTAGACGATGTCGCGTATGTGCGTTTTGCCAGTGTCTATCGTGATTTTCAGGATATTGACGCGTTTCACCAAGAGATTGCCAATATTCGCCCCAATGAAAAATAGTCTCTGTCGGTGCCATGGGTGAGTGTTCAACACGCTCTACATATTCTTTATAAATGAAGCCAATTCTTATGTCGAACTCTAACCACACGCAAGCTGCACAAGACCGATATTTTATGATGCTGGCGATTGAGCAGGCCAAGCAAGGATTATATAC
This sequence comes from Psychrobacter sp. CAM01, assembly GCF_032842965.1. Classification (NCBI taxonomy): domain Bacteria; kingdom Pseudomonadati; phylum Pseudomonadota; class Gammaproteobacteria; order Moraxellales; family Moraxellaceae; genus Psychrobacter; species Psychrobacter sp. CAM01. The sequence continues at coordinate 110,073 of NZ_JAWJBL010000006.1, forward strand.
CACAAGACCCAATCCGGCGGTAGGCTGCGTTATTGTTCAGGCAGGAATGGTGGTTGGGCAAGGGTTTCATCCTAAGGCAGGCCAGCCACATGCAGAGGTGTTTGCCCTCAAGAATGCAGGTGCACAAGCGGCCGGTGCCACCGCTTATGTGACTTTAGAGCCTTGTAGCCATACAGGACGTACGCCGCCTTGTGCTTTAGGTCTGATAGAGGCAGGCGTACAGCGGGTAGTGATTGCTGGCCTTGACCCAAACCCGCAAGTAGCGGGACGCGGTGTAAAGCTGTTAGAGCAGGCCGGTATCGCCGTGACAGTGGGCGTACTGACAGAGCAAGCAGAAGCATTAAATCGCGGATTTTTAAAGGCGATGCGCACTCAAATGCCTTACGTTCGGCTTAAGATTGCCACCAGTCTCGATGGCCGTACTGCGATGGCGACAGGCGAGTCAAAATGGATCACCTCTACCGCGGCTCGTGAGGATGTACAAAAGCTTCGCGCCCTAAGTGGGGCAATTATCACTGGCAGTGAAACCATCGTTACTGATGATCCACAGCTCAATGTGCGCTCTACTCAGTTGGGCGTGCCAGCTGAGCAAGTCCCTGCGCCTAAAGTAGTCGTGCTCGATAGGCGTCAGCGCTTAGCGCACAGCGTGCAATCAGAATATCAACTATGCCGCCGCGTAGATACGCTTTATTGGCGTAAGGACGATTTAACCGAGCTGCTAGGGCATCTGGTCAGAGAGCATCAATGCTACGATGTGTTGGTAGAGGCGGGCGCTAGCGTCGCGGGTAGTTTTTTACGCCAACAGCTGGTAGATGAATTGATTGTCTATCAAGCGCCTTGTCTGTTGGGTGCAGCGGCGCGGCCGATGGTGAGTTTCCATCCGCTGTCTTTATCTGAACAATTACGTTTCAAGGTAAGCAGCCATGAGCAACTCGGCCCTGATCTCAAATTGACGTTATATCCTTTATAAACCATAAGTTATAAACACCTTATCCACAAGTCTTAGACACTATGATTAAGATACTTGTCTTATAAATTGGGGGTGGAGTAGTTATCTAGATAGTGGCGCTGCCTGAAGGATAGCCCTGTTTCACATGAAACTGTGTATAACTCTGTTTCATGTGAAACTAAAAGCGGCGAAATTTACTGTTTATTTCATTAGAAGTGTATAAAAATCATATATTTACGTTATTTAGATTCTATTAATAGCGTAATGGCAAAAATACAAAGGTTTGTGGATAACTTTGTATAAAACCGGGATTTACCATCGACAGGCTTGATTTTTTGTTACTTATCCACAACTTATCCCCTTATACGCTTAAAAGACAGTGCTTCTAGGCAATATTTAGATAAAAGAAAGGCTCATGAATTATCTATTAGTAAATAGTCATTATTTAGTATTTATCATCTATTGGACGCTACTGTAACGATTGTCACTATTGCTAAACACTCATAACAGCAAAAAATTAGGATACGAGGTTTCTATGTTTACTGGAATTATAGAAAGTGTTGGAAAAGTCACGTCCATGCAGCCTACCGGCGGTGACATACGCTTGACGATAGAGTCGAGCGAGCTAGACTTTAGTGATGTCAAATTAGGCGACTCTATTGCCTCAAATGGTATCTGCCTCACTGTGGTAGAGATTGGCGATAAATCTTACTCTGTCGATGTTTCACGTGAAACGATTGCTCGTACTGCATTGGAGACTCTAAAGCCTGGAGATATCGTCAATTTGGAAAAAGCGATGCTACCCACCACGCGCTTTGGTGGTCATATCGTTGCAGGTCATGTCGATGGGGTCGGCCGCGTTAGTAAACTACAACAAGACGCGCGCTCTATCTATATCGAGATTGAGATACCCAAGGAGTTGGCGCATTATACCGCGACCAAAGGCTCTATCACCGTCGATGGCATCAGTCTAACCACCAACCTAGTACGTGATAGTGTGGTTTGCCTCAATATCATCCCACACACGGCGCAAGTGACCAATATCGCCGAACACTGGCTGGTCGGCAGTAAGGTAAATATCGAGGTAGATATCGTCGCCCGCTATTTGGAACGTCTGTTAAACAAGTCGCAAGCTGGCGACATAAACGCACCAAGTCCGCAAAGCCAAATCACCGAGGCATTCTTAGCCGATAATGGCTTTATGAAGTAGTGATAAGCTAAAGCGTAGGTATCGTCGATTCTAAATAAAAGAGTCAGGCATTGATTAACCAGCAAGGCTGATAAACGTTTTCTGGCGTGCCGTGCCGTTGCTGACAGAGGCTACAAAAACTTCTATCAGCCTTGTTTTTACTATAATCAATTGAAAATAAAACTGTTATATAAGTTTAAACGCGCTACTGGTATAAACTTTACTTGCGTGCTGCGTTCCCAGAGGCTGCGCAAAATTCATCCCAGTAGCGCTACATTCTTTTTAGAGTGCATCGACTATATACGATGCGTACAAAGGCCAGTCAGGTAGCGGGTTAATATTTTGATATTAACCCGCTATTTTTTTTGGATATAGATACAGATATAGATATAGTAAGCGGGGTTTTAGTGTTTTATCAGATGTTGTAGCACAGCTTCGAGCTTTTTCTTATTGATAGGTTTGGATAAAAACTCGTCCATACCCACTTGTATACAAGCGTCGCGATCCTCGTCTGAGCTGTTCGCGGTTAGGGCGACGATTGCAATATCATCCCCTTGCGCGCGAATCGCTTGCGTGGCTTGTAGCCCGTCCATGACTGGCATACGGCAATCCATCAAAATAAGCGCGATATCCTCCCGCTGCGCCTTTAGCTGCTCAAGTGCTTGTTGGCCGTCTTCTGCTACGATGCTGCGATAACCCAGCTTACTTAAGATTTTACAGGCAATTTTTTGATTGGTTGGGCTGTCTTCTACCACCAGTATCAGCGGTTCTACGTCATTCTTGTGTGTGGGCGCGGCCACCGTCATGTCGTTTTTTGGCGTTTGGGTGGTCAAGGCTTGTCGAACAGGTAGCGTCAGTCGTGTCAGCTCAGAGAGCAGGAGGGCGCTCTCTAGGGGTTTTAATAAAAAACCATCGCATTGATCCAGCAGGGCAGAGGGAATACGGCGCTCAGGCTTCATGCTACACAAAATCTTAGGCAGTGATTTTTTAGACAATAAGTCATGTAGTGCTTGGCGTCTATCGTTGCTGGCCAGTATCAGGCGCTCTTTGGTTGCCTGTGTCTTTGATGCAGCGCTCTTTGGTGTGCTCTCCGATTCGTTGATAGAGGTCTCGGCGGGCAGTTTGTCGCTTTGCTCTGCCACTGGACCAGAGAGGCTTATGGCGGTGTTGTCAGTGTAGTATTCATAATCCAATAACAAAATAGGCGCTAGGCTCTGGGCATCTTTGCCAAGCTGCTCGGCCACATGCTCGATGGTGGCACTGTCAACATCGGTATAGATCGTCGCTGGAATCGATAAATACTGGCATAAGCGGCGCAAGTAATCGGCCAGCAAGGTTTGGTTGACCACGGCGATAAGATGAATATGCTGTAAGTTCTGGTGTGGGTGATAAATCGGCTGATAACTTGGCTGCCGACAAGGCAGATAGAGGTTAAAGGTGCTGCCTTGATTGACCGCGCTTTTTAGCTCAATAAAACCGCCAAGCAAACGGGCAAAACTATTGACGTTGTTTAGACCCAAACCCGATTCGATACTGTGGTGAGAAACGAGGTTGTTGTGTTGCTGAAGGGACGGGCTTTGTTTATTAAAATAACTCAATAACTGATGCTGTTTGGCGATATCGATACCTGTGCCTGAGTCTTTGATACTAAAGCGTACCCAGTAGTGCGGCTGCTGCGCTTTTACCTGTTCATTGATCGGTAGTAGGCTGCCTTTATTGATTTGAGGTACTTGCTCAGGACTGATAGCATCGATCGCCAAGGCGACATAGCCTGAGGGAGTAAACTTGATCGCATTATGTAGTAGATTTAAGAGTATCTGGCGCAGGCGTGCGTGATCTGTATCGATCATACGTGGACACTCTGGATCAAAGAAATAAATTAGCTCTAGCCCTTGCTGGCGCGCATGATCTACGGCCTCGTCCCCCACTTCTTGCCCAAGCTTATAAATTTCGATAGGCGCTATATTCAGACGGTTTTGTCGAACCTCTATATCGCCGATATCTAGCATGTCGTTGAGCATGGTGAGCATAAAGTGGCTGGTTTTTATCAGTGTTTCAAGCGTTTGGTTTTGCTTATCTGACAAGGTGCTAGGGTCGATAGGCTCGAGTGTGTCTATCAACGACTCGAGCGGTAGGCGCAGTTTACGCCCCATGATGGAGCGCAGCTCACTAAACTCATCAACTTTTTGTTGTAACTCCTGGTTTTTTAGCCGTAGCTGCTCTGTTTGACTGGCCAGCTCATTGATGTTTTTGAGAAAAACGGTAAAACCATGCACCTGTCCATGCTCGCCAAACCATGGCGTCACGTGCAGATGATAGGTTTGTTGGTTTTCTATTCCTAGCACGGTTAGCGTACGTGTGACGCGCAGGTTGACCAGTCTTTGTAGCAGTAGTTGGGTGGTGTCATCTTTGCCAATGACAAAGTCTGTCAGCTGTGCGCTGCCAGTGCTGTGAGCAGGTGTGATAAAGACTTGCTCAAAACGCTGGTTAAAAAAACTGATTTGACCGTGGCGCATGATCATTGCCATCGGTAATGGCGCCTGCTCAATCAGGCGCTCGAGACGGTGCTTGAGGGTTTTGATACGCCGATAGTCGTTGTGTAGCTGATAATTGATACGGCCGAGCGCATGACCTAAGCGTAAAAACTCCCCAGTCGATTGGTTCTCTAAAAAGGGCGGCGGGGTATAGGCTTCTTTTGCATTGTCACTTAAATTATCTGTATAACGTAATAGCTGCTCCCAGTTAGTACGGCGCTTGAGCATGTATAGCAGTGCGGTAATAAACAACCCAATGGCTGCCATCAGTGGCAACCAGTATTTATAAGAGATCCAGTCGATATCAAGCGGCTTATGACGCAATATCATATATATCCGGTGGCCACTATCTAGCTCAATAGTACCCGTCAGATTGCGCGTATTGAGCGTATAAGCGCCATTATTCTGAGCAGAGGCTCTGACAGTCGGGAACGTCACTGTCGAAAACGCAGGCTCGTTCGGACGAGTGTCACGATGAATGTATGTCTGCCCAGAGGGCAACATAAAGATAAGCTGATAGCTGACCCCGTTAAGTGCCGGATGCGCCAAGACCCCCTTTAGCTCATCGTTTCGTAGCACGGCATGCTCAGTGAGCTCGTGTTGTAAGGTAAAAAAAGTATCGACGCTGTGCTGCTCTTGATACTGCCTCATACCATCAAACAACATAAAATAATACAGTACTAGCATCACCAGCAACGTTAGGGCATAAAATAACAATAAGCGCTGTAAGGACTGAAACTGTTGCATGGAAGCGAGGTCCTATATCGTCACTTGGCAAGATGAGTTTGGCATGATCACTACCACGATAAAGCAGTCAATGCCTTTAATATAACCAATGACGGTTATCTATAGCAAAACAATCGCTGCTTTATTGTCTATAGCGCTATTATAAAGCGAAAAGACCTTGTAAGTAACGCTGGGTAGGCGCGGTTACAATCATGGCACAATACGCCAAACTCACCTATAATGAAGCACCGAACCCTATATAATGCATGATTATGACGACAATTGCTCCTGCTTCTAAGTTATCCCCCTCATCTAGTCCTGACGACACGACTTCTAGCAAGCCATTACGTGTGGTGTTTGCTGGGACGCCTGAGTTTGCGGCGGTCAGCCTCGAGTCGCTCATTGCCCAGCAACAAGCACTCAACATAGAGATTGTGGCGGTTTATACCCAGCCTGATCGCAAAGCTGGCCGCGGGCAAAAACTGGCCGCCTCAGCGGTCAAGCAAGTGGCGCTCGCCCATGATATCGTGGTAGAGCAGCCACCGACTTTTAAAAAATCGAGCACCGAAGGCATGGCAGCCCGCCAGACGCTGCGTAGCTATCAGCCCGATGTGATGATTGTCGCCGCTTATGGGCTGATACTACCTGTGGGCGTACTAACGATACCTACTTATGGCTGTCTTAATATTCACGCTTCGCTACTGCCGCGCTGGCGTGGTGCAGCCCCCATTCATCGTGCGCTCTTGGCAGGCGATAGTGAGACGGGCATTACCATTATGCAGATGGATCAGGGACTAGACACCGGTGGCATGCTCTACAAAGTCAGTGCGCCTATCACCGCTGATGACACGGCAGCCAGCCTACACGACAAAATGGCAACATTGGGCGCGGACGCCATCGGTACTGTGTTAAAGGATTTGGCGCATTACCAAGCCCAAGCCGCCGCGCAAGATGACAGTCAAGCCAATTACGCCGAAAAACTTGTCAAAACCGAAGGCGAGATTGACTGGGTACAATCGGCGACGATGATTGAGCGTCAAATTCGTGGTCTGACACCGTGGCCAGGCGCTTATACTTTTTTGAATGGTCAGCGTGTGAAGATTTTGGCCAGCCTACCGGTCAACCCCTCGCAGCAAACCGATCTGCCCGCTGGTACCATCATCAGTGTCGGACGCAAAGCCATACTGGTTGCTTGTGGCAAAGACGATAGCTTGGCGGCCAGTCATACTGAGCAGGCGAGCGGGACATTGGCCATTACCCATCTGCAGTTTGCAGGTGGTAAGCCGATGACAGCAGAGCAAGTCTGTCATGGCAACCAATTAAATGATGGCGACCAGTTCACCAAAGAATCACACTAATTAATTAAGCTTAATGTACTTTAGTTATAAGTTATCTAACCTTTATCAGACGCTATCGCGCATACGTCAAGGAACAGCAACTCAATGAGACATCCCAGCCCCGCGTCTAAAAACCATAAACCCAAACCCTCAAGCAACCTAATTATGAATGGCAGCGTCCGTGTACGAGTCATACGTACCTTGTTGGCCATTCAAAATGGGCAGTCGTTGGCAAGCGTCCTTGACCCTTTGCTCAACAGCTTGCACGATGGTGATAAAGGGTTTGCCCATGCGCTACTTTTGACCACCTTACGCCAGTGGCATGCACTGGCACGGCTGCTGGATAGTTTGGCGGACAACCCCGTCGAGGAAGTTGAAGTTCGTACCACCATTCAGGTCGGTCTGGTGCAGCTACTGTATTTAGAGGTCGCTGATCACGCCGCGATACACGAAACGGTGGAGGCGGCAAAAGAAGTCGGCTTTGCTCATGCAACTGGTCTTATCAATGCCATCCTGCGTAAGGTCGCCAAAAACCCCAATAAGTTTCGCAAAAAATGCAATAAAAACCACAGCCTGCCGAACTGGCTTGCTTATCAGCTCAAGCAAGACTGGAGCGAGCAGTATGATGCGCTGACACAAGGGCTGCGGCAGTCAGCCCCGATGTTTTTACGAGTAAACGGGGCGGCCACCTCAGTTACAGAGTATCAAGAAGTGCTATACGGAGCAGAGATTGAGACAGAGCTGACCGAGATGACCACAGGTTTTTGTCTACCCAGTGCCTCTAACACTGCGCCTGTTACTCTAGCGAATACGGGCCTGCGGCTACGCCAAAGTACTGCTGTCAGCGCCTTGCCTGACTTCGCTGACGGCATCGTGAGTGTACAAGACATGCACGCGCAGCTTGCGGCACCGATTATTCATCGTGCTTTGATGAGTAAGGTGAGCGCTGATAAGTCTCAGGCGGGCTTAGATAATAATGAGTTGCATATCTTAGATGCTTGCGCTGCACCTGGGGGCAAACTGGCGCATTGGCTAGAGTTATTAAGCTCTGAAGACGCGTCAGTCTTGTTTCACGTGAAACAAGACGATATAGAGACGACATCAGCGCCTACGGGCATCAAGCTCACCGCCATCGATAATGAAGCATCGCGCATCGAGCGTATTTATGACAACCTAAAGCGTCTTAACTTTACCCAGACAGACTTGGCACAAAGTAGCAGAGGTATCGCCCTAGATATCGTCTGCGCCGATGCAACCTGCTGGCGCAGCACTGGTGCGTCTAAAAAGCAAGATTCTGCTAAAAACAGCGGTGTATTTGATGCTATATTACTGGATTCGCCTTGTACGGCGACCGGCGTGATTCGTCGCCATCCAGATATCAGCATTTTGCGTACCGAAGAGGACGTCGAGCAGACTGCGTTATTGCAAGCAGAGATTTTGCAAAACCTATGGCCACAGCTCAAAGTCGGCGGTTACTTGTTATATGTGACTTGCTCTATTTTAAAGCAAGAAAACGTCCTGCAAATGCAAGACTTTGTCAGTCGTCATGACGATGCGGCGGTGGTTGCGTTTACCGAGGCGTGTAGTTGGGGTATCGAACAAGCGATCGGGCGTCAATGCTTGCCGATAGATCGCGAGGGTGGCGATGGTTTTTATTATGCGCTGCTACAAAAAACAAAGGCATAAAACTGCTGAATAAACCGTTTCAAATATTGAAAAACATCATTGTAGACAGGACAATCTCATGAAATATATCAGTACCCGTGGTCAGACAGCACCGATGGATTTTAGTGATGTGCTTTTGATGGGGCTTGCGCCAGATGGCGGTTTGATGCTGCCTGAGCAGTATCCGAGCATTGATAGCGCTACCCTTGATGAATGGCGTACGCTGAGCTATCCGCAGCTTGCCATGGCGATTATGCAGCGCTTTGCCACGGATATCCCGGCCACTGATTTGCAAGATATCATCGAGCGTACTTATACCGCTGACGTATTTGGCTCTGACGAGATTGTCCCTGTCCGTAAACTTGAAGATGACCTGTATATTTTAGGATTGTCCAATGGTCCGACGCTGGCATTTAAAGACGTGGCGATGCAGTTTTTGGGTAATGCCTTTGAATACGTGCTGAAACAGAAAGGCGCGCGGATTACCATCATTGGTGCCACCAGTGGTGATACAGGCAGTGCCGCGGAGTATGCGCTACGCGGCAAAGAAAACATCGAAGTCTTTATGCTGTCACCGCATGGCAAGATGAGTGAGTTTCAGCGTGCGCAGATGTATAGCTTGACTGATGACAATATCCATAATATCGCCATCGATGGTATGTTTGATGACTGTCAAGATATCGTCAAAGCGCTGCAACAAGACGCGGCATTCAAAGCTGCTTATAATCTCGGTACGGTGAACTCTATCAACTGGGGCCGTATCCTTGCGCAAATTGTGTATTACTTTAAGGCCTATTTTGCCGTCACCACAAGCAATGACGAAAAAATCAGCTTTAGCGTACCATCGGGCAATTTTGGCAATATTTGTGCCGGTCACATTGCTCGTGAGATGGGGCTGCCAGTCGATCGCCTTATCGTCGCCACCAACGAAAACGATGTGCTCAATGATTTCTTTAATCAAGGTGCCTACCAGCCGCGCCCCGCTGAGCAGACTTACGTGACCTCTAGCCCATCGATGGATATCTCAAAAGCCTCTAACTTTGAGCGTTTTGTCTATTTACTGCTCGATAAAGACAGCGCGCGCGTCCATGAGCTATTTGAAGGCGTGAAAGCCGGCCAAGGATTTGATTTGTCTGATTTGATGGAAGCAGTTAACACACGTTACGGTTTTGCCGCTGGCAAATCGACGCATAGCGACCGCTTACAGACCATCAAGGCGCTTTATGAGCAGCATGGTGAGTTGGTCGATCCGCACACTGCCGACGGTATTAAAGTCGCTAAAGAACTACAACGCGCAGGCGAAGTTATCGTATGTGCCGAGACTGCTTTGCCTGTGAAGTTTGCCGATACCATTGTTGAGGCTGTTGGGCAAATTCAGATCGCTCGTCCAGCCCATACCGAGGGGCTAGAGGACTTGCCGCAGCATGTCGTGGTATTAGACAACGACGCTGAGCTGGTCGCTGAACAAATTCGTCAACATGTAACGGCAAATCCAGCGTAATTAATAGAGGTATTTAACGCTCATTGTAAAAAGTGAATCTAGGAAATTATCCACATAAAGGTTACGCCATTGTAATAAAGTGTTTATGATTGTGTTATGGTAGATATAATTGTAATATGAGAAACAGCGTCGGCAGGTCTTCATCGTGCTAGACGCTTTTTTAGCCATAAACATCAGTCAATTACAAAAAACAGCTGCCCAATAGGCGTCATAATAATTGCATTGCTGTGTCTGTAAACTGCGCTGAGTCTCTACGAATATATAATCGAAGGACTTGACAGGTATAGACGTAAGTAGGGTTTGTTAAGGCGGCGACAGCGGTACATATTGTGGATATAACAATGAAGATGAGCTTAAAAAAGATAGCAAAAGCACTGTTGATCACGACATTTAGCAGTGCCATGCTAATGAGTACTGCCCACGCCAATAATCCACCACCTACCATCAAAGCCGATGCCCCCAATCGCTACATCGTCAAAAAAGGCGATACCTTATGGGATATCTCTGGGCGCTACTTAGACAGCCCATGGCGCTGGAAAGATATTTGGGCAACCAATCAACAAATCAAAAACCCGCATCTGATCTACCCAAACGACATCCTTATCTTGTGCGTGATTCAGGGTAAAACCTTGGTCGGTGTCGATACGGGTGAAGGCTGTGCAGGAATCGAAAAGCAGCTGACGGGTGATGTCACCGCCAGTGCGGTCACTGTGACCTCAACGGCCAACAGTATCCCTCCTATTCCTTGGTCAGCGATTCAGCATTGGCTCGATAAGACCATCATCGTCGATCCACAAGATTTTAATACCACGCCATACATCTTGGCTTCTAAAAACCGCAACTTAATCACCGCCAGTGGTGATAAGGTCTATGCCAAAGGCGTACCACTGATCGTGGGTCAACGCTATGGCATCTACCGTGAAGGTGAGAGGTACGTCGAGCCAAAAACCCAAAAAGTCATCGGTCTTGAAGTTACCCAAGTGGCCACAGGCCTAGTGACATCGACAGAAAGCAACGGCGTCACCAGCCTGCAACTGACAGACAGCTATGGTAAAGAAGTGCGCGAAGGTGATCGGGTATTTGTAGAATTAGACAATGCGATCCCGCCTGTGTTTTATCCAACCCCAGCCAGCGTCAGTCGCGGCGGTATGATCGTACGGGTGATGGATTCTATCAGCTCCGCAGCAAAAGGCAGCGTGGTCGCCATCAACCTCGGTAGTACGCATGGTGCCAAACCTGGTGATGTGTTGACCGTGTACCAAAGAGGACCATTGGTGCGTGATATCAGAGACAATGACACACCAGTGCGTTTGCCAAACGAGCCAAGTGGGATGCTGATGGTTTTTAATACGTTTGAACATATCAGCTACGCTTATGTACTGGACTCTGAGCTACCGCTAAATGTCGGTGATCAGTTGTTACCGCCGCCATATTTATAAATACGCCAAACACAGTACAAGGTTTTGAGATGAGCACCCCATCTTAGCGGAGACGAGCCAAACGATGATGACAGCAGTCACCCCTTCTTTATCAGACGAGCAGCGCGCCATAGTGGCGCTGTGGTATGAGGTGAATGCGTCATTGTCTGCTTATCATGAGCTGATAAAGAGCTTTGGTAGTGCGCAGCTGGCGTGGACGGCGACAGTAGAGGCTTGGCGGCAGCTGGGTATTCATTATACCCATCTCAAACGCCATGAACAGCCAGCGCAAACATGCGCCAATCTCGACAAAATCCAACAAGCGCGCGTAGAAGGACGCTATGGATTGCTGTTTGCCGATCAAGCGGACTATCCTGCCCAGCTGCTACAGATCTATGATCCGCCGCCAGTGTTGTTTTATCGCGGTAATTTCTCTCGTCTACACCAAGCCCAAATCGCCATCGTCGGTAGTCGCAAGCCCACTGCCCACGCACAAAAAATCACCTTTGATATGGCGCAGTACTTAGCGCAGGCAGGCTACATTGTCACCAGCGGGCTGGCCATGGGGGTGGATAAACGCGCACATATAGGCGCACTGGCACAGACAGATTTAGCTCATCAAGGCCGGACGATCGGGGTGATGGGTACAGGAATTGATGTCAATTATCCCAATCACCACGACCAGCTATTTAGTCAAATCATCGAGCAGGGCGGCTGTATCATCAGTGAGCTGCTACCGCATACGCCGCCGCACAAGCATACCTTTCCGCGCCGTAATCGCTTGGTCGCAGGACTCAGTCTAGCGACCATCGTCACCGAAGCCACCATTCAAAGTGGCTCGCTGATTACCGCGCGCTTGACCTCAGAGCAAGGCAAGCAAGTCTTTGCGGTGCCAAGCCATATTGACAATAGCAATGCTGAAGGCTGCCATCATTTGATACGCGAAGGGGCGACGTTGATTTATCATCCTCAGCAGGTTATTGAAGATGTCAGCAGCCAGCTTAGCCACCAGATAGGTCATGGTAGTCGCGTACCGCCAAACAAACGCACGCCTTTTGATAATGATACCGCCGCGGTATCAGCTCAGGTTGCCAATACTGCAGAGAGCGCATTGCCATCTACGATAGCTCATCACCCTGACCCTGTGGTTCCCAAGCACTTGCAGCCAATATATGAGCAGCTTGATTGGCATGGGCAAGATTTGGATGCGCTGTTGCTGGTCACCACACTTGAAGCGCCCGTTTTGATTGGGCAGCTGATGGAGCTTGAGCTACTGGGTCTCATCAACGTACAAGGCGGGCGTTACTTGCGTGTCTAAAAAATGCTATTTTTGCGAGTGGCTGTCTTAGATAGGCTTTTTGCTGTGGTATGATAAGTTTCTACCTTTTTATTTTTTGTACCTTCATCATGAAACCATCCTCCTCCGTTTTGGCCGACTCTGTCAGCCAAGCTGCTACTTGGCTAAAAAATGGCCAGCTACTTGCTTATCCAACTGAAAGTGTCTGGGGTATCGGCTGTGACCCTTATAATCAAGCCGCCGTCCAGCGCATCTTGACCATCAAACAGCGACCAATCGCCAAAGGCATGATTGTCATTACCGATAGTGCCGAGCGTTTAGCGCCGCTGCTTGCGCCTTTGACACAGGCTCAGCGTCAGCCTATTTTGGCGAGCTGGCAGACGGACAGCGACAACACCCAGCCGCAGTATCAACAAGCGCATACATGGCTATTGCCTATTCCGCAAACACTAAGCACCAGTATCCCTCATTGGATAACCGGCCAGCATCAAACCGTGGCGGTACGGGTCATCTCTCATCCGCTTATCCAGCAGCTGTGCCAGCAGTTGGTCAGCGAGCAAAACCCTTTTGGCCTGCTGGTCTCCACCAGCTGTAACCCTTCAGGCCAGCCGCCTGCCATGACTTTCTCTGAAGCTTATGCGTATTTTTCTGAGCAAACCGGCTACCTACAGGCTGATACCTTGGGATATACGCTGCCGAGCCAAATCCGTGACGCGCGCACAGGTCTGATTATTCGTTAGCGCCCACTCATGCTTTACAGAAAATCAGACACACGGCATAAGTAGGTTGGACTGGGTTTTGTATTAACCTGACTATATATCGTCTTATAGTCGATTCTAAATAAAACAGATACATTAGGGCGTGTTGAACATTGGCGACAAATTAATGGCAAAAAAAATAGCGAACGGTTAATCTTTAAGTTCTCACACAAAAAAGATATCGTTCGCTATGCCTCGCACCATGCTCAAAGATGAACACTGGACAAGACTAAGA
>NZ_JAWJBL010000007.1:0-55103 GCF_032842965.1 Psychrobacter sp. CAM01
TCTAGCGAGCCGACTATCATATCATAACGATTTGGTTTGTCAAGCTTTTTATCTAATTTGTTTCTCAAGGTTCGCTGCGTTGTTACTATGTAATTCACCCTAGTAATGCTTAGCTCGTCCTGATGAGGTGCGTATTATAGAGAGTTTCTGACGGGTGTCAACTGCTTTTTGATAAGTTTTTTAATTGTTTTTGAGAAATGCAAAATAAATTAGTGTTTTCAGTAGGTTAGAAAACGAACTTTTTAGAACGATGCTATGACTTAAACCATCATCATTCCATTAGTTATATACGGGCAGCAAAGCTGGCGTTATCTATTACCTATTGAAATTTGCTCAACAGATACTTATATAGTCAATCCGATATAAACACGATACAGCGAGATGAAACGTTATTTTTCATAGCATCGCTAATTAGATAATTTTAAAGCATCAAGCGCTGCATCAACACTTAAACAGTCGCCGTGCTGACGCCGCTTGTCATAATACTTTTGTCACTTTGTATCTATAGTCTCTAACCTAGAGTTGCTAGGCAGTGTTTGCTATAATAGTGGCTTTTATGACACTACCTTGCAATACTAAAGTGAGACTTTAAATAAAGTGGCCAAAAGCCTGCTCTTAATATCGTCTCAACCTAGTGTTTTGGGTGGTACTTTTCTTAACATATCACAGCAGTTAGATATAATTGATGTGGTCTTACGGTTATATGATTGATGGTTGCAATCATCACTGCCAACGGACCCAAAAAGGTGAATAGATTATGGTAGCGATTACTTTACCAGATGGTAGCGTGAAAAACTTTGAAGGCAATACAACCGTCATGGAAGTGGCGCAGAGTATTGGTGCAGGACTTGCCAAAGCAACGGTCGCTGGGCGCGTCGATGGTCACTTGGTCGATGCACACGATCCGATCACCCATGATGCCAAAGTTGAAATCGTGACGCCAAAAGACGCTGATGGTGTCGATATCATTCGCCACTCCTGCGCCCACTTGTTAGGTCATGCAGTAAAGCAGCTCTATCCAGAGGTAAAAATGGTCATCGGACCGGTCATCGAAGATGGTTTTTATTACGACATCTATAGCGAGACGCCGTTTACCCCTGAGCATATGGCAGCCATCGAAAAACGCATGATGCAACTGATCAAACAAGATTATGATGTCATCAAAAAAATGACACCGCGCGATGAAGTCATCAAGATATTCGAAGCGCGCGGCGAAGATTATAAGCTGAAACTGATCAACGATATGCCGGGCGAAGAAGCTTTTGGCCTATATCACCATCAAGAATACGTCGATATGTGCCGTGGCCCGCACGTGCCAAACACGCGCTTCTTAAAAGTATTTAAACTGACCAAAATGTCAGGCGCATACTGGCGCGGTGATGCCAAAAACGAGCAGCTACAACGTATCTATGGTACGGCGTGGGCTGATAAAAAAGATCTAAAAGCCTATATCCAGCGTATTGAAGAAGCAGAAAAACGCGACCACCGTAAAATCGGTAAAGCGCTCAATCTGTTTCATATGCAGGAGCAAGCGCCGGGCATGGTGTTTTGGCACCCTAATGGTTGGACGATTTATCAAGTGCTTGAGCAATACATGCGCAAAGTCCAACACGATCACGGCTATGAAGAAATCAAAACGCCGCAAATCGTTGATCGTAGCTTGTGGGAGCGCTCAGGACACTGGGGCAACTATGCCACCAATATGTTTACCACCGCCAGCGAAAACCGTGATTATGCGGTAAAGCCAATGAACTGCCCATGTCACGTGCAAGTATTTAACCAAGGCCTAAAATCATATCGTGATTTGCCACTGCGTATGGCAGAGTTTGGCTCGTGTCACCGTAACGAGCCCTCAGGCTCATTGCACGGCTTGATGCGCGTACGCGGCTTTACTCAAGATGATGCGCATATCTTTTGTACCGCAGCACAAATTCAGCAAGAGGTCGCTGACTTTATTAAACTGACCCTAAAAGTCTACGAAGACTTCGGTTTTGATAACATCATCATGAAGCTCTCCACCCGCCCTGAAAAGCGTGTCGGCTCTGATGAGTCTTGGGATTTTGCCGAAAAAGCTTTGGCCGATGCTCTCGATAGCTCAGGTCTCGACTGGGAATACTTGCCGGGTGAAGGCGCGTTTTATGGTCCGAAGATTGAATTTAGTCTAAAAGACTCTCTAGGCCGTGTCTGGCAATGCGGTACCATTCAGGTCGATCCCAATATGCCAGAGCGTCTTGATGCTGAGTTTGTCAACGAGCAAAACGAGCGTGAAACCCCCATCATGCTACACCGTGCTATCTTAGGATCGTTCGAGCGTTTCATCGGTATTTTAATCGAACACTATGCAGGCTGGATGCCAGTATGGCTTGCACCCAAGCAAGTGGTGGTGATGAATATCACTGATAAGCAAGCAGAGGCTTGTGAAAATGTGGTTAATGAGCTGAAAAACGTCGGTATTCGAGCCGTTAGCGACTTGCGTAACGAAAAGATTGGATTTAAGATACGAGAGAAAACATTAGAACGTATCCCCTATATGCTAGTATTAGGAGATAAAGAGATCGAAACGGGCAGCGTCAATGTCCGGACGCGTGAAGGTGAAAACCTTGGCGTGATGAGCATCTCTGACTTTATGACATTAGTACAGACCGCTGTTGGTAAAAAAGGCCGACAGCCCCCAAAAACAGATGAGGAGTAATACCTATTAAACAGTCCAACCGTTTGAACATCAACGAAGATATCAAAGCTAAAGAAGTCCGACTCGTTAAAGAAGACGGCGAACAAATGGGCGTGGTCGATATCGAAACCGCGATGAAAGCGGCGCGTGATGAAAACTTAGATTTGGTCGAATTGGTTCCCGAAGCAAAACCGCCTGTATGTAAGATCATGGATTATAAGCATTTCTTATATGATCAAAAGCAAAAGGCGAAAGAAGCTAAGAAAAACCAAAAGCAGACTCAGCTTAAAGAGATGAAACTACGCCCTAGTACTGAAGAGGCGGATTATCAAGTTAAGCTGCGTAAAATCATCAGTTTCTTAGAAAACCAAGATAAGGTTAAGATTAGCATTCGTTTCCGTGGACGTGAAATGGCGCACCAAGAGATTGGTCGCAAGCAACTAGACCGTATCATTGAAGATACCGCTGATATCTCAAACGTCGAACAATATCCTAAGATGGAAGGTCGTCAGATGGGTATGCTGCTCGGCCCAACTAAGAAAAAGTAATCGATTGACCAGATTACTATGTTAGTGGCGGCTGTCAATTGCATGCTAATCCGTCGATGTTAGATACTGTCGATATTGGTTAATATGGATACTTATACTGTTGACCATCAATATGCTTCGGGATATTGATGGTTTTTTCATATATAGGCTGACCTGCCTTTTTATCGTAAGCGGCGACATTGTCTTTATCAGCTATAGCTTTTATCACCTATAACTTTTATCAGTCATAGCGTTTTTAAACGCTGTTTTTGGTATCACAAGCTAACGCTATTTTACAAAACCTATCTTCTCAAGTTTTTTATTACCAGTTAGTCTAAATCTTAACGGTCCTATATTTATTCGTCTCTATAAAAACACCGGCCTTGACATACAGGCCGCGACTTGTCTTTTAAATACAACAATACCCGATATAGTCGACACTACATAAATCAGCACGGATGTATGACTGACTTTTTCCCTTTAGATATTATAGGAAGCTTTATGCAAGAATTGACACCACCAGAAAATGCCGCTGCGCCAAGCATTTCACTGACGCCGCCTGAGCCCGTCAAAGAAATACAAAAGAGTGAAGCCGACCAGATGGTGACCCTCGATAAAAGCCAAATACCAGAGCTCGATGCTAAAGTTGATGCTTTTGTCGATCATGTCATCACCAACTCTGTACATAGCCCTGAGTTTCAGCAAAATGTCCAGTCCATACACAACTTAGGCAATAAAGAGATTCGTGAGTCCGCGCAAGTTTCTAATCGTATGCTCGAGCTACCAGCAAAGAGCATCAACGACAATCTGTTTGATAACTCCCCTATCGCCAAATCTCTGACAGAGCTGCGCGGTATCGTCGAAGACTTGGACCCCAGTAAAAAAGATTTGACCAGCTCACGCAAGCTGTTTGGCCTTATTCCTTTTGGCAACAAGGTACAAGATTACTTTCGTCAGTACGAGTCAGCGCAGTCACATATCAATGCCGTAGTGACCAGTCTTTATAACGGCAAAGACGAGCTGCTCAAAGACAATGCCATGATTGAGCAAGAAAAAGTCAATATGTGGGAACTGATGCAATCGATTCGTCAGTACATCTATGTGGGCAAAAAAATCGATGAGCAGTTGGAGCAAAAAGTCTATGCCATCGAGGCGACTGACCCAGAAAAAGCGCGCATCATCAAAGAAGAGATGCTGTTTTATGTGCGCCAAAAAAACACCGACTTTTTGACGCAGTTGGCCGTCAACGTCCAAGGTTATTTGGCACTTGATACCATTCGCAAAAACAATCTGGAGCTAATCAAAGGTGTCGATCGTGCGACTACGACGACCATCTCAGCACTACGCACGGCGGTGGTGGTCGCACAAGCGATGACCAATCAAAAACTGGTACTTGATCAAATCACTGCGCTGAATAAAACCACCAGCAGTTTGATCGAATCGACCTCTGCGATGCTCAAACGTCAATCGGGTGAGATCCATGAGCAGGCGACCAGTAGCAGTATCGAGCTTGATAAACTGCAAAACGCCTTCAATAATGTCTACGATACGATGGACATGATTGGCAATTATAAAGTTGAAGCGCTAGAAAATATGAAGCAAACGGTCAATACCTTAACCACTGAAGTCGATAAAGCGCAAAAGTATCTCGATAAATCCAATCAGACCACGGTGCTAGAAGTCTCAACAGAATTAGACAGCAAAAAAATCACCGATAAGTCCAGTTCGGTAGATATTGATATTTGATGGGTTTTTTCAGCTGTCTTTTCTAAAAGCAGACAGCTTGTTGCGACTTAATACAGATTAGGCGATTGACGCAAGATATTGTATCGTCGTTCGTGTTAAGATAACCCTTATTAATAATTTTAAAAAATAGATACGGTAATTTATGAGTTGGAACGATCCAAACGCCTCAAGTGAGGCAAAAAGATATGACAATCCTATCCCTAGTCGCGAGCTGATACTCAGCACGATTAATGAGCATGGCGAAGTCACTCACAAGCAGCTGGCGCAGATCTTTGAAATTGAAGATCCAGATCAGTTTGATGCGCTGGGCAATCGCCTAAAAGCCATGGCACGCGACGGTCAAGTAAACCGTGAAGGTCGTCCTTATCGTTATCGGACAGTGACCAAGCAAGACGTGGTCACCGGTACTGTGTCTGCACACCCCAAAGGTTTTGGCTTCGTGCTATTAGAAGACATGCCCGATTTGTTTTTGCACGAAAAACAAATGCGTTGGGTATTTAATGGCGATACGGTAGCCGCAATCGGCACCTCAACAGACAACCGCGGTCGCACTGAAGGCCGCATCGTCGATATCGTAGAGCGTCGTCAAAACAGCTTTATCGGTACGCTAACACGGGATGACGAAGGCTACTGTGTCGAGCTTGGTAGTCCAAACCATCATCAACCCATCACTGTTACTGATGACAACGTACAGGCTCTAAACGCTAAGCAAGGCGCGCCTGTCAAAATCGACATCATCGACTGGCCAAACCAGCACGAGTTTGCTACTGGCAAAATCACTGAAGTCCTCTCCGATGATAACGACCGCGAGCTGATCATCGAAACGACTTTGCTCAATTATGATATTCCATCAGAATTTAGTGAAGCGGCTCTCAAGCAAGCCAATGATTACGAGGAGCCTACTGAGAAAGACCTAAAGGGTCGTACTGACTTACGTCATTTACCCCTAGTCACCATCGATGGTGAAGACGCACGCGACTTCGACGATGCGGTATATGCCGAAAAACGCTCAGGTGGTAACTACCGCGTCTTAGTAGCTATCGCAGATGTCAGCCACTACGTCACGCCAAACTCGCCATTAGATAAAGACGCGTATGAGCGCGGTACGTCAGTATACTTCCCGCATCGTGTGATTCCGATGCTCCCTGAAGTATTGTCGAATGGTCTTTGTTCGCTAAACCCTGATCTTGATCGGCTATGTATGGTGGCTGATATCAAGATATCGCGTGCTGGTAAAATCACAGGCTATGAGTTTTATCCAGGTGTGATGCACTCACAAGCACGCTTGACATACAACCAAGTCAACGCGTATTTTGACAATCCAAAAGACAAAAACGTGCCTGATTCTTTGACAGGCAATAAAGACGTCAAAAAATCAATTGATACACTGCATCAACTCTACGAGCTGCTTTTGAAAAAACGCGAAGAGCGCCATGCGATGGAGTTTGAGACAGTAGAGACCTACATTAAGTTTGATGAAAAAGGTGGCATCGAAGCAATATTGCCACGTACGCGCGGCGATGCGCAAAAGCTGATCGAAGAATGTATGCTACTGGCCAATACTTGTGCGGCAAACTTTGCTCTTAAGCATGAGCTGCCTGTCTTGTATCGCAACCACGATCAGCCAGATAGCGAAAAATCCATGCGTATCCATGAGTACGCCAAAAACTTTGGCTTAAGCTTCCCAGAAGAGAGCCCAACGCAGGCCGACTATCAGCGTATCATCGAAGCCACCAAAGACAGACCCGATGCCATTAGCATCCATAGCATGCTGCTGCGCTCGATGATGCAGGCCAACTACGCGCCTGACAACATCGGTCACTTTGGCTTGGCATATGACGAGTATAGTCACTTTACTTCGCCTATCCGCCGTTACCCTGATTTGATGCTACATCGTGCGATCAAGGCAAAAGTCACGGGTAGCAAGCAGCCAGTGATGGATTTTTCACTCGAAGGCGCAGGCACGCAAACCTCAGATACCGAGCGCCGTGCCGAAAAAGCTTCGCGCTTTGTGGAGTCATGGCTCAAATGTCACTACATGAAAGATCATGTCGGTGAAGAATTCAATGGTGTGGTAACCACCGTGACGAGTTTTGGCTTATTTGTCACCTTGACTGATTTGTATATCGACGGTCTGGTGCATATCTCAAACGTCGGCGATGACTTCTTTGTCTATGATGAGACGCAGCAGCAGCTTATCGGTAAAGACAAAGGCACACTGTTTGGTCTGGGCGATTTGGTCAAAGTCAAAGTCGCAGGCGTCAATATGGACTTGCTACAAATTGACTTTGATTTACAAGCCAAGCTACAAGCCAGTGAGATGAACCAAACCAAAAAAGACCAAGCTAAAAAACCACCAGCCAAAAAATCATCAGCTAAAAAGAGCAGTAATCGCAAAGGCTCAAGCAAAAAAAGCTAAGCTACATAAGATTTGGTAGATAAAGACGTATTGATAAAAAAGGCTAACCCAGTGTTAGCCTTTTTTTGTGCCCGCTACGCTACTGGGCATTAGCCACTTGCGCGACTCGCTGCTGCTCGGCTCGCTGTGCGTGCTCTATCTGCGTGGTGGCATCATCCAAGATGGCCTTGGGCTGCTGACCTAACGGCTGACTGGCGATATTTTCTCCAGTCTTTGCACCTGTACCTATCACGGTCTCCGCCTCAGCGCTATTATTACTTACTAGCATCTCTCTGTGCTTATCACGCTGATGCCCGCTTATCAGATTAAAACCCAATAATGCCGCCATGCCCACAAGTGCGAAAATAATCAGATGTTTCATTTGCATAAAAGTGTCTCGTCTCTAGATAATCATCAAATATCTATTTTATTGCACTTTTTATGCCGTTTTTTAGGGCGTGTTCGCATTTTAAGAATGGTGATAAAAATAAGATAAATTGCTGCTAAACATTACAGCCAAACATTGCCACTAAATAAAAAAGATAGCACAGATAATCTCGAGATATTAGTCGGCTATTTGACACCGTTTGGTCAGATTTAGCCATTTTTCACTCATGTAGGTGGCTATCGATTGAATTGAAGACAGGCGTTAAGCTGATTATTCTTGCGGGCTATTGTTATTTAGCAAATCAGTCTCATCTGAGTTTTCGGCAATTTCTTGCTCAACCTTTTCCATCAGCTTATCATCGGGGCGGGCATCGAGGACATCGCTGGCACTGCGGCCTTGCAGGATAGTTTTGGCACGGGCTTTTGCTTGCTCTTTATCTTTATCATCGGCGGAGCTTGGCACTTGATTGCTTGAGGTAGCGCTGGGCACGGTGGTCGTGAGGGTACCCGAGGTGACGTTGTTTTGTGGCATATGCTCAAAAGCTTGCTCTAATTTATGGTTAAAACGCAGTCGATAAATGGGCTCAGGTAAGCTAAAGCCTTCATCTTCTAGCGCGTGCTTGGTCTCGCGAATAGCGATACTACGCGCCTTAGAAAAATCGGTCTCGGATTGATCCACCCATACCTGAAACTCTAAAATAATATTTGAGTCGCCGACATTGGTAATGACGGCAATCGCTTTTGGCTCATCTAAGACAAACGCTAGCTGGTGTATCGCATCTAGCCCAACCTTGATGGCTGCCAGTGGGTCATCGTTGGCGTCCACACCCAGCTCAAAAGTAAAGCGGCGCTCAGGGTTTTTGGTGTAATTTAAAATAGTGCCTTTAAAGACCTCGGCATTCGGAATGCGTAGCTGGTTGCCATCTAAAGTCATCAAAATAGTCGCCCGCGATGTCAGGCGCACGACGATACCCTCTTGCCCATTGATGACAATGTGGTCACGCGCGCGAAACGGCTGACGAATGCTAAGCATGAGTGAGGCAATATAGTTTTCAATGGTGTCTTTGACCGCAAAACCAACCGCGATACCGATCACGCCTGCCCCGCCCAGTAGCGTACCCAAAACAGTCTCTGCGCCGATCAGACTCAGCGCCAAAATCAGACCAAAGATGATAAAAATAACTTTGATGGTTTGGGCCAGTAGCTCTGCCACAAATGGATTTGGCGTCAGACGTTGCCACATGTTTTTGCGATTAGAGAGCCAGCTGCCAAACCAAGCCACCAAGGCAAACAGCACAATACCGACCAATAGTAGCGGTAATGCCTTCACTAGATTGGTCACCTGTGCTTTTAGGCCTTGATAGACAGTAGTGACGTTGTCTTGTACATCGAGGGTGCGATTGATTCGGTCTTCGACCGTGACCACATCTGTCAAGCGATTGGTCAAGTTAATGGCTTGCTGCGCCTTTTTTTCATTGGGCGTCTCTCCTGTCAGGGTAACCACCCCTTGCGTCACGCTGACATTGACCGTTTGCAGCCCGTTTATTTCTGAAAATATGCCAGTGATACGTTGGCGGATATCATTGTCTGTTTGCGGAGTTGGCGTGGTCTCGATTTGCGCGTTATTGGTGCTCTCACCACTGATGATGGGCGGCAGGGTAGGCTCAGGTGACGGCTCTAGGATCTCTGGCGTCTCAGCTATGCTGTCAGAGGTAGCAGGTGCTGGCTCGGCATTGCCTTCATCAAGCGCTTCTGCATTGTCAACATTGTCACCACTGAGCACAGCGCTAATGGAGGCGGCGTCTTCAATAACTGCATGAGCTGGCAGCTGACTAAGCAGCGCCAATAGCAACAGCAGCTGACCGCACATACTGGCCAGACGGCGGATGATGGTGGGCATTTTTTGCGTTAGATAAATCGACATAAGCATCCTTTGCTTGTTGCATCATTGCCAAAACCTCAAGGTCTCATGCAAGCGTGATCCCTGCTCTTTGTCTTACCTTATCAGCTAGACGTAAGTCTATCTACGATAAAGTAAACATACGGCTATTTGCTTGACGCCGCGGCTATGGCGCAGCAAACAGATAGCCATAGCGCGTTGCCTATCCTCACCATTGAGCGCTGAGCCTAGCAAGTAATTTTTTAGCAAATTTTCGGTGAGCTTAGCTGTCTAGGTATGCTTGAGCAGCACGCAAATCGAGTGTGCCTTCGTAGATAGCGCGGCCAGTGATGATACCCTCGATACAGTCACCATAGGGTTTTAGTAGCTCGATATCTTTTATGTCGGTCACGCCGCCTGAGGCAATCACAGGCAGGCCACCTTCGCGAGCTAGATTGACTGTCTGTTCAACGTTGACGCCTTGCATCATGCCATCACGGGCGATGTCGGTATAGACGATTGACGATACGCCTACATCGGCAAAGCGCTTGGCCAGCTCAGTGGCGCGAGTATCAGTAACATTTGCCCAGCCATGGGTTGCCACCATGCCATCTTTGGCATCGATACCCACGATGATATGACCTGCAAACTCACGGCAAGCTTCAGTGACAAAGTCGGGATCTTCGACTGCTTTGGTGCCGATAATAATATACGTCAAGCCTGCGGTGATGTACTGCTCGATGGTGTTCATATTACGCACACCGCCGCCCAACTGGATAGGCAGGGTTGGGTAAGCCTTGGCGATGTCATTGACCACTTGTCTATGTACTGGTACCCCATCAAACGCGCCATTTAAGTCCACCAAATGTAAGCGGCGAGCACCTTCTTCTACCCAGCGCGCCGCCATGGCCACAGGATCGTCAGAAAACACCGTATCATCCTCCATACGGCCTTGCTTTAAGCGCACACATTTACCATCTTTTAAATCAATCGCCGGAATAATGACAGGCACAGCACACATAGGACATTCCTTATAACGCACAAATAAAATAAGTAATCAATATATCACTGAATCAAAATATGACTGATATCGAAATACCATCTAGACAGCCACTTGATATATCGCTGATGACAGAGCTATACCGCAGAGCGTTTTGAAATCAGTGGCTAACAAAATCAGTCAGAATATAGTATCAGTAAATTCTCTTCGTGTTGGCTCAAATCTGAATAATTCAAACAACAAATAATGCCAAAAACTTAACAATCATAACCATAAGTTTTAGCAGGCAGAATCACTGGAAACATTAGGTAAATTCACTTACCGGCTGGCAATTTTAGGTCAATTTAGCGTATAATCCTAGGTAAATTTGTATTTGTTTCTATATGATAGCAACCATGCGCCACACTTTTTTCAGTTAACCATCACTGAAGTGCTCATGGCGGTCAGGATGAATCGAGCAACAGCTAAATGAACCAGTACAATATTGGCTGACAGTTGGCTAAAAGGGTTAACGTAACAATCTTCAATGCCAGTCTGAGAGCAGACTGCGCTGCGCCATTACCCTTGAGACGTCTTTTTATATATCTCCCTTACATCCCTATCATGAGATAACGCCTTAGAAAGTCACTTCTAGATTACCAGCGGCAGATGGTCATACACCGTATGTCTACCAGCGGCAGGACTAGTGTGGCTTTGACCAGTTTATCTATCTTTGTAGATTACTTGGCTGCGTTTTTATGTCATTGGCTCTGCAACAAAAAGCCAGTTCATAAAGCGACAATCGTGCTGGTTTACAGGTTTTAATTTTCAATGAAACGTATGATGGAGCTGTTTACGATCAATGCAGTCGCTTTTGGCCAACGCCCAAAGTGAGTGCGTTTGGTTTGATGGTTTTAGCATACACCTTGGTAGCCAGTCGCCAACTTTGGTAATTCGAATAAGACATTAACGTGTTGTTAAGGAGTCTAAGGTCAGCGTTAATACTCTTACTAGCAGTGATACTCTTGCGTTGTTTTCAAAGCCTTATATATCTCTATCCTACTATAGGAATAGCGAGTTGAGGGCTTTATTAAATGACGCAGATGTTCATGCTGCCGATATACCAAACAGGACGTCTGGTATCGTTTTAGACTATGGACTAAGTTTTCGCTTATGATTACCATCAAAAAAGGTTTGGATTTGCCCATCACCGGTGAACCCTCCCGCGAGATATCTGAGCACCAACCAACACATGTAGCAGTCATTGGCTATGATTATGTGGGTATGAAGCCCACAATGAAT
This sequence comes from Psychrobacter sp. CAM01, assembly GCF_032842965.1. Taxonomy (NCBI): domain Bacteria; kingdom Pseudomonadati; phylum Pseudomonadota; class Gammaproteobacteria; order Moraxellales; family Moraxellaceae; genus Psychrobacter; species Psychrobacter sp. CAM01. Next base: position 11,890 of record NZ_JAWJBL010000007.1, read on the forward strand.
GTCAAAGAAGGTGATGTCGTAGCTAAAGGCCAGCCCGTTTTTGAAGACAAAAAACGTGTTGGTGTTATCTACACTGCCCCTGCTGCTGGTAAGGTCGTCGCGATCAATCGCGGCGAGCGCCGAGTGTTTGAAAGCCTTGTGATTGCGGTCGACCCAAACGGTGAAGAAGTAGACTTCGAGCGCTATGACTCCCAGCAACTTGCTGACCTAGACTCGAAGGTCGTTGAAACCCAACTGCTGGCCTCTGGCGAATGGACTGCGTTTCGTACGCGTCCCTATAGCCGCACACCAGAAATCGGTGCCCGTCCGCATGCCATCTTTGTCACCGCCATGGATACCAATCCACTTGCGTTTGACCCGATGCTGCTGATCAATGAGGAGCTGCAAGCGTTCAATGACGGTCTCGCAGTATTATCTACCCTCAGCCCTAAGACTTTCGTCTGTCATCATGGTGATGCTAGCCTGACGCCCGTTGCAAAAACCGCGGCAAATAACGTCACTGAGTACCATAGTTTTGCAGGTAAGCACCCAGCAGGACTGGCCGGCACGCACATTCACTTTTTGCATCCAATCATGCGCGGTGTTACCGTCTGGACGATTGGCTATCAAGACGTGATTGCTATCGGTAAGCTATTTACCACTGGCCGCCTATACACGCGCCGTATGATTAGCTTGGCAGGCCCTGCAGTTAATACTCCACATCTGATCGCAACCGAGCGCGGTGCTGACATCACAGCATTGACCAAAGGCCAACTGGCCGCTGGTGAAAACCGTGTCATCTCAGGCTCAGTGCTGTCAGGACGCAAGCTGTTTAGCAACATCGCTTATCTTGGCCGCTTTCACAACCAAGTCAGTGCCCTACCTGAAGGCCGTGAGCGCCCAGCATTTCACTTCTTTACCGCTGGTAAAAACCGCTTCTCTAAACTGCCGATCTATATCTCGCAGTTTTTTGGTGGTAAAAAATACAACTTCACCACCACCAGCAACGGCTCACCGCGTGCGATGGTACCCATCGGTGTCTATGAAGAAGTCATGCCGCAAGATTATCTGCCAACACAGCTACTACGTGCCTTGATTGTTGAGGACATCGTTAGCGCCGTTGATTTGGGCGCACTCGAATTGGACGAAGAAGATTTGGCATTATGCACCTTCGTCTCTCCTGGCAAATATGAATTCGGTGATATCTTGCGTGATAACTTAACGCGCATTGAGCTGGAGGGCTAACCACGATGAAATTTTTACACAATATGTTCGATCGTATGGAGCCGTCTTTTACCAAGGGTGGCAAACACGAAAAGTACTATGCCATCTTTGAGATGTTCGATACGTTTTTGCGTCAGCCAGGTACCACTACCTACGCCTCGTCACACGTGCGCGATGGTATCGATCTCAAACGCATCATGATTACCGTCTGGCTCTGTACCTTCCCTGCGATGTTTTGGGGTATGTACAATATCGGCCACCAAGCATTAACTGCCATCGCTCAGCTAGGCTTGCAGCCTGAAGGCTGGCGCACGGTCATCACCAGCATGGCAGGCTACAACCCTGATAGTATTTGGGCCAGCTTTGTCTATGGGGCCATGCAGTTCTTACCCATTTATATCGTCACCTTCGCGGTTGGTATTCTCTGTGAGATTATCTTTGCCGTGGTGCGCGGCCATGAAGTCAACGAAGGTTTCTTTGTGACCTCAGTGCTCTTTGCGCTTTGTCTACCGCCAGATATCCCATTATGGCAAGTCGCCTTGGGTATCATCTTTGGTGTGGTCGTGGCAAAAGAGGTCTTCGGTGGTACGGGTAAAAACTTCCTAAACCCTGCCCTATCAGGTCGTGCCTTCCTCTACTTTGCCTATCCAGCGTATATGTCTGGTGACTCAATCTGGACGGCGGTGGACGGCTTCTCTGGCGCGACACCGCTTGGTCTTGCAGCGCTTGGCGTCTCTCCACAAGATTTCGTCGATGTCTATGGTAATGCCATCACTTGGAGTGATGCGTTCTTGGGCAACATGCAAGGCAGTATCGGTGAAGTCTCTACGCTCGCGATCCTCATGGGTGCGGCCGTACTACTGTGGACGCGTATCGCCTCATGGCGCATCATGGCAGGCTGTGTGGTCGGCCTCATCGCCACCTCGCTGGTCTTTAACATGATCGGCTCAGAAGACAATCTGATGATGAACTTACCGTTTTATTGGCACTTGGTCATTGGTGGCTTCGCTTTCGGTGCGGTATTTATGGCAACCGATCCTGTCTCTGCTGCGCATACCAATAAAGGCCGCTGGGCGTATGGCATCTTGATTGGCTTTATGACCGTATTGATTCGCGTCGTCAACCCAGCCTTCCCAGAAGGCATCATGCTGGCCATTTTATTCGCCAACTTATTTGCTCCATTGTTTGATTACTTTGTTACCCAGGCAAACATCAAACGTCAAACTGCTCGGAGGGTTCGTTATGTCCAAGCCCAAAAGTAATAACGCAAAAACCATCAGCGTTGCACTGACGCTATGTTTGGTGTGCTCTGTATTGGTCTCGGCAGTTGCTGTTGGTCTAAAACCAGCACAAATCGAAAATGCTCGCTTAGACCGTAACAAAAACATCCTCGTTGCCGCTGGCATGTACAATGCTGAGTCAGATACTGCAAGCGATGTGGCTGAGCGTTTTAAAGATTTTGATGTCGAGATCATCGACCTAAACAAAGGCGACTATCTCGATGATGACGCGCTAAAAGCCGCTGGCATCCCTGATCGCAACGCCTATGACGCCAGTCAAGCGACCAAAAACCAAGCCTTGAGTGAAGACTTGGGCGACAACGATCCTGCTGGTATTGGCCGTAAGCCAAAATATGCCAAAGTCTACGTAAAAAGCGACGACGCTGGCAATCCTGAAATGGTGGTGCTACCGATTCAAGGCTATGGCCTATGGGGCACGATCTACGGTTTCTTAACGCTCGAGAGCGACATGAATACCATCAAAGGTATCAGTTTTTATGAGCATAAAGAAACCCCAGGGCTCGGTGCTCGTATCGAAGAGCCAGAGTGGCGCGCCCAATGGAGCGGCATCCAGTCGTATGACGAAAATGGCAATGTGGCCACTGGCGTGACCAAAGCTGGCACACCAAAAGACAACTGGGTCGACGGCATCAGCGGTGCAACCTTAACGGGTCGCGGTGTCAGCAATATGATTCAGTTTTGGCTGGGTGAGCAAGGCTATAAGCCTTATCTAGATAAGCTGCGCCAAGATAGTGGTCAAACGATTGACAATGCAGACACGCAAGCCAGTCAAGCGACGCTGACAGCTGAACCGAACACCGAACTGGCAGCGCTGCCGCCAGTAGCAAACGGCAAGGAGGCATAACATGGCTGACACCAAAAGTATTTTAACCACGCCTATCTTTGACAATAACCCCATTGCCCTACAGATCCTAGGTATCTGCTCGGCATTGGCAGTCACCACCAGCATGGCCAACGCCATGGTGATGTGTGTGGCCTTGACACTGGTAACGGCGTTTTCGAGCTTTTTTATCTCTATCATCCGTAAGCAAATCCCATCGAGCATTCGTATTATCGTTCAGATGACGATTATTGCCTCGTTGGTTATTTTGGTCGATCAGGTACTAAAAGCGGTGGCTTATGATGTGAGTAAAGGTCTATCGGTCTTCGTTGGTTTGATCATTACCAACTGTATCGTGATGGGCCGTGCCGAAGCCTTTGCCATGAGCAATCCGCCTGTCCCCAGCTTTTTGGATGGGATCGGTAACGGTCTTGGGTATTCAGCGGTATTGTTATTTGTCGCAACCATCCGTGAGCTACTCGGTGCCGGTACCTGGTTTGGTATCACCATCTTGCAGCCTGTCACTGATGGCGGCTGGTATATTCCAAACGGTTTGTTATTACTACCACCGTCAGCATTCTTTATCATCGGTTTGTTTATCGCCATCGTGCGTATCTGGAAACCAGAACAAGTTGAAGACGCTGAGTTTGTCATGAAGCCGCAATCTAAAGGCATGGTACATGGAGGCGGTCACTAATGGGACACTATGTTAGTTTATTTATAACCTCAGTCTTTATCGAGAATATGGCGCTAGCCTACTTCTTAGGTATGTGTACCTTTTTGGCGGTGTCCAAAAAAGTCTCAACGGCCATAGGTCTTGGGGTCGCGGTCATTGTCGTGATGGCCATCACCGTACCGCTAAACAATCTGTTGTTTCAGTTTATCCTAAAAAGTGGGGCGCTGGCATGGGCAGGTTTTCCTGATATTGACCTAAGCTTCTTAGGCCTACTCAGTTATATCGGTCTGATTGCTGCGACGGTACAGATTCTAGAGATGTTCTTAGATAAGTTCGTTCCAAGCTTGTATAACGCGCTTGGGGTGTTCTTACCGCTGATTACTGTTAACTGTGCCATCTTGGGTGGTGTTCTGTTTATGGTGGAGCGTGACTACAACTTTAGCGAATCGGTCGTATATGGCGTGGGCGCAGGTTTTGGTTGGGCATTGGCGATTACCGCATTGGCTGGCATCCGTGAAAAGCTCAAATACTCAGACATCCCAGCACCGCTACGTGGTCTTGGTATTACCTTTATCACGGTTGGTCTGATGTCACTTGGCTTTATGTCTTTTGGCGGTATGTCAATCTAAACCGCTACGCTGAAAAGCCTAGTTAGCGATTTGACCTATTTAATTCATTTATTCGGTAGGGGTAGCAGTAGACGCTGGGCGTCCTGTTACTCCCCTACTCCATAGATTAAGGATACATATCATGGATTATGCTACGGCGATTGGTGGCGTTGCTATGTTTACCTTGATCATCATGGGCCTTGTCGCCATTATTTTGGCGGCGCGCTCAAGACTGGTCAGTTCAGGTGATGTTACCATCCATATCAATGATAATCCCGATAATGACGTTGTGACACCAGCGGGCGGCAAGCTACTGCAAACCCTAGCAAGCGAAGGTATTTTCTTATCTTCAGCTTGTGGTGGCGGTGGTACGTGCGCGCAGTGTCGTTGCCGCGTTATTGAAGGTGGCGGTTCTATCCTGCCCACCGAAGAAGGCTACTTTACGCAAGGCGAGATTCGCAATCATATGCGCTTAGCCTGTCAGGTAGCTGTCAAGCAAGACATGAAAATCGAGATCGACCCTGAGTTTTTCGATGTACAAAAATGGGAATGTGAAGTTATCTCTAACGATAACGTGGCAACCTTTATCAAAGAGCTGGTACTTAAGATTCCAGAAGGCGAGGAAGTCAACTTCCGCGCTGGTGGCTATGTACAGTTAGAAGCGCCGCCGCACGAAGTGCACTACAAAGATTTTGATATCGGCGAAGAGTATCGTGAAGACTGGGAAAAGTTCGGCGTCTTTAAATACGTCTCAAAAGTCGATGAGCCCGTGATTCGTGCGTACTCGATGGCCAACTACCCAGAAGAAAAAGGTATCATCAAGTTTAATATCCGTATCGCCAGTCCACCGCCGCGTGGCCCTGAAGGTATCCCGCCGGGCAAGATGTCGTCTTGGGTATTTAGCCTAAAACCTGGCGATAAGGTGACCGTATCAGGCCCGTATGGTGAGTTTTTTGCCAAAGATACCGATGCTGAGATGATCTTCGTTGGGGGCGGTGCTGGTATGGCACCGATGCGCTCGCACATCTTCGATCAGCTAAAACGTCTAAACTCTAAGCGTAAAATTAGCTTTTGGTACGGTGCGCGCTCGATTCGTGAAATGTTCTATGTCGAAGATTACGATCAGCTCGAAGAAGAGTTCGATAACTTTGAGTGGCATGTGGCGCTATCTGATCCATTACCAGAAGATAACTGGGATGGTCCGACCGGCTTTATCCATAATGTGCTACTTGAAAATTACCTAAAAGACCATCCAAACCCAGAAGACTGTGAATACTACATGTGTGGGCCACCGATGATGAACGCGGCGGTAATTGACATGCTCCATAGTTTGGGCGTGGAGGATGAAAACATCCTACTTGATGACTTCGGTGGTTAAGTAAAAAAGCAACACTAAAAGCGATAGTAAAAAAAGAGTCTCAAGTGAGGCTCTTTTTTTTGTCAAAAGATTTACCGCTAAGAAAAGCACTGACTCAAAACTTGAACTAAAATCTGAGGCAACGCTATTGGCCTTATAGGTGATAAGGGGTGTAAAATAGGAGAGGTTTAGCGCCGTTATTCGTTGACGCTCCATTCACCCCTTTGCCTTATCAAGCTGTGATGACTCATATGACAAATGTAACCTCGTTTTTTGCCGCGCCTCAATCCATACGCCCGACCTTACTGACGATGACCACTGTAGGCGCTATACTGAGCCTCAGTGCCTGCCAGCAGCTCCCTGACTATGACTACCTAAGCGGAGAAACAATGGGCACCAGCTATCATATTAGCTATCAGTTACCAGCAGGGTCGGATGAAGCGGCCATACAAGCAGCCATTGATCAGCGGCTGCAACAGATCAATGATAGCATGTCGACCTATCAATCTGACTCTACTATCTCTAAGTTCAACCAACTAGGAAAAGACACACCCATAGCGATCGATGCCGACTTTGCGCATGTGCTTGAGGTGTCGCGCACCGTCTATCAGCAGTCCGGCGGTGCCTTTGATCCAACAGTGATGCCCCTAGTAGAGACGTGGGGTTTTGGTAGTACCATGACCGTCGAGCGCTTACAAAATCCGCCCACTGCGCTCGAGATCGCTCAAGCAAAAGCCTTGGTCGATTTTGACAGTATCGTACAAGATCAGCAAAGCATCTACAAAACCAAAGAAGGCGTGGGGCTGGATTTTTCTGCGGTGGCAAAAGGCTATGGCGTCGATGTCATCGCTGATGTGCTCAAAAAAGACTATCAAATCAAAAACTATATGGTGGAGATAGGCGGCGAGATTGCGACCTCTGGTGTCAACAAACAAAAACAACCTTGGCAAATCGCTATCGACGCCCCTATCGAAGACAGCACCGTCAGTGAGCGCGAGACCATATCAGCGATTCGCCAACCTATCAGCACGGCCAATCAAATGCATCTGGCGACCTCTGGCAACTACCGCAACTCTGTGGTGTTCGATGGCGAGCGCTATAGCCATACCATCGACCCCACCACGGGCACTCCCATCGCGGGCGGCGCGCCTTCTGTCACTGTCGCCGCAGAGTCTGTGGCGCTGGCCGATGCGTGGGCGACGGCGCTGACTGCCATGCCGTATCAGCAGGCGCTAGACGTCGCTCAAAAGCAAAACCTAGCGGCGATGTTTGTGGTATTAGCCGATACCGATCGTGATAGTGATAAAAAAACCACCAAAGACGCTGACAATATTGGGAAATGGCAAGTGGTACAGACACCAGCGATGCAAGCATTACGCGCCGACAAACCCTTGTAAACTGCCAGCTGCATGCGCCAAACATCTTGATACACTCAAGCGGCATCTGCAAAAATCTGCTATACTATAAAGGTGTTGTCTTTATAGATGACAGCCCTATTTTTAATACGAGGTTTCCTCTATGTTTACTCAATTGCTCCCCATGCTTGCGATTACCTTTACCGTATTTGTGCTGTTTTTTGTCTTTATGGGTATTGGATATATGGTGAAAAAAAAGCCCCTAAAAGGCTCTTGCGGCGGGGTGGCCAAACTGATGGGCGACGAGCATTGCTCATTTTGTGGCAACGACCCAAACAAGTGCGACTCACTCATCGCCGAGCAGCAAGAAACCGCGCTTAAAGCCGCTCAGTTAGGCAAATCTGTCTAGAGTAGATATAAATACCGCGTCTGTTACCATACGCTGGTAGTATTTAGTCATCAATTGTTCTTATAATAGCGTCAAACTCTACAAAATAGAGTTGGCGCTATTTTTCTTGTGCCATATTCGTTTTGTTAGCTTTATAAGCCGCTGATGTTTTATAAATCTAGAATCAAACCTTCATCGTTATCATCCATATACTAAGTTTGCCCTGCTTGAGAGGGCAGCAAGTTCATATGACAGGCTTTCTGCCCGTGTTGTAAAGCCCTAACGGCTTTTCTAACTCATCGTTTTAATGAGACTTTTCTGGTGTTATTTGGTAAGCGGCGCTGCGGCGACGCTATCTAATGACGTGTTTTTTATTTTATATAATAGTCGTGCTGCCATGTCTACCTCCGCAAATATGTCTGCTTCTCAAACGAAAGCGTCAAAATCCTCCATCCCGCCATCATCACGCTTTACTTTTTGGCTGGTGTTATGTGCGATCGTATTACTTGCGACCAACATGCGCGCACCTATCGTGGCGCTTGGCTCTATCGCACCTGTGGTGCAAGAAGCGCTCGGTATCTCTGAGACTGAGCTTGGCTGGCTGGGCGCAGTGCCGATGCTGACTTTTGCCTTGGGCGCGCTTATCTCGCCTGCCATCAGTAAGCGCTTTGGGCTTGAGAATACCTTGATTGCGATGATTGCCCTGCTGACGATTGGCATGGTCATCCGCTCGGTGATTCCGACTTGGATTGGCTTTTTGAGCGGGACGGTATTACTAACGCTGGCCATCGGTTTTGCCAATACCTTGGCCGCGCCTGTCATCAAACAGCGCACGCCCAATCACATACCGCTGGTAACAGGCTGCTTTAGCTTGACCTTGACCGTCGCAGCAGGCATCGTCGCCGGCGTGGTGCTGCCGTTATCTGAGCAGTTTGGTTGGCAGTGGGCGCTTGGCGGTTGGGCGCTTTTGGGCTTTTTTGCCTTGGTTTTGTGGGTGTTTTTGCGGGTGCGGCTAGGCTCATCGACACGGGTAGTGGCGCCGCTCGCTACCGGCTCATCAGACATTTCGGTATGGCGCTCAGCATTTGCTTGGCAGATTGCGGTGTTTATGGGTCTGCAGTCTTTGTTGTTTTATACCGTTGCCAGTTTTTTACCGTCGATTTGGCTCAGTAAGGGGCTGTCTGCGGTGAGTGCTGGACAAATGGGATCGGTGTTTCAGTTTATGGCACCGGTGGCGATTTTGAGCCTGACGTGGCTGGTCAATCGCGGTCGACCGATTCAGGCACTGGCCGTCTTTGCCGCCGCCTTAAACGTATTTGGTGTATTGGGCATCATGTACCTATCGACCGACCTTGCTTGGCTGTGGTCTGGGCTCATGGGCATGGGCTGTTCGGCGATTTTTACCTTAAGTATGATGCTGTTTTCGATGCGCACTTATACCGCCAACCAATCCAGCGAGTTGTCTGGTATGGCGCAGGCAGTGGGGTATCTACTGGCGTTTTTTGGTCCGCTTGGTACTGGCTGGATCCATGATGCCACAGGCAGTTGGGACTTGGCGCTGTTTATGCTGCTGATCTTGATGATCATCAACGTCGTGATGGCATGGCTGGTCAGTCGCCCAATCATGGTCGATGGTAAGCACGTTTAACATCGGCTTAACCCCAAATCACGGTAACCTTATCATAATATTGGTCGCGATCTTATTTTGCTACACTGGTTTGATTGCTTATAGGATAGACTACGTATTATGAAACCATCTTCTCGTTTGACTTCGCACCTACCGGTGGCGGCTCTCTTAGCCATGACGATGGCCACCACTGGTTGTCAAAAATCGCCTGATAATGCTGATACCACGCCAGCCGACAGCACACAACCAACCCCGCCTATCAGCCAAACTACTCAAACCAGTCAGACTGCCGACACATCATCCCCCTCACGGTTGGATGAGCAGCAAGCAGCGCTGACAATCTTGGCGCTGGGCGACTCCTTGACCGAAGGCTTGGGCGTGTCGCCTGAAGATAACTACCCTGCCCAACTAGAAGCTCAGTTAAAAAAAATGGGCTATTCCAATATCACTGTCGTCAATTCCGGCTTGAGCGGCGAGACCAGCACAGGGCTGGTCAATCGCTTGGATTGGGTGCTACAGACCAAACCTGATATCACCATACTGACCATCGGTGCTAATGATGCCATGCGCGGTATAGAAGTCGCCACTATCGAAAATAACATCCGTACCGCCATCAAACGCTTGCAAGCAGGTGGCAGCGAAGTCATTTTGGGCGGCATGCAGATTTATGACAATCTTGGCTCAGACTACGTAGAGTCGTTTGCCGCGATTTATCCGCGCATCGCCGAAGACACGGGGGTTACGCTGATTCCGTTCTTTTTGGACGGGGTGGGCGGTGATGCCGCTCTCAACCAAGCGGATGCCATTCACCCGACTAAAGAGGGCTATCGCATGATCGTTAATGAAAATGTTTTGCCAGTGCTTACGCCCAAGCTAGAAAAAATAGTCGAAAGTGAGCGTAATTAAAGGCGCTTATCTATAGCTGCTTCACTTCGATGCCCTATGGCCTTAAACCAACCAACCGGAACTGCCCATGAACGCCACACTTACCAGTAACGCCATACTCAGTGCCGAGCATTTACATAAAACCGTGCAAGTCGGTGAGCAATCGCTGGCCATCATCAAAGACGTCAGTATCCATGTCGATGCCGGCGAGTTTGTGGTGATTATGGGCAAATCAGGCTCAGGTAAATCCACCTTGCTGGGTCTACTGGCCGCGCTTGATTATCCCGATAGTGGCTCGGTTACGCTGGCTGGACAAACGCTAAGCGCTCTTGATGAAGAGGCGCTAGCGGTGATTCGTCAGCGCGAGATGGGCTTTGTCTTTCAGTCTTTTCATCTACTGCCGACCTTGAGCGTGTGCGAAAATATCGCTTTTCCGCTAGATATCGCCAGACGCCCTGATAAGACCCGGGTCGACACCTTAATCGAAGCAGTCGGGCTCGGCCATCGACGTGATAGCTTGCCCAGTCAACTATCCGGCGGTGAGCAGCAGCGTACCGCCGTCGCCCGCGCTTTGGTATCGCGCCCCAAAATCGTTTTTGCTGATGAGCCAACCGGTAATTTGGACGAGCAAAACGCTGACCAAGTCATGCAATTATTGTTAGATTTACGGCAGCAAACCGGTTCCGCGCTGGTGGTAGTAACGCATGACCCAGCGCTTGCCCAGATGGCTGACCGTGTCATCACCATGCAAGATGGCAGGGTTTTATCATCATGACTCATCGCCCCTCTACCAAGCCTACCGCCTCTGCTCATAATCCATCAACACCTTCGGCTGGTCTTATTGGTCAATGGTTTACTCGCAATTTAGGTACGCAAGCCCTCACCCGTAGCTGGTGGCGACGCTGGGTGTATCCGGTATTGTTTTTATTGACGCTAACGCTATCACTGGCCACTTATCTGACTTTGGATTCGATTCAGCAATCGGTCAATACCTATATCAATGACAATCAACGGGCACTGGTCGGTGGCGATTTAATCCTAAACAGCAAGCAAGACTGGTCAAGCGATATCACCGCTCAAGTAGAGACGCTAGCGGACACTCAGGTTGTCTATGACTATCAGTTTAGCGCTATGGTGGTCACTGATGAGCAAACTTTATTATCACGGGTCAAAGCGGTAACGCCAAGCTATCCTTTATATGGCGAAGTTGAGCTGGCATCAGGGCAATCACTATGGCGGCAACTGACGACTGACAGCGTGGTGGTTGCTCCTGAAGTACTCACAAGTCTCGAAGCAGAGATCGGTGATGTCATCACCCTCGGTGAGGCGCAATTCACCATCAGCGACGTGCTCATTAAAGAGCCGGATCGCCCCTTGACTGCCTTTGGTTTTGGTGGTCGTGTTCTCATGGCGGCCGATGCCCTTGCAGCAACCGAGCTGCTCGGTCAGCGTAGTCGCATTAACTATCGTATCGAGATGGCGGGAGATGCCGAGACGATAGCGGCGCAGCAAGTAAAGCTTGAACAGCTACTCGACAGCCACCCTGATATCGAGCTGTCCGATGCCCAGTCAGCTGATACGGCAGTCTCCAACATCTCTGATAATGTGTTGATGTTTTTAAAGCTGCTGGTCATTGCGGTGTTGCTGCTCTCTGCTGTCGCTATGTATGGAGTGATTAGTGCCTTTGTCGCCAGACAGCAAGCCAATAACGCCATAAGACTGGCATTGGGCGAGCCCCTTGATGCGGTTAAAATCAGCTATTATCGGCTGTTACTCACGACTGCCATGATCGCCAGTGTCGTCGCTGTGGTGCTCAGCTTTGGACTACTGCAAGTCGGGCAACCTTATCTATCGGCTATTTTGCCTGCTGATATTGGTTTGAGTATCCGTACTATTAGTGTAATTAAAACTCTAGTTATCGCCATCATACTTACCTTGGTCATTACCCAGCGTGGTCTCAGTTCGCTAAAGACCACCAAGCCTGCCACCTTGCTCAATCAAGGCGCTGGTCAGTCGTCACGCACTCAATCTTGGTATCAGCGTGTGCCTGTTCTTTGGTATGGACTGATGTTGATTGGACTGTACTTATTCTTTACCTTTGAGGTTGGCTCGTGGGTGCTCTCCGCCCAACTGCTCGCCGGCCTTATCGGCTTTGTCGCTATCTTTTGGGCGCTGGCACGGGGTTGGCTGTGGTTGTTATCACGTCTATCAAAGACGGGTAAGGTCGGCTGGATGCAGCGTACTGCTATTCATAACTTGGCCCGTAAAGGCAATCAATCGACGTTGTTTTTTGTGACTTTGTCGCTGTCGGTGGCGGTACTGACGATGATTACCACTTTAAATCACAGTATTAATGCTCAGTTTATCAATGCTTATCCTGAAGATGCGCCCAATATCTTTTTACTCGATGTACGAAGTGATCAGCACGACAGTATTAATGACATTCTTAAAGTGCCTGTCAGTTATTATCCTGTAGTGCGGGCAAGAGTGGTCAGCGCTGATGGCGTGACTGCACAAGATATTGACACGAGTGGCGGTGGCGATGATCCCACACGGGTCTTCAACTTAAGCTATGCCGATAGTGTCATGGATACTGAGTATATCGTCGATGCGGTAACCGAAGACACGCTCTACACACCGATCGCTGATCAAAACACCCCTCAAGATGCGGACCAAGATAAGGGGGTATCGCCATTACAGCAAACAAAGCCGCTCTCTATCTTGGATACGGCTGCCGATCTGCTAAATGTCGGTATGGGTGATGAGATCGTCTTTAATATTCAGGGTATCGAGCTGACCGGTGAGATCACCAGTATTCGCTCTCGCTTTGAGCGTGGGCCCAGTCCGTATTTTTATTTTTTGTTTGAGCCATCGGTGCTGTCCAGCGCGCCGCAAATCCAGTTTGCCACCGCGCATATCCCTGAGGACCGTATCGCCGAGGTACAAGGTCAGCTGGTACGCAAGTTCCCTGCTGTCACCACCATTGACGGTACCGCTATCGCCGAGCAAGTCCAAGATTTGGTCGTGCAAATGAGCCGCTTGGTCTATGTCTTCACCCTACTGGCATTGCTAACAGGCGTCATGGTATTGATCAGCTCGCTCCTCTCAACCTCACAGGACCGTATGACCGAGAGCGCCTCATTTCGCTTGCTGGGGATGCAAAAGCGCGATTTATATATGCTTAATATCTTGGAGATTGGTGTACTAGGGGTGAGCGCGGCGGTGTTTGCGATGACTATCGCTAGTGTTGGTGCGTGGTTTGTGATTACTCAGTGGTTTGACTTACGCTATAGTGTGCCGTGGATGAGCTTAAGCATTGGCGGTGCAGCATTGGTTGTCTTGTTATTTGGTATTGCTATTATCTATGTGCGATTGGTGATTGGACGTGGGATTATGGCAAGGGTTCGGGCTATGATTTGAGGTGAAAAGCGTTAAAAAATTGCAGTGCAATTTTAGCTTCGCAAGGAAAAATTCCTTAAAGGGAATTTTTTGATTGTTGATTTAGTAAAGGTAAATAACGTGTTAGTTGTAGCTAATCCTGCTATCCGCTATTATCTGCCAGTCTAGGCAAGGCGGTCGTTATCGTTTGAGCCGTTCCTGTTACCTCGAGACCATCTCAAAACGATACGTCCGCAACTCGCCTAGCCCGTCAGGATATCCGCTGCTATCAGGGCTAAACCGCTTTTGTAGTATGAGCCGAGTTAAACTGCTAAATCTTATTTCAAACTCATGTTTATTCCTAACCTATTTAGATTATTGTTATAATTTTCATGCTTAGAAATAAATTGTCATGACACTTAAAAGGTAAAGAAATGGAAGTATATCAAGATAAAGATAATGAACATACTATATATCATGGTAACGCTTTAGATGTTATAAAAAAGGAAATTAGTGATGAAAGTATAGATTTAATCTTCCTCGACCCTCCTTATAATATTGGTAAAAACTTTGCAGGCTTTGATGATAAATGGTCCTCAGACATAGAGTATGCTGAATGGGCTTATCAATGGATTGATGAATGTATTAGAGTTCTCAAACCTAACGGTTCTATGTATCTAATGACTAGTACTCAAGCTATGCCTTATTTAGACTTGTATATTAGAAATAAGCTTAAAGTATTAAGCAGAATTGTATGGTCATATGATAGCTCAGGAATGCAAGCCAAGAATTTTTACGGTTCCTTATATGAACCTATATTATATTGTGTCAAAAACTCTAAAGACTATTGCTTTAATTCCGATGATATTCTTGTTGAAGCAAAAACAGGTGCGAAACGCAAACTGATCGATTATCGTGGTGATACACCAAAACCTTATAATACTAAAAAAGTACCCGGCAATGTCTGGGAGTTTCCCAGAGTTCGATATAGGATGCCAGAATATGAAAAACATCCTTCTCAAAAGCCTAGAGCTTTACTTGAAAGAATAATACGTGCCAGCAGCAACGAAGAAGATACGATTCTAGACCCTTTCTCAGGTACATTTACTACAGCTTCAGTTGCAAAAGCATTAAACCGTAGAAGTATAAGCATTGAATTACAAGAAGAATATTTGAAAATCGGATTACGTAGAGTTTTAGGTTGGGAAAGTTTTAAAGGTGAAGCCCTAGCTTCAGTTGTAAAAAACACAAAGCACAAGAATAAAAAGATAAAAGCTACTGATACGAGGAATTAGTTTAATGGCAATAAACAACCATGGATTTACTAGAAAAATAGTTTCGATACTTGATAAGTACTCGCAAGATAATGGGAAAGTCTTATTGAGAAATAGCGAAATATTACAATATATTAATACTAAAACAAAGGCTGCTAATCGAGGTTCCAAATCAAGGGGGAGTTTTGCTAATTTATATGCGATCTATGTACTCGTAGAAGACTATTTAAATAATGGCTTCGATAATTTAAAGCTCTTAAATTTAAGTAGCAATCGGAATATATCCAACTTAATTTTTAAAACAACTTCGATAAACTATCACTTGCCATATCTGTTTATTTTTGACTCTAGTAAATTATATTCAGAGTATGAGGGTGCTATTTATAGCAATCTTCTTCAGCGCCAACGCAGCTTACCTTTTGGTAGTAAGCTACAAAACCACGCTCTCAACCATCGGTTAAATCAAGAGTTTGCTAAATACTTTCCAAATTCTAATTACATTCCTGTTTTGCGAGATGCTACCACGAGTAGATATTGGTTTAACGAGAATCTATTAATAGTTAAAAACCATAATCTAGCTATACCAATACTTAAAATAATTGATGAATATGTAAAGGTGAGACAAAGTTCATTTACTGAGTTTATGGCTTACTGTAAAGAGATAATTGATATACAAGAGGAATCTCCACAAAAAGCTGTTGAATTCATTAAAGGTTTATTTGAGCCAAATGTTGACGCAAGAATTTTTGAAATTGCAAGTTTTGCTGTATTGAAACACTATTACTCAGATCAATCAATATATTGGGGTTGGGAACCAGAAAAATTACTTAAAGAACCACTAACACTGTATAAAACTGGGAGAACTAATGCAAATGATGGAGGTATTGATTTTGTGATGAGACCACTTGGTCGCTTTTTTCAAGTGACAGAAACAGTGGATGCTGGTAAATACTTTTTAGACATAGATAAAGTCCAAAGATATCCTGTGACATTTGTTGTTAAAACAAATGAATCTAATAATGATATTAAAGATAAAATTAAAGCACAAGCCGAATCTCAATATCCTGTAAAAGCTATAGTAGATAAATATATATCTTCTGTTGAAGAAGTAATCAATATTCCAAAACTAATGCAAATTTTTGAATCGATACTTAAAGAAGGTAATGCAAAAAATGTAATTGATGAAATTGTTTTACAAAGTAGAGTAGAGTTTAATGTTGAAGCCGAGGAGAATGACATAATAGTTGACGAAGATCTCTAGTTTTTAGTTGTAAGGAACGCCTAGAGTATCGTCAAGCACCCTACGCCAAACCTTGCATCTATTCGTTATTTGTTCAGTTATTAGCAGTCACCTTGAGACGCTTTTTAGCCCTGATTGCAGCGGTAGCTTGGTGGGCTGTGGCGCTTACAGCACCTCGCACAGGAGTGATCGCTCGGACGTTGGAACGCTACTGTGTTTAGGTGCTGTGCGCCGCAGACTGCCAACTACAAGCGAAAAGCAGGTTTCTGCTGCATCAGTTCCAAAATCCTCTCAATTCATACCCCAGCCACTTTAACTCTAGTTATTTTCAATAAAATCATTGATTTGCCGAGTGATTATCTTCCATAGTTTGACTTGCGAGGCTCGGCTGCCGGCACCCATATGCGGGGTTAGAATGATGCGAGGATGACCTTCATTGGCGAGCTGGACAATCGGGTCGTTTTCGCCAGCAGGTTCTTGTTCAAATACGTCGGTAGCATAGCCGAGTATTTGCTCCTGTCTGACCGCTTCCGCTAAGGACTCGCTATCGACAATCTTGCCACGGGCGACGTTGACCAGTAGCGGTTTTTTGCTCATTTTGCTGAGGGTATCTTGGTTAATGAGATGCTTGGTTTCCTCAGTGAGTGGGCAATGTATGGTGATGACATCGGACTTACTCAGTACGGTGTCAAAGTCGGTGTAGTCGTCATTACGAGGCTTGCGACCTTGGCGCTCTGCCCATAGGACGTTCATGTCATAGGCTTTGGCAAGCTTGGTGATGCGCTTACCAATGTCACCGATACCTATCATACCGATGGTCAAGCCCTCGAGATCAATGGCCTCAGCATCGATGATATCGGCTCGCCCCTTCTGCTTCCATTCGCCACTTTTCACTTTGTTGTGGTAATTGATACTGGCACGCATGGCGCTAAGTAGTAGCATCATGGAGTGCTCGGCGACGGTGGCGCTGGCAAAACCTGGTGCGTTAAGGAGCGTGACGCCATTGTCTTCGCAGGCTTGTTTGTCGATATGGTTGGAGCCGACAGAGAGGAGCTGGATGAGTTTGAGATTGGGGAGCGCCTCAATCACTTCACGCTCGATACGTAGGGAGCCATTCATCATAATGTCGGCATCTTGACAGCGCTCAATAATGGTTTGGTTGTCTTGTGGGGTTTCTTCAAAGGTGACGTAGTCGGTTATTTTTTCGGGGGTAGGTCGCGCAAGGTCGGCGATAAATCTTTTTTCATCGAGCAATACGGCTTTCATGAAAGACTCCTTTTTTTAATCGTAGTGATCCATTTAGTAGTGGTCCATTATTTAGCAAGTACTATATAAGGATTGCGGCTGATGGTGTGTTAGCGTTTGTTGGGTCTCGGACAAGCTCTTGTATAGTAAGCGCTGTATCAAGCCAGGTTGTTTACTCCCCTTACCGTCGACATTTGTTATACTAGCCTAACTTTATCGATTAAATCCTCCCTTACACTTCTCTAAAACAGCACGGTAACCTTATGAAATTCTCCAAGTTTGGTCAGAAATTTACCCAGCCGACGGGCATCTCTCAGCTTATGGATGATCTAGGCAATGCGCTCAAAAGCGATCAGCCAGTCAATATGCTCGGCGGTGGTAATCCGGCGCGGATCGATGCGGTCAATGAGTTATTTCTGCAGACGTATCAAGCGCTAGGCAGCGACGGTAGCTTTTGTGAGGAGGCCAATAGCACGGCGACGAGTAGCATGGCCAATTACTCCAACCCGCAAGGCGATGCCGCCTTTATCGAGGCACTGGTGGGCTTCTTTA
The DNA here is from genome assembly GCF_032842965.1 of Psychrobacter sp. CAM01. Taxonomy (NCBI): domain Bacteria; kingdom Pseudomonadati; phylum Pseudomonadota; class Gammaproteobacteria; order Moraxellales; family Moraxellaceae; genus Psychrobacter; species Psychrobacter sp. CAM01. Next base: position 29,799 of record NZ_JAWJBL010000007.1, read on the forward strand.
ATCGCCATTATGATTGGAATCTCACGGCGGACAATATCGCGCTGACCAATGGCTCACAAAATGCGTTTTTCTTTTTGTTTAATTTGTTTGGTGGCGCTTTCGTTGACGAAAAAAACGAATCTATCGATAAATCCATTTTATTGCCGCTGACGCCTGAATATATCGGCTATAGTGACGTGCATATCGAGGGTCAGCACTTTACCGCTGTGTTGCCGCATATTGGAGAAGTAACGCATGAGGGCGAAGAGGGCTTCTTTAAATATCGCGTGGACTTTGAGGCGTTAGAGAGCTTGCCTGCGCTGACCGAAGGTCGTATCGGCGCGATTTGCTGCTCGCGCCCGACCAATCCAACGGGTAATGTGTTGACCGATGAAGAAATGGCGCGCTTGGCCAAGATTGCGCGTCGCTATGAGGTACCACTGATCATTGATAACGCTTATGGTATGCCCTTCCCCAATATTATTTATTCAGACGTCACGCTCAATTGGGATGACAATACCATTTTGTGTTTTAGCCTGTCCAAGATCGGCTTGCCGGGGGTGCGTACGGGAGTTATCGTGGCCGCGCCTGAGGTCATCGCAGCGGTCAGCGCCATGAATGCGGTGGTGAATCTCTCGCCCACGCGTTTTGGGGCGTCTATCGCCACGCCTCTGGTCGAAAACGATGCAATTAAAGACTTGTCCGATAACGAGATTAAGCCGTTTTATCAGCAGCAAGCGAAAACCGCGGTTGCCCTACTAAAGAACGAGCTGGGCGACTATCCATTGATGATTCATAAGCCTGAGGGGGCGATATTCTTTTGGTTGTGGTTTAAGGATTTACCGATTACCACACTTGAGCTTTACGATATTCTCAAAGAAAAAGGCACACTTATCGTCCCAAGTCAGTATTTCTTCCCTGGTGTCGATGTCAGTGACTATCAACACGCACATGAGTGTATTCGGATGAGTATCGCGGCGGATGAGGACACGTTGGCCAAAGGCATTGCGGTGATAGGTGAGGTGGTGCGAAAGCTATATGATGAGGCTAAGTAAAACCATCTCTTTTTGAATATAAAAAACGGACTAATAAATAGTCCGTTTTTTTGAATTAAACGCATCAAAACCTGTTAATTAAGCGCTTTTAGCAACGCTTTGGCACTTAGTTTACCAAAGTCATTGGCTGCGAGTGGCCCATCACCTGAGATTAGCTTACGATCTTGATGCGTTTGCCCTGAAGCCAGTTTATTGTCAATGGTAACGCCTAAATCCTCTAACTTATCCGCAAAGTACCACGGCATAGTTCCCGGCAGATAACCAATTTTTGGCATTTGCTTATCCATAACCGTCGGGAAGGCTACCATCTTATAACCTTTAAAAATAAAGTCACGCTCGGAATTGCCTTCATCAGAACTGTCAGGACTATTAAGGTCAGCCGCCAATAACGCTGCAGGCCCGTGACAAATCGCTAAGGTAAAGAGATCCTTTTCATGACCCCAGCGTAGCAACTCACCAAGATTTTTATCCTCCGGCAGGCCGAGCATCGCGCCATGACCACCAGGGATAAAAATCGCTGCATAGTCGTCACTGGCATCGCTATCAGCCATGTCATTTTTGACAAAATCCGTGATACTTTTTGGACTCTCAAACTTGGTCTCGTACTCGCTATAGAGTTGTTTGACGTCGTCATCATCGTCTGGCATCGCCCACTGCTCGACTTTTACAGACTCACCGGTTGGGGTAAATACATCGACATCGAAACCTGCTTGCTTAAAGTGTAATAACGGCACCATCATCTCTACAGGGTGATTACCGGTCTTAAATTTATTGCCGTTCTCCATAGTCATATACTGCTCTTCGGTACAGACCATCATGATTTTCTTATCGCCCGTATAGGGATTATCGTAATTAGTATGATCGTAGTTGGTCTTACTCGGTGCGGCTATTTTTAGCGAGGATGGGGAGGGTATAAAAACGCCTGTCTCTGTCTCTTGCGGCTCTAACCCCAAGGTGTCTTTGGCCTTGTCTAACGTATCTTTGGCTGTGTCTAATAGCTCTTGGATATTCATAGTGCTTCCTTTTTTATTGCTTATAGTTTTATGACTTGTATTGGCCTCATCAAAAAAGATGACACCTGTAAAGTAGCAAAATAAGGAGACGTGAAATAGACGAGACTTTTTATGTTTCGTAAGCTTTGTAAAGATAAGGCCGCTTATAAACCTGCAACTGGTACAAATTTTTCTTGCGTGCTGTGCCTACGCCGCTCAAGACTAAGAAAAACCACGTTTCTTCTCGGTGTAACGTTTTTATATCGGATTGACTATCGTGACGGGCGACAGCAGAAGCTAGCCGTCCATTTTTTTATAGCGCTTGAGTAAGGCTTTGGTATGGGGGGTAGGCTGAAATATTTTTAGCCATTTATTGGCCGCATACAGAACCACGGGCAGCAGGCAGGTGTTTATCAGGTCGTGTAGGCTGGCTTTGATATCCAAGACTCCCAGCGCAAACACCCCTTTTGGAATGATGATATGGCGATTATCCAGATACTCTCCGAGCAGCGCCACGCTCACTACCACCAGCAGGGCCATAAAAGCTCTGAGATTTTGGTTTTTGATAAGAGGGCGCAGTATCAGTAGGCACAGCAGATAGACACCGACACCGACATAGATGTGCAGCGCATCTTTGGCTAGGCCTGTGACGTCGATGATATTGATTTTAAAGGCGGTAAAATCCACTGGTGTTTTCCGTATATAACAGCAAGCAATAGCTGCGGCCTATAAAAAGTGAGCAACGCCGTCGACTCACCTTTCAAGCTGATATCTGTTCAGCGTGACTACTGATGAAAAAGACAGCGTTGTCAGGCTATATATCCCATTCGACAAAGTTTTTTAATAGCTGCAAGCCTGCGGTATGGCTTTTTTCTGGATGAAACTGGGTGGCAAACAAGTTGTCTTTGATGATACTGGCACAAAATGGCTGACCATAATCACAGACAGCAGCCACTTGTGCGCTATCGGCAGGCGCGCAGTAATAACTGTGCACAAAATAAAAATACGCATGGTCATCGATACCGCGCCACAATGGATGGTGAAAGTCCATACCGCTAATGGTATTCCAGCCCATGTGCGGCACTTTAATCGTAGCGCCTTGCTCGTCTGTCCACGCCGGATCAAAGGCCTCTACGCTACCATTTAGGATGCCTAGGCAATTTGTGCCGCCATTTTCTGCCGATTGATCAAACAGCGCTTGCATACCGACACAGATGGCCATCACAGGTTTGTTAAAGATCGCGTCGCGTACGACATCATCGATACCCGCATCGGCCATACCAGCCATGCAATCGCGCATGGCACCGACCCCGGGAAAGACAATCTTGTCCGCACTGGCGACGACTTTTGGGTCATTGGTGATAGAGACGTCTGCCCCTACCGCTGACAATGCTTTGCCAGCTGAGTGCAAATTACCCATGCCGTAATCTAATAAGGCGATTTTGGTCATTGATTGGTTCTCGTTTTTGAATCGTTTTTATTATATTTGATAACAGCGGATGAGGTACAGATAAAATCCTGCTACGAGCAAAAGCGCCAACGGTACAAGCCGTGCAATAAGCGCGGCTGTGACCGTAGCAGCACCGCACCTATCCTTAAAACGCCTCTTTGGTCGACGGCAAGGTATTTAGCGCGCGCTCATCATATTCACAGGCCATACGCAGGGCGCGAGCAAAGGCTTTAAAGGTCGACTCGATCTGGTGATGGCTGTTTTTGCCTTTAAGATTGTCCAAATGCACGGTCATCCATGAATGGTTGACAAAGCCGTAAAAGAATTCGCTAAACAGATCGACATCGAACTTGCCGACATGTGAGCGGGTAAATGGAATATCCATATGCAGACCTGGACGCCCTGAGAGATCGACAACGGCGCGAGTCAATGACTCATCGAGCGGCGCATAAAAATGCCCATAACGACGAATGCCTTTTTTGTCGCCGAGCGCTTTGGCAAATGCCTGCCCAAGGGTGATACCGGTGTCCTCGACGCTGTGATGGTCATCGATATAGGTATCGCCTGTGCATTTGATATCTAAGTCAAACAAGCCATGACGCTTGATTTGATCGATCATATGATCCAAAAACGGCACCCCTGTATCGACGACGCCTTGACCGGTGCCATCGAGATTGACCGTACATTTGACTTGGGTCTCAGCGGTATTGCGCTCGACGGTGGCGGTGCGTGCTGGACGGCCATGTAGGTTTGAGGTTTGTGGCAGGGATTGTTCAGGGGTATGGGTGGTCGAATTGGCGGTCATGGCTACTCTCTATCAATAAAATAGGACGGCAAACGTCCAATAAACACTCGTACGTTGCGAGCGGTGTCAACAAAGTCTGTCAATTACAAAAGATTAAAAAGACTAAAATATGGCTGGCGCGCATGGGCTAAATGCAGTCTGTCTACCAGAGACAATACGCGACCTACCTGCATCATAGCAAACCCTAACCACGACCGCCACGGCCAAGCGCCAAACCACGCACAAAATCTGCGCATTCTGCTAAAATGGTGCATTGAGTTTTATCAATCATCAATGCTGTGACGTTGTGATGCCGCGTGCTATCTTGTTTATACCGACCTGACCTTATCACTGTCTATTTATGACTTTCCATTTTCGATAGGAACAACTGCCATGCCTTTAGAAGCCATTGCCATCAACCGCTTAGATGCCCCGCTGATCAAAAAACCTGCACGCGACAATGAGCTGGCCGAGCGCTTGGCGGCACTATATGACAGCGATGAAACCCAGCCTAGTGGGGCAGAGGTGCTTCGGCTCGTTGAGCAAGGGTTTAGCCGTGGGCAATATCTATACGTCGGTATGTTTAATGATAAGCCCATCGCCGCGGTGGCTTGCTTCGACGACGGGCAAACCAATGCCAAACGCCTGCAGTACCTCACCGTACATCCAGAAAACCGCAAACGCGCGATTGATGCCAAGTTTATCAAGCTGGTCTATGATGCCGAGGTCAAAAAAGGCGTGCGAGAGTTCGTCCCTGCCGATGATGCTATTCATCGTATCATGAGCGAGTATGAGCTACTGCGCGTCAAAGACTAAACCAATCACTTATATCAAGATAAAACCCGATTATTTCGCTTATATTGACGGATATAGAGACTTTTATCACATATAATGCAAAAACCCCTTGACAGCAGCGGCGATATTTAGTTTAATAGCGCCTCAACGAAGACGGCTCGATAGCTCAGTAGGTAGAGCAACGGATTGAAAATCCGTGTGTCGGCAGTTCGATCCTGCCTCGAGCCACCATTCGTTTACTAGATTCTAAAACCCCAAACATTGAGAAATGTTTGGGGTTTTTTTATGGCTGATTTTTATGGATTAATATTAACTTAACGCTGGTATAGCCTACCACGCAATAACAGCTCACAGCGCTCGCGCGAATCCAAATCATACACCGTCGCGCGGTAATCAATACCATGGCGCCCCTCAAAAAACACCACCCGATCCCCCACCGCCAAAAAACACGACGTGCGCGCATCATAGATAAAGCCATCAATCACAAAGGCTAGGTCACGGTCTATCTCACGTACGGTATAGGTCTCACCCTGCGGGATAAAGCGCTCAAACCACGCGCCATATGCCGCCGCGCTACTGAGCACACTGATAAGTAGCGCCGCGACACCCAGCCTATATTTTGAACATAAAATCGAGGTGATGCCAAATGGTTTTATACGTTTTATTGTCATAGTTTTGACCTACTCAATAATCATCAAACGCTATCTAATGCTGGTCTTAGCGATAAGGCCAGCAGCGGTGACTCATATAGTAATCACTCACTGTCACGGTTGTATAACACTTTTGCGCTGTTTTTTAGACAGCTGCGCTCAGTATACTCGATAGTAGCCGTAAACATCATACAAAGGATAAGGGCACACGATGAGAGAGTTTGATTATGACTTAGATTATAAAAACCTAGACCTGCGCGCGCAGCCTGAGCTATACCGAGTCGGGCGTGGCGAGCAAGGAGTGCTGTTGGTCGAGCCTTATAAGTCTGAGATTTTGCCGCACTGGCGCTTTGCTACCCCTGAGGTTGCCAAGCAAAGTAGCGAAACGATTTATCAGATGTTTTTGGATTACTTGGCGAAGGATGATTTTGTCGGTGCTGACATGGCGCGCAAGTTTATCCAAATGGGCTACACACGCGCGCGGCGCTACGCCAATCACAAAGGCGGCAAAAAATACAAAGGGCCGGTACCTGACGATAAAAAAGGCCAAAGCGGCGCGCATGGGCGCGAAGCGTTACCGCGTCAGCAAGAGGACCCTATCAAAGCAGAGTCCGCTCGTATTTTTAAGCAAAAATGGGACGCGTGCCGTAAAAATAACACCTATCTAAAAATGAAAAAAGCGCACCGCGAGCGCTATAAAGATGTCGACTAGCGATATTCAAGTCCGCATAAAAGTGGGTGCAAAAGCTTAGCTGTGCTATGGTAGCACAGACGATAAAGATAGCTATCCTTGTATAAAATCGATACAGCGTTCGGCTCGCTTGCAGTGCTCCAACTCATCGCACACTGTCACTTGCCTGCTTTGCCTTGTATTGTTTGGTATTGCTTGGCATCGAAGCTATCTTAACTCCGCCATAGCAACACAAAACCGAGAGGAATAATGGATAAGCAACTGTTGATTTTTGATTTTGATGGTACGCTCATCGATAGCGTGCCAGACTTGGCCGATGCCGTAAACGCCATGCTGAGCACACTTGGCAAAGACACCTACCCTATTGCTACCATACGTAATTGGGTCGGCAACGGCTCACGCATGCTGGTGGCACGTGCCTTGGTCGGCAAAATAGAGGTGCTAGAAGACGAGCTAAATACAGACACTCTGGATCACGCCGAAGCGGTGTTTTTTACGGCTTACAAAGACATCAGCGGTAGCAAAACAGTCGCCTATCCAGACGTCGATGATGGCCTCAAACAACTCAAGGCAGCAGGCTATACACTGGCTTTAGTCACCAACAAACCCATTGGTTTTGTCCCAAAAATCTTACAGTCCTTTGGCTGGCAAGAGTTGTTTAGTGCTGTGCTCGGCGGCGATAGCTTACCGCAAAAAAAACCAGATGCCGCGCCGCTGCTACATGTCTGCCAGACGCTGGGCGTCACGCCAGCACAAGCCATCATGATAGGCGACTCTAGAAACGATATCTTGGCCGGCCAAAACGCCGGTATGGACACGCTGGGGCTGTCTTATGGCTACAACTATGGACAAGATATTCGCAAGCTAAATCCTACCCACGCGTTTGATGACTTTGCCGCCTTGGTGCAATGGATCCTACAAAACGACGCGTAAGCGATAAAACACAATCTATATATTGATAATACAGCCTATAGACCTTTAACTTAGGCAAGCCTGATTTGCTGTTATGCTTTGCCTCGGTAGCTGAGTGCCTCGGACAAATGAGCGCTGGTGACATCATGACTAGCGGCAAGATCGGCAATGGTACGGGCGACACGTAAGACTCTATGATAGCCGCGCGCCGATAAATTAAGTCGCTGCTGCGCCAACTGCAACAGTTGCTGCTCACCCTCGCCCAGTGGCACATACTTATCGATCTCGCTTGGGCTCAGTGCGTTATTGACCTTTTGTTGCCGCGTTATTTGGCGTTGATGCGCGGCGGCGACACGCTCGCGGACTTGGGCGGAGGTTTCGCCTGTCTGCGCGCTTTGCAAGTCTGCGATGGGTAGTGCAGGCACGGTGATGTGCAAATCAATACGATCGAGTAATGGCCCTGAGAGTTTGTCTTGATAGCGCTTGATCTGCTCAGGTCGACAGCGGCAGCGTCCCGAGCCATCGCCGTCATAGCCACATGGGCAAGGGTTCATCGCCGCTACGAGCTGAAAGCTGGCCGGAAAGGTCATTTGTGAGTTGGCACGGCTGATGGTGATTTGCTTGGCTTCCAACGGCTGACGCAAGACCTCGAGCACAGTACGATCAAACTCTGGTAGCTCATCGAGAAATAAAACCCCCTTATCAGCAAGTGTTATTTCACCGGGTTTCGGACGTGAGCCACCGCCCACCAGTGCCACCGCCGATATGGTGTGATGCACTTGACGAAAGGGCCGTGTACCATAGTTATAATCACTGTCTGCCACCGAGTAAGTGCTGGCCACCTCCAGTGCTTCCTCATCACTCAAATCTGGCAAGATGGTTGGCAATCTCGATGCCATCAGCGTCTTGCCAGAGCCAGGCGGCCCTGTAAACAATAACGAATGACCACCTGCTGCCGCAATTTCCAATGCCCGTCTGGCATGATGTTGGCCTTTGACATCAGCCAAATCTACCTGATAGCCGACATGCCGCTGCACGGTACTGGGCGTGACAATAGGCAAACGCTGAGAGGTCGCGCTTGGGTCAGTCAGTGACTGTAAGTGCTCACACACAGCCTGCAAGCTCTCGGCGGCCAATACATCTACCCTCTCGACGCGGCTGGCCTCAGTGCCATTGTCCATGGGCACGATCAACTGCGGCAGTTTTTGCGCGCTAGCTTCTTTCTGCTCTTCTTTTTGCGCGCCGCCTTTTGGGGCAGCTATCGTTGTCATCTGCCCTAACCGCGCCGTCACCCCCTCTGCTTTTATCGCCCGAGCTACTGCCAGACTGCCGCTGACTTGGCGCAGCTCGCCGTTTAGCGCCAGCTCGCCGATAAACTCAAACGCGGACAAACCCTCAGGCTCGAGCTGACCACTTGCCGCTAAGATACCAATCGCAATCGGTAAATCCAGCCGCGCGCCATCTTTTGGCAGGTCCGCTGGCGCTAAGTTGATGGTCAGACGACGATTGGGAAACTGAAAGCCCGAGTTTAAGATGGCGGAGCGTACGCGATCCTTACTCTCACGGACAGCCGCTTCTGGCAAACCCACAATGGTGAGTGCAGGCAGGCCTTGCGATAAATGCACTTCAATGATGACCTTGGGGGCATGCAGCCCGACGACTGAGCGGGTATAGACTTGGGCAAACGACATCAGTACTTCCTAATATAGGGAATCAATCGATAATAAAACATTATTTATCAGTGCGCAAATGTCGTGTCTCACTCACTTTATTTTCAATTTTAATGTCACTTCATACCGATGCATTAAATAAAGCGTAAGCGCTAGCATCACGCTTCCATATTGTTATATGATGAGTAGATGCGTCTTACTCTCAACCCCAGTCTTAAACGCATGAGCAATAAAAGGATGTTATTGCCTCATAAAGCTGATTGAGTCGAGCTTTATGTACCACGCTTTTTTTAACCAACCAAGGATGGATAAGTTATGAGCATCAATGTGCTTAATCATCGGCGTGTGCCGACCCTTACGCTACTGACAGTGGCCGTCTCCTTAGCCCTATTCGGTTGTTCGGATAGTGACAACAGTTTTAATAACGATGATACCGCCCAGCCCACAGCCACCTACGAGGTGGACATCCAGCGCACCGAGTTTGGCATCCCGCATATCACCGCAAAAGACTATAAAAGCCTAGGATACGGCGTTGGTTATGCCTTTGCCGAAGACAATATCTGCTCGCTGGCCCGCGAAATCGTGGTCGCTCGTGGTCAGAGTATGCTCTATCTGGGCGAGGACGGTGATGTCATCAGCGATGTGTTTTATACCTGGTACAACTCGCCTGCCAAACGCCAGCAGTTTTTGACCGCCCAACAGCCAGAAGTACTTGATGCCGTAGCAGGCTATGCGGCAGGCTATAGCCGCTACTTGCGCGATACAGGGGTGGACAACATCGACCCTGAGTGTGCAGGCGCGCCTTGGGTACAAGAAATCGATACCGATGACTTGCTTGCGCTTTATGGCAAGGCCAACTTGCGCGGCGGTCTTGCCAATTTTGTTGCGCCCATCGTCGCAGCAGCTCCGCCTGCAGTAAATGCTGCTATGACGAGCCGTAGGCTGCCTACCAGCTCAGGTGCGGCATCAGAGACATCGCTATACTCATCTTCTTCTTCATCTTCATCCTCATCGGCTTCAGCATCAGAGCTGGCGGCGGGCTTTGATTTTGATATGACCACCATCAATGTGATGGATGGCGGCAGTAATGCTTATGCCTTGGGCAGTGAGGTCACCGGCACCCAGCGCGGCATTCTCTATGGCAACCCGCACGAGCCGTGGAATGGCGTACAGCGTTTTTATCAATTTCATCTCACCTTGCCGGGCGAGCTAGACGTCATGGGCGCCGCGCAGCAAGGTCAGCCATTTCCCAATATTGGGTTTAATAAAGACGTCGCTTGGAGCCATACCGTCTCTACTGCCAAACGCTTTACGCTCTATCAGCTTAACCTAGTCGATGGCAATCCGATGAAATATACCTATGAAAATACTGAAGGTACTGTTGAGGAGCGCGATATCAAAAAAGTCGATGTGACGATCCAGCTGCCTGACAATGGCAGCCTGACTCAACCCATCTATCTGTCGCACTATGGCCCGATGCTCGCGGTCAACACCGTCAATGGTCTCCTGCCAGCATGGGGCAGTAACAATCTGGCCTTTACCATTCGTGATGCTGCTTCAGAAAACCCGCGCTCACTTAACCAATGGCTTAGTATGAATAAAGCCGATAGCGTCGAAGATCTAAAAGAGCGTATGCAAGACACCGTCGGGCTTGGGTTTGTCAATACCATCGCTGCGGATAGACATGGCAAAGCCTTGTACGCTGATATCTCAACTGTCCCTCATGTGACCGCAGACAAGCTAAAGAGCTGCATCGCAGGACAACCGTTTTTGCAAGGCATTGTCAGTTTTGATTTACCCGCGCTCAATGGTAGCAAGGCCGCTTGTGAATGGGGCAATGATGCAGATTCGCCGCAAGCTGGGATTTTTGGCGCATCAAACCTACCTTTTTTGATACGTGATGACTATGTGGCCAACTCCAATGACAGCTATTGGTTTAGCAATCCAAACCAGCCATTGACTGATTTTTCGCCACTACTGCGTCGACGCTTAGCCCCCTTTATCTCGGCCAATCCACCAGATGGCGTACCATTATTGATGCGCACGCGTATGGGTTTTCAGCAGATATTTGACCGTTTGGACAATTCAGATGGGTTAGGCGGCGACACCTTTACTCTAGAAAACCTCCAACAAGTGGTCTATGGCAACCGCAGTTATGTCGCGGAGCTGGTGCTTGACGATGTCCTCGCTGACTGCGCCGCCAACCCGGTGCTGACGTTATCGAGCGGTGGCAGTATCGACGCGACCCAAGCCTGCAAAGTGCTAAGCAATTGGGACCGCCGTAATAACTTAGACAGCAGAGGCGCTCATGTCTTTAGAGAGTTTTGGCGCAATGTCGACTTTACCGAAACCACTGATGAAGCCTTTGATGTGCCGTTTGATGAGTCTGACCCTATCAACACACCGCGCGATCTTAAAATCACAGCGGGCACCCGTACCGCTTTGGCAGATGCGATAGCCTACTTTCAAAACAATGGCGTGGCGCTCGATGCCACATTGGGTGAGCTACAATACACCCTTGATGCCAGCAAAAACAACGAGCGTATTCCAATGCATGGCGGCCAAGGACGTGAAGGCGTCTTTAACGTAGCGCGCGGCCCAGCACCAAACGCCGATGCCAGCGAGTATGCCTTTATCAATAACGGCCCGACATATATGCAAGCGGTGACGTTTGATGACAAAGGCCCTGTGGTCAACGCCTTACTGGCGTATTCGCAATCCGCGGATAGCACGCGCCCTTATCACCGTGACCAGACGCGGCGTTACTCTGCAAAAGACTGGATTCGCCTGCCGTTTAGTGCCGGTGAGATTGCAACGCAAACAGTGGGTGATACGCTACAATTAACCGAGTAAGACTGAGTACTGTTTAACCTTATCAAAAGACCTTAGATCACACCGCTGAGGTCTTTTTTCTGCTGAGCAAGCGCCGTTTCAAGAGCGTAGCAATTCTAAGCCTTTATACCCCAGCTATCACTTCTCCACATCCCAGTCCTTACCTCACTGCTATAACTCGTCTCCCCACTACTGGTAGGGATTTGTTATACTAGCGGCAGCAAATCAGTCATCTTTATACAACCAAAAGCGATACCCAAAACCGCAGCCTGTATGGTCAACCCGAGGAATGCCGTATGACAGAATACTCACAACCAGATACTCAGCAGCCCTACAATCGCGCTGACGAGCAGCCGACGACCACGCGCCCTGTCATGCAGCCTGACAACCCATATGCCAGTACGCGCGGCAGTATCACCAGCAAACAGCTGCCAGCGTTTGATGAAGCGATGATCCAAAAATACAATCGCTCAGGGCCACGTTATACCTCTTATCCAACAGCGCTGGAGTTTGCCCCGATAGCAGTAGAGTTAGAGACCAAAATTTTAAAAAATCGCGAAGCGCGGGCGCCTCTGTCTTTATATTTTCACATTCCGTTCTGTCGCCACCTTTGCTATTACTGCGCTTGCAATAAAATCATCACCAAAAAAAACAGCGACTCAGGCGACTATCTACAGTACTTAATCAAAGAGGTTACGCACAAGCGCCGCTTATTGTCGGCGCCAGAGGGCAGTAGCAAGCCTGTCGTCAAGCAGCTACATCTAGGCGGCGGTACGCCAACCTTTTTGCGTGATGAGGAAATGGTTCAGCTCTGGCAATTTTTACAGACGCAGTTTGAGTTTTTAAGTGATGATGAAGGTGACTACTCTATCGAGATTGATCCGCGTGAGCTGAGCGGCAACACCCTCAAGGTTCTACGCGATCTGGGCTTTAACCGCATCAGCTTAGGGGTACAAGACTTAGACGAAAGCGTCCAAATCGCCGTCAATCGCGTGCATTCAGCGGAATTGATCGAAAACGTACTTACTGAAGCACGCGAATTGGGCTTTCATTCTATCAATATCGACCTGATCTACGGTCTGCCGCATCAAACGCCTGAGACATTGGAGCAAACCGTACGCCGCATCATCGAGATGGCGCCCGATCGGCTGTCGGTGTTTAACTACGCGCATCTGCCAGAGCGCTTTAAAGCCCAGCGTCAAATCAAAGAGGCGGATTTACCGAGCCCTGCGGCCAAACTGACCATGCTGGGCAATACCATTAACACGCTCACCGAGGCAGGCTATCAATACATCGGCATCGACCACTTTGCCAAGCCCGATGACGAGCTGGCTGTGGCACAGCGCGAGGGCACATTGCATCGCAATTTTCAAGGCTATACCATCATGGGCGACTGTGATTTGCTCGGCTTTGGGGTCTCATCGATCAGTCAGATCGCCAATGCCAATAGCCGCTATATCTTACAAAACGATACCGACCTGCAAGCCTATCATGCCACCATCGACGCCGCGCAGCACAATCTGGCCATCATGCCTGCGGTCAAAGTTATCAAAACCTCTATCAAAGATCGCTTGCGCGAGTATGTGATCATGAATTTGCTGTGTCACGACTACATCGACTTTAAAGACATCAATCAAAAATTTGGTATCGACGCCATCACCTATTTTATTGATGAGATTGCGCAGTTAGGCGCGATGCAAGAGGACAAGCTTATCGATATGGATGCCGCTGGTATCCGTGTGCTGCCAAAAGGCCGCCTACTCGGTCGCAACGTCGCCATGGTGTTTGATGAGTATCTGGACAAAAAGCACAAAAACCGCTTTTCTAAAGTAATTTAACAGACTTTTAAAAATGCTTTATGCACAAAAAAGACCTCGTTTTGAGGTCTTTTGTTATGTCAATATGAGCGCTCAACTGTAGCGTTATTACACCTTGAACTTATCACCGACCATACCTTTGACCGTGCTTAAGATATCGGCAGGCAGTACCACCATTTTTGAGTTATCGGACTCTGCAAGCTGACGTATCGACTTAATGTATTGCTCACCGAGCAGATAAACAATCGGCATCTCTTCATCGCCCATTGCGGCGGTAATCAGGCGAATGGACTCCTCAGAGCCTTTGGCCAGCACCACTTGCGCTTCAGCGTCACGACGTGAGGCTTCTAGGCGGCCATCTGCTTCTAAGATAGCGGCTTGTTTTTGTCCATCGGCACGCGTCACTGTCGCACGGCGCAGGCGCTCTGCTGCGGCCTGCTCTTCCATTGATGCTTGCATCGTATCTGAGGGGTTAATATCTTGAATCTCGACTGTTTTGAGTGTGATTCCCCAATCAGCGATGTCTTCTGAGATGGCATGCTTGAGCTTGGTTTTAATTTCCTCACGACTAGATAGTGCGTTATCCAGATCCATCTCACCGATGATCGAGCGCAGGGAAGTCTGTACCAGATTACGGATACCATACTCATAATCTTCGATACCGTAGACCGCCTTATCGGGGCGGACGATATTGATATACGCCACCGCGTTGGCGATGATTACCACGTTATCACGGGTGATGACTTCTTGCGATGGAATATCAAGTACGATGTCTTTGGTGGTGACTTTATACGCGACATCATCGACATAAGGGATAATCAGATTGAGCCCAGGCTCTAGCGTTTGGCTATATTTACCCAGTCGCTGCACCACCCACTTATAACCTTGCGGTACGATACGCACCCCTTTAAACACGGTAAAGACTACCAGCGCAATCAACACCACCATCACAATGCTAAAGCTTTCCATAACTCATCCCTATAATTGATAACTGTATTTGACTGGCAGTCAAACTTGCCTATTTTTTTGGCTCAGCGTAGGCGACTGCATACTTCTGACGATCAGCTCGTTGCCCACGATATCTGTCACCACCACCCGCTCACCAACTGCAATCTCCTCTCCTGTGGTGCGGCACATCCACTCTGCCGCGCCTACGATAGGGACGCTAAAGCGCACAATACCTGCGCGCTCGGGCTGCGGTGATAGCACAATCATTCCTGTCTCGCCCACGATCACACTCCCGCCCAATCCAGCTTTGGTACGGTCCACGGATAAAGGCTTGATAAACTTAAACCATGCGATTAAAAACACTGCCGACAGCACCAACCAAATGACAACTTGTACAAAAAGAGAAATCGGCAAGAGCCAAGCCAATGCTGCGACAATAATAGCAGCGGCACCAAACCACAGGCTGGCGAATGTCGGCACAAACATCTCAACAATCAGCAACAAAAAGCCCAGTACCAACCAATGCCAAGGCTCAATCATCAAAAACATCTCCATCATTGCCACCTACCCTGTCTGAATCATCCTAGCTTGCTACCTTAGCTTTCAATGTAGCATACTTTTAGCGTTTATAACTTCTTAAAAATCATCAATGGACAACGCTCATAACACAACGCACATACCTTAGTTGAAACCAATAAGCGCCAAACAACCTTTGCTACATGAAAAAAACGACCGCCAAAGCGATCGTTTTTTGTCTAAAATATAAATACAAGGTGTGATTAATCAATATCTTAGAACTTCAGCTGAGCACCAACAGTCATTAGATCAGCATCACTTCCCAACTTGTCGTATTCAGCTTCAACGCTAAAGTTCGGATTTACTGAATAACCAAGACCAACACCGCCTGCTAGGCTCGTATCGCTATCTGAAAAGTTCTGTGTCAAAGTACCTTTACCTTCCACTTCAGTTTTAGCAATACCTAATTTACCTTTGGCATATAACCCTGTATTTGGGAACTGATAGCGGTATGTACCATAAGCGCCATAAGACTTAGCATCAACCTCGCCTTTTTGACCCAAGCTAGTATAATCAGCGTCATCTGAGCCGACATACTCAGCTTCGATACCAAAGTTAGGGTCAAAATTGTAACCTGCATAGATACCATAAGCTGTTGGATCATCAGTACCAGCATGGTCTAAATCAAACTGACCAACTTTGGCACCGACGTAGGCTTGACCTGTATAACCATTACCATAAGTGACGGCCGCTTGCGCGCCTACGGTGAGTAGTGAACCTGCGGCTAAAGCCAATAGTGTTTTTTGTAAAGTTTTCATAATATTCTCCTAAGATAGTTCTATTTATTAATCTTATATAGAGTATGGGTTTGAGAAACGAGATAGACAACTGTCGTTTCTCAATGAATACATTTCTCTTATAAATTTCTAATCCGGTAGACTTTAAGTCATCTCATCATCGATTTAGAATTTTAAATGAGCGCCCACTGTCAATAGTTTGGCATCGACGTCGCTATCCATCATGGCATACTCGGCTTCAACCCCAAAGTTTGGGTTTACTGAATAACCAAGGCCCACGCCACCTGCGATACCAGTATCACTGGTTGAATTTGATACTTTTAATGGACCAACCGTGTAGTCACCTTCGACCTCAGTTTTGGCTACCCCTAGTTTACCTTTGGCGTATAAGCCGGTGTTTGGAAACTGGTAGCGGGCCGTACCATAAGCACCATACGTTTTGGCATCTAGGTCACCGTTTCTGTAGTCAGCATCGTCTGAGCCGACATATTCTGCTTCGATACCGAAGTTTTGGTCAAAGTTATAACCACCATATATACCGTAAGCTGTTGGGTCATCAGCATTGTCGATATCCAAGTCGAACTGACCGACTTTTACGCCCACATAAGGCTGACCTGTGTAGCCGTTGCTATAAGTTGTCGCGGCTTGAGCACTGACTGTCAACAATGAACCAGTAGCTAGCGCAAGCAGGGTTTTTTGCAGAGTATTCATGATAAGCTCCTTAAAACTGTGACAAACAAGTTATTTATTTATATAGGCTTTTGGCCTTATCGCCTTGTTTGCTAACGATGAATATATAGTAACAAACTATTTCAAACTCTCTGTCAGTGTTTGATGGTGTGAGAGTTAAGATTTGCAAGTATTTATCAGCGTGTGGGTTACAAAGGCAAAGATATGAAATCTTTTGTTACAACCTCCTTTTTTGTGCAATAATCCCTACTTATTTCATCGAAAGCGATGGCAGCGCGTTTGTCTGAGCACTAGGTTTTACCGAGCGTATCCTCATGTTTCACCCAGTTAGACAATTATCGCTTGATAGAATACATGCCCTAGCCGCAAGGGACAAAGAGACCGAAAAAGCCGAAAAACCACTTTGTTTAATCAAAATGACAGGAAAAAATAGATGATGAGCCTCAAGGATGAGCTGGAGCAAGCATTACAGACGCTAAAGAAAAATGAGCAGTATCGGCAGATACCGGCGCTGGCGCATGATGGGCGCTATGTTGTTTATCAAGGTAAACGCTTATTAAATATCGCCAGTAATGACTATCTGGGCTTGGGCAGCGATGGTGCGCTGCAAAGGGCTTTTTTTGAGCAGATGGATCAATTGGCTGACACGCATTACCCTAAGATGAGTGCCACCTCCTCACGGCTACTCACAGGAAACGACAAGCAGTTACAAGCCTTAGAGCTTGAGATGCAAGCGTGGTATCAAACGGCGGTGGGTCAAGAAGATGCCTCTAATAGTCCTAGCAGTCCTAGCAATCTGAGTAGGCCAAAATCTGTGTTGGTATTTAACAGCGGCTATCATGCCAATATCGGCATTTTGCCTGCGCTGACCGCCTTACCCATCAAAACGCTGGTGTTAGCAGATAAGCTGGTACACGCCAGTATCATCGATGGGCTGCGCCTTAGCCAAAACAAAACCGTTGGCTATCGCCGTTATCGTCATAATGACTACACGCATCTGGCTCGGCTTATCGAGCAAGCTGATGACGATATTAGGCGCATCATTATCGTGACCGAAAGCGTGTTTAGTATGGATGGTGATCGCGCAGACTTACAACAGCTGGTACAAATAAAAGCCCAAGATGCGCGCATTGAGCTGTATGTCGACGAGGCTCATGCCATCGGGGTCCTAGGGGAGACAGGGCTTGGGCTGGCAGAGGAAACGCAGACACTCGGGCAGATTGATTATTTGGTTGGCACCTTTGGCAAGGCATTTGCCTCCGTTGGCGCTTATATCATGTGTGATGAAATCATCAAGCGCTGGCTGGTCAATCACATGCGCTCACTTATCTTTAGTACCGCATTGCCGCCCATCAACCATGCTTGGACGCGTTTTGTGTTGGCCAAAATGCCAAGCTTGACATCGGCGCGGACGCATTTGGCGCTACTGTCTATCGAGCTGAGCGAGGCCATTGCTCGCAAGCACTCTACCAACGCACCCAGTAGCGCCTACGCCTCGCCTATCGTCCCTTATATATTGGGCGATAATGCGCGCACACTGGCCAAAGCTCAGCAGCTACAGGCCGCTGGGTTTTATGCACTGCCTATTAGGCCGCCTACCGTACCTGCCAACAGCGCGCGCATTCGTCTCGTGATGAATGCCAAACTGACCTATGATAACTGTGAGCAGTTAATTCAGCAGCTGTAGTTGTCTTAAATATAGTAAATATAGGTTGAATCGCTATTGGCGATGACTGACGTACAGGTACCTTACGATCAGGTAAAGACGATGATATGGTTTAGGAAAAATGGCTCACCGACAGGATGTAATAGCATAGATGACACACCCAGCCGCACTCAAGCTAGATCACAGAAAGCAAACCATCGCGCGCCATTTTGCCAATGCCAGTCATTATGATGAGCACGCCACTATCCAGCAAAAGATCTGTCACGACCTGCTGGCGACCATCCCCCAAAAAACGCAAGATAGCGTCTTAGAGATTGGCGCAGGTACAGGTCAGATGACCCGCCTATTGGCCGAGCACATTCAAAGCCAGCACTGGCTGATCAATGAGCTATGCGCCGAGCAAACAGCTACCCTGCAAGGCATTTTGCCAAATGCTCAGATCGTCATCGGCGATGCCGAAACTATCGACTTCAAAGGAGAGTATAGCTTGATTGTCAGTGCCAATGCCGTGCAATGGTTTGATGATCCTCTCAGCTTTGTTGCCCACTCTGCCTCTCGCCTCCAAGCAGGTGGCCAACTGGCCTTTAGCACCTTTACGCCCAATAATTTTTTGCAAATCAAAGCCCTGACTGGTCAAGGCCTTCACTATCCTGATATGCAGCAATGGCGCTTGGCATTGCATCAAGCTGGGTTTGACGACATAACACTATCGACACGGCGCTTTGATGTGACGTTTTCTAGTCCTTATGCGGTACTCAAACATATGAAACTCACTGGGGTATCGACCAATCAAACGCAAAAAAAAGCCAGCCCGCGCGTGGCTTTTATCTGGAACAAATCGAGCTTACAGCAGTTTGAGCGGCGCTACTGGCAGCAGTTTTCGGCAATAGACAAAGCAGGGGACGCTTGTGTCGTACTCACTTATGAGGCACTGATTATTAGTGCCCAGTTTATTGGGTCAAATATCGATCGTTGATCAAATGAGTAACTGCCATAAAAAAACGCACCTCGAAAGGTACGCTTTTATATCACATTAATCAACGGTCAGCTTATCAGCCGTTTTATTTTTTGTCGTCTACTTCTGTAAACTCAGCATCGACAACATCATCGTCGGCTTGGTTGTTACTTGCTGCATCCGCGCCTTGCTGGAACTGGCTTGGATCCATACCTTCTGCGCCTGCGCCGCTATCAGCATAGATTTTTTGGCTGACAGGCAAGAAAGCATTGTCTAGCGCTTCAAGTTTGGCTTTGATGTCGTCATGATCATCTTCTTTAGTCGCTGTCTCTAGCTCAGAGATCGCTGCTTCTACTGATGACTTTTCTTCTTCAGTGACTTTATCACCCGCTTCTTTTAGCGCTTTTTGTACCGCATGGATACGACCATCCGCTTCGTTGCGAACTTGTGCCAGATTTGCAAATTTCTCATCTTCAGCTGCGTTGGCTTCAGCGTCTTGTACCATTTGCTCAACTTCTTCATCCGACAAACCAGAATCTGCTTTAATCTGGATGCTTTGCGCTTTACCAGTACCTTTGTCAGTCGCTGAGATGTTCATGATACCATCAGCGTTGATATCGAAAGTCACCTCAATTTGTGGCAGACCGCGCGGCGCTGGTGGAATATCTGTTAAGTCAAAGCGGCCAAGCAGTTTGTTTTGGTTAGCGATTTTACGCTCGCCTTGATAAACCTGAATGGTTACCGCAGGCTGGTTGTCTTCTGCTGTTGAGAACACTTGTGATTTCTTGGTAGGAATCATGGTGTTTTTCTCGATGATTGGAGTCATTACGCCGCCCATCGTCTCAATACCAAGGGTCAATGGTGTCACATCAAGCAATAAGACGTCAGTTTTGTCGCCAGACAATACCGCACCTTGAATCGCGGCACCCGCTGCTACTGCTTCGTCAGGGTTTACGTCTTTACGTGGCTCTTGACCGAAGAACTCTTGTACTTTTTGTTGTACAAGTGGCATACGAGTCTGACCACCGACCAAGATCACGTCGTTGATGTCGCCGACTTTTAGGCCAGCATCTTCAAGGGCAATCTTACAAGGACCCATGGTACGCTGCACCAGATCTTCGGTTAGGCTCTCAAGCTTAGAGCGGCTGATAGTGATGACCAAGTGCTTAGGACCACTGCTGTCAGCGGTGATGTATGGTAAGTTCACTTCAGTGCTTTGAGCGCTTGATAGCTCGATTTTTGCTTTTTCGGCTGCTTCTTTTAGACGCTGCATTGCAAGTGAGTCACCTTTTAGGTTGACGTCTTGCTCTTTTTTGAATTCATCGACCAAGTAATCAATCAATGCTGAGTCAAAGTCTTCACCGCCAAGGAATGTGTCACCATTGGTCGCTAGTACTTCAAACTGCTGCTCGCCATCGACGTCAGCGATTTCGATGATTGATACGTCAAATGTACCACCGCCTAAGTCATATACAGCAACTGTGCTATCGCCTTGCCTTTTGTCCATACCATAAGCAAGAGCGGCGGCAGTTGGTTCGTTGATGATACGTTTTACATCAAGACCCGCGATTTTACCGGCGTCTTTAGTTGCTTGACGCTGTGAGTCGTTGAAATAAGCAGGTACCGTTACGACCGCTTCTGTTACTTTTTCGCCCAAATAGTCTTCTGCTGTTTTTTTCATTTTTTTCAAAATTTCGGCAGAAACCTGTGGTGGCGCTAGTTTTTTACCGTTTACTTCTACCCAAGCATCACCGTTATCCGCTTTGGCGATTTTGTATGGCACCATGCCGATGTCTTTTTGTACCACTTTGTCATCAAAACGGCGACCGATCAGACGTTTGATCGCAAACAAAGTGTTTTTTGGGTTGGTGACCGCTTGACGCTTAGCCGATTGACCAACGAGGATTTCGTCGTCTTTATAAGCGACGATAGAGGGTGTGGTACGGGTACCTTCAGCGTTTTCGATGACTTTGACTTTGTCACCTTCCATCACTGCCACACATGAGTTGGTTGTACCCAAGTCAATACCAATTACTTTACCCATAATCAAATGCTCCTAATGTATATTTTAAATATAACTACTTATATCTTCAGACCATAGT
Source organism: Psychrobacter sp. CAM01 (assembly GCF_032842965.1). Classification (NCBI taxonomy): domain Bacteria; kingdom Pseudomonadati; phylum Pseudomonadota; class Gammaproteobacteria; order Moraxellales; family Moraxellaceae; genus Psychrobacter; species Psychrobacter sp. CAM01. Next base: position 51,100 of record NZ_JAWJBL010000007.1, read on the forward strand.
TGGTCACTTGTTGCTATATATCGGTTTGCCTCTCGGTTTTTTCAAGGCAATCATCAAGCAAAAATTGTCTTTTGTGTGATTTTTTGTCAAAACCCTTTATATAAGTAAGGTTTAGACGCTTAAAATCAAGTAAAAAATCCTACTGACCCACGCGTACCATCGCTGGACGTAGTAGGCGACCATTTAAGCTATAGCCTTTTTGTAGCACTGTACCGACCACATCAGCGTCGGCTTCGGCATCGATACCCACCGCTTCGTGGACATCAGCATTGAACTTTTCACCTTGTGGGTCAATCACTTCGATACCGTTTTTGTTAAGAACAGACAGCAGAGCTTTGTGCGTCAGCTGCACGCCTTCGGCAACCGGATCGCTGGCGTCAGCGTTTTCAATAGCACGCTCTAGATTATCGACGACTTCCAATAGCTCTTTGGCAAATTTTTGTAGGGCAAATTTTTTGCTCTTATCGGCTTCTTGCTCCATGCGTTTTTGCGCATTGTAAGCTTCGGCATTGGCACGGGCGGTGGTCTCACGGGCCTGCTTCACTTCGCCTTCTAATTCAGCGATGCGCGCTTTGAATGTATCAAGGTTGATCTCGTTTTCAATTGTGGCTTCTTCGCCTGAGTTTTTCTTTGGATCAAACTCTTGCATGGTTTCTTCTAAAATACTGTCATTATGCTCGACATTGTCGTGCGCCACATTGTGTTCAGGGGACTTGTGGTTATTGTTTTGCTCGCTCATGATAGCTCCTTAGAATTTTAATAATGACGATTGAGGTATGGCACGACAAACCTGCTGGCAGCAAGTCTTGCTGTGCTCTTATTAGTCTGCGCTTTTATTAGATAATCAACAGATATCACTGATTTTTTGCGAATATGCTTTGATAGCTGATTGATAAAGGTGATGAGGACAAATTTCAAGCCTTGAGCTGAGGATTTTTTCCCATTTACAACAATTGCTGTACCAACGTGCGTGGGACTTCTAGAGACATGGTGATGACAACGGCATAAACGATGAGGCTAAACATTGAAATAAAACGTTGGAAAAAACAGGCAAATCTAGCCAATCTATTTTAAAAGAGGCGCCGTCCTACTGGTATTGATTTACCTTTATAGCTCACACTCGCTACCAAACCTTTGGTTTATTCCAAAATTTTTACTGTTTTCATTCAATCCATTACCAAAATATACTCAATTTTGTTTTCTTTTACTTTACTATGGCCAAAAACATCTATTGTTTCAAACACTAACCATCATGTATCCGAGGTGTTATGTCTCATTCAACCGTATCGCTCAACACCTTATTAAATAGAGCGTTGATCAATCTAAAGCGCTCAAACGAGCTAGCGCCTGAGATAGAAGCTGTACCAAAAGATAGCGCTAAGCGTCAGTGCTTTGCGTTAAAAAGCACGTGTGTGGGTTATCAGCAAGTCGTTCATCATCAAGCGCATACCTTACATTATGCAATAAAAGGGCTAGGCTATTTGCCATTGCCGCTATTAGAAAGTTTGGTCAGCTACCTTGGCGGCCCCACTTCTAAGCAATACTTGCATGCCGATGCCCATCTACGGCTGATTTTGGCGATAAATAGTAAGCTAAAAACCCCGCTTGAGCTGACGCCGATGCCTAAGCTGCGTGAGAGGTTCGCTGCCGATGCCGTGGCCATGCAGTCTCCAAAGGTATGGCAACAGACGGGCGATACGCTGATGAGTAATATAAAGCGCTTTCGCAAAAAAGGTGAGGTCAGCGTTCGTTGGACTGATAAGGTGATTGCAAATGCTGATGATGGCGATATGACCATTCGCTGCTATCAGCCAGACGCTAGTACTTATAGAAAGACAATCAAAAAAGGCAGCGTGCACAATCCTGATGAGACCGTGTTGTTGTTTTTTCATGGTGGCGGGTTTTGTATCGGCGGTATCGATACGCATCACGAGTTTTGTCATGCGCTGAGCCAACAGACGGGCTGGCCTGTCGTCAGTGTCGACTATCGATTGGCACCTGAGCACCCCGCCCCAGCCGCGCTAAAAGACTGTATCAGCGCTTATGCTTGGCTGGCCGAGCACTGTCATATATTTGGCGCGCTGCCATCACGTATCGTTCTGGCAGGCGACAGCGCAGGTGGCGGCTTATCGACCCTTATTGCTCAGCAGCTCACCGCCCCTGCCAGACAAGCTTGGGCAGACCTAGGCGAAGCGGGGCAAGATATGTTTGCGCTGTTAGAGCGTCTGCCTCAGCCGCTTGCACAAATGCCGCTTTATCCTGTTACCGATATCGAGACAGACTATCCAAGCTGGGAGCTATACGGCGAAGGCTTGTTGTTAGATCATGACGATGTGGCGGTGTTTGACGCGGCATGTCTAAAAAACAGCCCCTTACCGCGGCAACACATTCTCAACTCGCCTATGCTGGGGGACAACAGCCACGTCTGCCCCACTTATATCGTCACCTCAGAGCTGGATGTTTTACGTGATGAAGCGTTTGCGTATGCAGAGCAACTAAAGACACATAGCATATCGGTGAGAAACTATACGGTACTTGGTGCGCCGCATGGTTTTATTCACTTTATGAGCATTCATCAGGGGCTAGGACTAGAAACCCGCAAAATCATCCACGGTTTTGCCAGTTTTGTCCGTGAGGTCATTCGTGAGCAGGGGCAGTTGGCAGCCTAATGACTGACCGCCTTAGTGCGCTGACTGTGACGACGGCTTAGCCATGGCATCACTGGGCGTCAGGGTAATCATCCAGATCTCAGAGCGCGTCCCCAGTCGAAACGGTACCGGCCCAAAGCCGTATCCCGATGTCACCAAAAACTGCGTCTCCCCTACCACCTTAGCGCCATAATGTAGGGGCGCAAGCCCGCGCATCAATAACGTCAATGGAAATATCTGGCCGCCATGCGTGTGCCCTGCTACATGCAAATCTATCGGTAAAGAACTGATTTCATCCATCATAGACGGGCGATGCTCTAAAAAGACTATAGGCTGTTCGGTATCTACCTGAGTCAGTAGCGCCTGTGCTGATAGTCTGCTTTGATCCACATCATCTGAGCGGCCGATGAGCCACACCAAATCATCTAATAGCACGCTTTGGTTATCAAGCACGGTGATACCAGCAGCCGTTACTGCTTGTGCGATTTGCTTATCATAGCCGCGGTAGTCGTGATTGCCCAACGTGGCATAAACGCCAAGCGGCGCGTCGAGCTTTGATAAATGCTCATTCATATTATGATGGTCGTAAGCGATGGTGGTATCATTCATAATATCGCCAGCGATGAGCACCACATCTGGCTGCTCGCTATCGACTAGGCGCACCAGCTTATCGAGCTGGCGACTGCCAAACCATCTGCCCAGATGCGTATCTGATAGCAGCGCAATCGTCATTGGCTCAGCAAGTGGTTTGTCGGTCATAACCGTTAGGTGATGGACGACTGGCGAGTAGGCGTTAAATACCGCCAGCCCCACGATACAGACATAAATTATACTCACCGCACCTCGTGCCTGTTTTGGCTGCCATACGTACTTAAATAGCTGGGCGTTTAGCAGCCAGCCTACCGCTGTTAATGCAGCGGCATAGAGCATAAACCCTTGCAATATACCAATAACCAGATATACATGAAAGCGCTCATACCAAAACTCCGTCAACCCGTATATCAGCGCTGCATTATTGACAACAAAAACCGCGGCAAGCACCGCAGCCTTATTAACCTTGCGATACGGTCTTATAAACCAATAAAGTATCGCGCTGGTCAACAAGGTAAGCAGCTGCGTAAAAACGATAAATGCCCACATAATAAAATCTAATCAAATAACAGTGGAGCTATGTTACGCGAAAAGCGAGCCAATTTTGGCCTTTAGACGCTCTTTCATTAGGGCGTGTTGAACATTGGCGACAAATTAATGGCAAAAAAAATAGCGAACGGTTAATCTTTAAGTTCTCACACAAAAAAGATATCGTTCGCTATGCCTCGCACCATGCTCAAAGATGAACACTGGACAAGACTAAGA